>CAMFKX010000112.1 GCA_945957375.1 uncultured Roseiarcus sp.
GTATAAGAGACAGGTCCCGGACCGAAAGCGGCCAGCAGCAGGAAGCCGCCCGCCATGGCGACGTTCTTCTGCACCTCGATCGTCTCCCCGGCCGGCAGATGGAAGACGACCGCGGTCAGGAGGCAGAAGCCGGAGAGCGCCAGCGCAGCCCAGCCCGCCTTCCATCCGGCGAGCACCAGCAGGCCGCCGCCGAGTTCGGTCAGGATGACCAGCGGCAGCAGCGACGCCGCGACGCCATGCTGCTCCATGTAGCTCGCCACGCCGGCGTATCCGGCGATCTTCTCCAGACCCTCGACGACGAAGATGAAAGCCATCATCGCGCGCCCGACCAGGACGGCCGGGTCGCGGAGGCGGCGCGGCAAGGCCGCGCCGGATTCGCCGACGAAGCCGCCCGGCCTTCCGGTTCCCGGCATGGGCTCCTCCTGAACGCTCAGAGGGCCCTCGCGTCGGCGAGCGCCCTGGCGAGATCCTGATAGTATTCGCAATGGACGCCGCAGATCGTCTCGATCGACGCGAGCTGGGCGCGGGCGAGGTCGAACTTGCCCTCGATCACATAGGCCTCGCCGAGATATTCGCGCACCTGCGGGTAGACCGGATCGAGCGCGACGGACTTCAGGTAATAGCCGATCCCTTCGTCGGTGCGGCCGAGCTTACGCGTCGCATAGCCGCGGTAATTGAGCGCGCGCGGCGTGTCCGGATTGTCGAGCATGTCGAGCGTGTCGATCGCCTCCTGAAAGCGATCGGCCTTGGCGAGCGCAAAGGCGTATTCGGTGAGCTCCGGGTCCGGCAGCACGCCGCTGCGCCGCTGCAGGCAGCGATGATGCTTCCGGTCCCACACCTGTCCGGGAGCGCAGGTGGTCAGGTCGTCCGGAGCCTGGGCCCGGTGCGTCGAGTCGTTCGGGCCGCCGACCGAACGCTTCTCTGCGCCGCCCGCTCCGGCTCCGACGCCATCGTCGCCTCCGCCGCCGCCGTCAGCAGACGCCGACCCGGCGAGCGCGAGACTGAAAAGCATGACGGCGCAGGATAACGCCCGGGTGCGCCTGCCACCCGATCCGCGATCGAGAGAGACTTGCATGATCATGCCCTTTCCGCTTCAGCATGGAGCCCGGAAAACACGCCGGCGCGTCCGGCGATCTTCTCCAATCATCGCTCGCCCGACCAGGGCGACCGGGTCGCCGAGGCGGCGCGGGAAGGCGGCGCCCGATTCCCCTGCGAAGCCACCCGGCCATCCGGTTCCCGAACAAGAGCGCCTCCCCGGCGATCAGAGCGCCCTCGCGTCGGCGAGCGCCCTGGCGAGGTCCTGGTAGTATTCGCAGTTGACGCCGCAGATCGTCTCGATCGACGCGAGCTGGGCGCGGGCGAGATCGAACTTGCCCTCGATGACATAGGCTTCGCCAAGATATTCGCGCACCTGCGGGTAGACCGGATCGAGCGCGACGGACTTCAGATAATAGCCGATCCCTTCGTCGGTGCGGCCGAGCTTGCGCGTCGCATAGCCGCGGTAATTGAGCGCGCGCGGCGTGTCCGGATTGTCGAGCATGTCGAGCACGTCGATGGCCTCCTGAAAGCGGTCGGCCTTGGCGAGCGCATAGGCATATTCGGTGAGCTCCGGGTCCGGCAGGACGCCGCTGCGCCGCTGCAGGCAGCGATGATGCTTCCGGTCCCAAACCTGTCCGGGAGCGCAGGTGGTCAGGTCGTCCGGAGCCTGGGCGCGCAAGGGCGCATCGCTCGGATGAGCCGATCCGGCGCTCCCCGAACCGGTCCCCCCGGCGCCGCCGGCCGAGCCGGCTGCGCCGCCGCTTGCTCCGCCCGCTCCGCCGCCGCCTCCCCCTCCACCGCCGCCTCCACCGCCGCCGCCGACCGCAACCGCCGAGCCCGCGAGCGCGAGGCCAAAAAGCACGACGGCGCAGGAAAACGCCCCGGCGCGCTTGCCACCCGATCCGAGATTGAGAGAGACTTGCATGGCTATGCCCTTTCCCGCTTCAGCGTGGAGCCTCGAAAACAGCCGGGCTCCGAAATTATTCAACCGAATCCTTCGGAGCGCAGAGGAAGCGGGAGCCGGCGGCGCCTTCGACCGTGCGGACGGGTCGGGGGAACGATGAGCGAATCGAGTCGGCGCGAGGTGCGTTCGGGCCTTGAGCCCTGTCTGGCGCGTCTATGGCGCTACGCGGTGGTTCTGTCGCGTTCGCCCGACGCGGCCGACGACCTCGTCCAGTCGACCTGTCTGCGCGCGATCGAACGGGCCGATCAGTTCGCCGCGGGCACGCGGCTCGACCGATGGCTGTTCGCGATTCTGCGCTCGATCTGGATCAACGAGGTGCGCGCGCGCAAGGTTCGCGAGGCCGGCGGATTCGTCGAGGCGGAGGACGCGCTCTCGATCGACGGCGCTCACGCGATGGAAGTGAATAGAATGACGTCTGAGGTGTTAATGGCGCTAGGGCGGCTGCCGGACGCCCAGCGCGAGACGGCGCTTCTGGTCTACGCCGAGGGCTACACCTATGCGGAGGCGGCGTCCGCGCTCGAGATTCCGATCGGCACGGTCATGAGCCGGCTCGCCGCGGTGCGGACCGCGCTGGCGAGACTGCGATAGAAGCGGGCAGTTCGATGGAGCACGACGACGAGCGGCTGGCCGCTCTGATCGACAACGAACTCGACGAGGACGAAAGGCGCCGGCTGCTCGAGCGGCTCGCCGAGGATGAGGGCCTGCGCGACCGCCTCGGGCGGCTTCGGCAGGATCGTGATCGAATCGTCTCGTCCTTCGACGCGCTGCTGACGAAGGCGCCGGTGGAGCGGCTGCGCGCCGCCCTCCCGGCCGCCGGCGGCGTGCGCCGCCGATTCGCCTGGTCGGAGCTGGCTGCGGGCGTCGTCCTCGGACTGATGCTCGCCGGCGCAGCCCAATGGATCGGGGTCAACAGGCTTGCCCCCGATGAAACCGACAGCTGGCGCACCGCCGTCGTCGAATACATGGAGCTGTTCACTCCGGACACGTTCGCGTTCGTCGATCCGGACGGCGCCGTGCAGTCCGAGCAATTGAAGGCGGTCGGCGCCAAGGTTCAAGTCGCCGTCACGCCGGACAAGGTCGCGGTCCCCGGCCTGCGCTACCGTATGGCGGTCAATCTCAATTACGAGGGCGCCCCGCTGGGAGAGATCGCCTATACCGACGCGGCCGGCGCGCCGGTGCTGTTCTGCATGACCGCCAACGGCGCGCCGGAGGCGCCGCCGCAGACGTCGGTCAAGTCCGGCCTGTCCTATGTCGCATGGTCCCGCGGCGGCAAGAGCTACATGTTCGTCGGGCGCATGCCCGAACGCCAGATCGCCGACCTCGCCCAGACGCTCGTCGCCCGGTTCTGATCGGCGGCGTCTCGTCCCGAACGCAAGGCGCTGTCGCTGGACAAGCCCCGGCCGAATGGTATGGTTTTGTGGTGACGACCGAGGGAAACGACACGCGAATTACCGGCTAGCCTGATCCGATCAGGCCGTAAGCCGTCGCGTTTGTCCGTATCCCGTCGGGATCCTTCTCATGTTTCCGCCCCAGCCCGTCCAACGCGCCTCCGACCGAGAGGCCCTCGCCGTCGCCACAGTCGCGCCGGCCATGAAGAGAGTGGCGGTGTTCGGCAATGCCGGAGGCGGCAAATCCACCCTCGCCAAGCGGCTGGCGGCATTGACGGGCCTGCCGCTCTATCCGCTCGACCTCATGCAGTATCGACCCGGCGGGGACGCCGTTCCACACGAGGACTACCTGCAGGCGCATGCCGAGGTGATGCGGCGCGACGCGTGGATCATCGACGGCTTCGGTTGCGTCGCCTCCGCGTGGGAGAGGTTCGCCAAGGCCGACACGCTGGTCTACGTCGATCTCCCCCTCGCCACCCATCACTGGTGGGTCACGAAGCGGCTCCTCAAGGGTCTGTTCGTCGACCCCGAAGGCTGGCCGGCGAACAGTCCGATCTGGACCAGCACGCTGCAAAGCTATCGCGTGCTGTGGCTTTGCCATCGCAGGTTGACGCCCCGTTACCGCCAATTCGTCGCCGAAGCGGCGGCGACGAAGCGGGTCCTCCACTTGAGGTCGCCCCGGGACATCAGCGCCTTTCTGCAATCGGTCGCGGGCGCGGCGCCGCCCTCGCGCCATTCGTCGTCCGTCTGATCGGGCCACGGCGACCGCCGTCAGGCGCGCGAGCGCTACGATCGGCGCGGCCGGGCGAAACGCGCGGTCGCGCTTTGCGGCGAGCGCGACGAAACGGGCGGACCGGGTTGGCGCAAATCCACAGGCGGGCGACCTTCAAAGCAAATCGTCGTTTCGCGGGCGAGATCGGCGAGCCCCGATCCGGCGCTGAGAAACGTCTTGCGCAATGCCGGGGCCGACGAAAAAAGGCTTCCTGAACTTTAACGCCGAGGGGCGCCCATGATCACTGCGCGTTGTGTCCTGGCTGCGGCGCTGTTGGTCGCGGCGCTGGCGACCTGCCCGGCGGCCGAACTCGTCGTCGAGCAGACAAAACGCCTCGACGGGAAGCCGCTCTACCTCCTTTCCCTCAACGGATCGATCGAAGACGACGACGCTGTCGCGGTCGAACGCCTGCTGGATCGATTGGGCATTGGAGAGCATTCCGCTCCGTCCGCGTTCGCGATGATCTACCTGAACAGCGCCGGCGGAAGCTGGAACGCCGGCGTTGCGCTCGCCGAGATCTTCGAAAAGCGCGCGGTGTCGACCGCCATCCGTCGCGGCGCCGTTTGCTACTCGGCCTGCGCCATGGCGTTCCTCGGAGGCCACTTCAGGCTTCTGGGTCCGGATGGCTTCTCCATCATCAGCCGGAATATGGCGCCGGAGGCCAAACTCGGATTTCACGCGCCGTTTCTCAGCCTGAAGCCTCCGCCTTACACGCTCGACGATATCAATACCGCGTTCCACTTGTCGCTGGACGCGATGACGACTGTCCTGCAGGAGAAGACCGTATTCAATCTGAATGATCGTCAGATCGTCGACATCTTCAGGACCAAGCCCGACGATATGGTGATGATCGCAACCGCCGGCGACCTGATCGCCTACAAGATCGGCGTTCTCGGCGGGATCGACGTCGCCATCAAATCCAGTCCACAGGTCGCCGCCAATGTCTGCGAAAGCGAATATGCCTATGCGGACGAAGCTCCTGTCCAATTGTTTGCCAACCCGACAGAGTCATGGAAGCCATTGTCCGCGGCGAAGGTCTTGCGCACGCGATATTATTCTAGAGATGACGAAGACGAGAAAGAGATCACGCGGATGACCGTTTCGCTCGGAGCGGCGCTGATTTCTCCTGCCCTGTCCGGAAATCCGAGCGTCAACAGGGGCGTTGCGGCGTGTCTCGTCGATTTCTACGACGGCGGCCTGAACTGTCGCAGCTTCATCAGCGCCGTCGACGTCGGCGAGGCGGATCGATTGGTCGAAGAGATCGATACGTCCGGGGCGATCCTAAAAAATTACGTCCAGTGTCCGACCGCCTACCTTGTCGCCGACCCGAGCGTCCGATCGACATGGCCGCGGATCTCGGACGTCTACAGGCAACATACCTCTGTTCAATCCGTGGAATCCTTCACCCCGATCGCCAAGATCAAGGCGCGACTGGAGGAACTCAACCGATAGCGCGCCGCAACCCGCCGAGCGAAATCGCCTCGACGGGAACGGGCGGAGGCGTCCGACAAGCGGCGCTCGGAGCCTGAGAACGCTCAGACGTGGCCGATCAGCGTGTCCGTGGCCGTCGAGGTCAGGGTGAAATCGCTGGTCTTGTAAACCCCGGCGAAGTTGAGATGAGCGACATGCGCGCCGTTCGTCACGGTGAGCACGCCGGCGGTGTTGGAGCCGTTCTCGAGGAAGCTTGCGGTCGTGCCGGTCCCGAGCCCGATCAGGTCGATGCTGTCGTTCGTCGTGAAGGAGTTGATCGTCGCAGCGAAGGTCGTCGCCGCATTGGTTCCGAGAATGAGACCGCCGGTCTGCCCATAGGTCTGAAAGTTGAGCTTCTCGTTGGCGTCGACGCTCGAATCGAACTCCAGCGAACCTCCGCCCTCGATGTTGAACGACTCCGCGCCGTTCGCGACCCCGGTCACGGCGCCCGCGATCACGTTGGCGGAGTTGTACGCGTAAACCGAACTCGATCCGCCGCTCGCGATGGGTCCCGCCAGCAGCGTATGCCCCTCGAGGTCGATCGTCGCGTTGTTGGCCAGGCTCGTCGCGGACAGCGTGTCCGCCGCCGCCAGCGACGAACCGCCGATCCAGAGCGTTCCGCTGTTGGTGAAGGCGCCGCCGACGGTCAGGCTCGAGCCGCCGCTCGGAGACGCGCCGTAGCTGTAGGGGATGTAGTCGAGTTCGAGGGTCCCGGTGTTGGACAATGCGCCCGTCGTCTTGACGCTCGCGCCGTTTTCCAGAGCGAACGTCCCGGCGACGGTTCCAAGGCCTGCGAGCGCGCTGTTCGACGTGAGGGCGCCCGCGTCGGCGACGAGCGCCTTGGCGCCGTTCAGGGTGAGCGCGGCGCCGCTTGCGACGCTGGCGATCTGGCCGGAGGCGAACTCGATCATGGCGAGGCCGGTGAGACTGACCTGACCCGTCAGCACGCCCGTCGTTCCGAACCCGGCCGCGCCGGTATCGTTGAGGAGCGCCTGAGCGCCCGCCGCCGGATTGCCGATGAGGTTGATCGTCCCGGTGTTGGCGAGGCCGGCGACCTTGACCGTGTCGTTGGCGGTCATGGCGCTGTTGCCGACGCCGAGTGTCCCGCCGTTGGTCAGCACGCCGCCGACGGTGAGGCTCGAGCCGCCGGAATAGGTGGGTCCGTAGGAATACGAGGAATAGTCGAGGGAGATCGACGCCGTATTCGACAGGGCGACGGTCGTCGCGACAGCGGCGCCGTTCTGCAGCGTGAAGGATCCGGCGTTGCTCGCGAGCCCCGCCAGCGCGCTGTTCGAGGTCAGCGCGGCTGCGTCGGCGACGAACGCCTGGCCGCCGTTCAGCGTCAGCGACGCCCCGCTCGCGATCTTGGTGATCTGCCCGGACGCGAATTCGAGCGTGGCGAGGCCGGAGAGGTTGACCGTTCCCGTCACGAGGCCCGCGGTTCCCAGTCCGGCGGCGCCGGTGTCGTTGAGCAGCGCCCGGCCCACGGCGCCGGTATTGCCGGCGAGGTTGATCGTGCCTGTGTTGGCGAGTCCGGCGACCTTGACCGTGTCGTTGCCGGTCGTGGTGCTGCTGCCGACGTTCAAGACGTTGCTGTTGGTCAGCACGCCGCCGACGGTCAGGCTGGAGCCGCCGGTGTAGGCGGGACCGTAACTGTACTGCGAATAGTCGAGATTGATCGACCCGGTGTTGGACAGCGCCGCGGTGGTCGTCACGGCGGCCCCGTTCTGCAGGGTCAAGGATCCGGCATTGTTCGCGAGGCCCGCCAGCGCGCTGTTCGAATTGAGGGCGCTCGCATCGGCGACATACGCCTGGCCGCCCGTCAGAGTGAGCGAAGCGCCGCTCGCGATGCCGGCGATCTGGCCCGAGGCGAATTCGATCGTGGCGAGTCCGGAGAGATTGACCGTGCCGCTGAGGACGCCGGCCGTTCCGAACCCGGCGGCTCCCGTGTCGTTGAGGAGCGCCCGCGCGCCCGCCGAAGGATTGCCGATCAGCGAGATCGTCCCGGTGTTGGCGAGACCGGCGACCTTGACCGTGTCGTTGGCGGCAATGCCGCTGTTGCCGATGTTGAGCGAGGCGCCGTTGGTCAGCACGCCGCCGACGGTGAGGCTCGAGCCGCCGGAGTAGGTGGTTCCGTAGCTGTAGGTGGAATAGTCGAGGTTGATGAACCCGGTGTTGGACAGGGCGCCGGTCGTCGTGACGACGGCGCCGTTGTAAAGGTTGAGCGTGCCCGCGTTGGTCGCGAGGCCGGCGAGCGCGCTGTTCGAACTGGAGGCGCTCGCGTCGGCGATGAACGCCTGGGCGCCGTTCAGGGTCAGCAGGGCGCCGCTCGCGATGCTGGTGATCTGGCCGGAGCCGAACACGATCGACCCCAGGCCGGAGACACTGACGGTCCCGCGGAGAACGCCCGCTGTCCCGAAGCCGGCCGCCCCCGTGTCGTTGAGGAGGGCGAGCGCCCCCGAGGACGCGTTGCCGGTGACGTTGATCGTTCCGGTGTTGGCGAGGTCGGAAACATTGACGGTGTCGGCCGAACTGATCGCGCTTCCGCCGAGCCAGAGCGTGCCGCCGTTGGTCAGCCTGCCGCCGACCGTGAGGCTGGAGCCGCCGACGCTGCCGTAGGTGTAGTTGTCGAGAGAGATCGGGCCGGTGCTCGACAGGTCCCCGGTCGTCTTGACGACGGCGCCATTGTTGAGCGTCAGGTTTCCCGCAACCGACGCAAGGCCCGCGAGCGCGCTGTTCGAACCCGCGGCCGAGGCGTCGGCGAGGAAAGCCTGGGGACCGTTGAGGGTGAGCGAGGCGCCGCTCGTGATCGTGGCGATCTGCCCCGAACCGAACTGGATCGCTCCGCCGCCGGACAGCGTGACCGTGCCGCTGAGCACGCCCGCCGTTCCGAAGCCGGCTGCCCCGGTGTCGATGAGCAGCGATTGCGCGCCCGTCGAAGCATTGCCGCCTAGGCTGATCGTCCCGGTGTTGCCGAGGGACGCGACCGTTATGGTGTCGTTCCCCGACATGGCGCTGTTGCCGGCTTCCAGGAACCCGCTGTTGTTCAGCAACCCGCTGACGGTCAGGCTCGACCCGCCGGCGAGATTCGAAGCGCCGTAATTCGAGTAATCGAGGTAGATCGATCCTGAATTGGACAGCGGGCTGGCTGCGACCGCGGCGCCGCTGTTGAGGTAGAGGTTACCCGCGTTCGACGCGAGACCCTTCAGGGCGCTGTTCGAGGTGAGCGTCCCGGCGTCGGCGACGAACGCCTGGGCGCCGTTCTCGGTCAAAGAGGCGCCGCTCGCGATGCTGGTGATCTGCCCGGAGCCGAACTCGAGCAGGCCCCCATCGGCGATGTTGACCGTGCCGCTGAGCATGCCGGCGCTGCCGAAGCCGGCCCCTGCGGTGTCATAGAGGATCGCCTGGGCGCCGGCCGCCGTGTTGCCGACGAGGCTGATCGTTCCGGTGTTGAGCAGGCCGGCGACCTTGACCGTGTCGCTCGACGTCAGGCCAGTGTTCCCGATGTTCAGCATGGCGCCGTTGGTCAGCACGCCGCCGACCGTCAGGCTCGATCCCCCGGAGACGGAGCCATAGGAGCTGTACCCGTCGAGATTGATCGCTCCCGTGCTCCACAGCGCGGCGTTGGTCACGACCGCTGCGCCGTTGGTCAGGTTGAGCGTGCCGGCGACCTTGGCGAGGCCGGTGAGCGCGCTGTTCGTGCTGGTCGCGCCCGCGTCGGTGACGAAAGCCTGCGCGCCGTTCTCGCTCAGGGAGGCGCCGCTTGCGATCGTGGTGATCTGCCCCGAATCGAACTTGATGACGCCGGCACCGGAGATATTGACCGAGCCGCTCAGGACGCCGGCCTTGCCGAAGCCGGCCGCGCCGGTCGCGTAGAGAACCGCGCGCGCGTTCGACGACGCGCCGCCGGTGATGGAAAGGGTTCCGGCGTTGGCGAGTCCGGCGGACTTGAGCGTATCGCCGGAGGTGATCGAGCCGCTGCCGATGTAGAGGGCGCCGTTGTTGGTCAGCAAGCCGCCGACGGTCAAGGTCGATCCGCCGAGGAACGTGATCGCGGACGAGTACGTCGAGCCGTAGGAATCGAGAGCGATCGACTTGGACGCCGCCACCGCGAGAGCGCCCGTCGTCTTGACCGTGGCGCCGTTGGCGAGCGTCAGGGATCCCGCGACGGTCGCGAGTCCCGCAAGGGCGCTGTTGGACGTGAGCGCGCCAGCGTCGGCGACGAACGCCTGCGACCCGTTCAGCAGCAGCGACGCGCCGTTCGCGATGGTCGCGATCTGCCCGGACGCAAATTCGATCATTCCGCCGTTGTTGACGGCGACGGCGCCGGTCAGCACGCCGGCGGTTCCGAACCCGGCCGCTCCCGTGTCGTTGAGGACCGACTGGGCGCCCGCCGAAGCGTTGCCGACGAGAACGATCTTGCCGGTATTGGCGAGGCCGGCGACCTTGACCGCGTCGCCCGACGTCATGCCGGCGTTGCCGACGTCGAGAGCGCCGCTGTTAGTGAGCACGCCGCCGATCGTCAGGCTCGACCCGCCGGCGTAGGTGGCGTTGCTATAGGAATAGGACGGATCGATGTAGTCGAGCGTGATGGAGCCGCCGTTGAGCAGCCCCGCGGCGGACGCGAAAACCGCGCCGTCGTCGAGCGCAAACGTTCCGGCGACGGCGCCGAGGCCGACAAGCGCGCTGTTGGAGGTGAGCGCGCCCTTATCGGCGATGAACCCGCCAGCCCCGTCCAGCGTGAGGGACGCTCCCTGGGCGATCGTGTTGATCTGTCCCGAGGCGAATTCGATCAGCCCGCCGCCATGGACGATCACCGAGCCGCTCAGCGTTCCCGCCGTCCCGAATCCGGCGGCGGAAGCGACGTTCAGCAGACCTGCCGCGCTGGCGAGCGGATCGCCGGAGACGATGACCGAGCCGAAGTTGGTGAGCGTGGACGCCGTCACGCTCGCGGCGTCGGTCATGCTCGCGGAACCGATCGACAGCATGCCGGTCACGGTGAGGCCGCCTCCGACCGTCAGGCTTGAACCGCCGCTCCCGCTCCAGGAATCGAGCTGGACATTGCTCGCTTGAAGGGGCCCGCTTGTCGTGACGGCCGCGCCGTCCTGGAGCGACAGCGTTCCGGCGATCGTCGTCAGGCCGGTAAGGGCGCTGTTGCTGGTCGGCGCCGGGGCGTCGGCCAAGACCGCCAGCGGACCGTCGAGCAGGAGGTTGCCCGCCGCCGCGATCGTGTTGATCTGCCCGGACCCGAACACGATCGCCGAGTCGCCCGTCAGGGTCACGTTTCCCGTCAGGACTCCGGCGCTGCCGAACCCCGCGGCTCCGGCGACCTGAAGCAGGGTCTGCGCGCTCGTCGTCGTATCCGACGTGAGCTGCAGACTCCCGACGCTGTAGGAAGAAGGGTAGTTCGAACCGGGGGATCCCCCCGGCAAGGCGACGAGCGACGCCGCCGTCACGGTGGTCGACTGGGAGAGCCCATAGTTGCCGATCTTCACGACGCCGACATACTGGAGCGCGCCGTTGACGGTCAGCGTTGAGCCGCCTTCGCCCTGCGCAGCGTCGATCGAAAGGGACGGGCTATAGTAGCTTCCCTGCGTGGTCAGCGCGCCGCCGACCGTCAGCCCCGACGAAGCCTGCCCGTGCGACTCGATCATGATCACGCCGGGGTTGGCGAGCGCGCCCGTGGTCGTGATCTGCGCGCCGTCGACGAGGTCGATCGTCCCGGCATTCGTCGTCAGCGCTGCGAGCGCGCTGTTCGCGCCCGCCCCGCCGGAATTCGCGATGACGGCGTTCGCGCCCGTCAGGGTCAACGAAGCGTGGCTCGCGACCTTGGATATCGTTCCGCTCGCGAAGGTGATCGCCGAATAACCGGAGAGCCAGACCGAGCCGGCCAGCGTTCCGGCCGTTCCGAAGCCGGCCGCGCCGGTCACGACGACCTGGGCGGCCTTGCCCGAGCCGGCGCCGCCGTAGAGCAGCACCCGGCCGCTGTTGGCGAGGCCCGCGGTCTTCACAATGTCGGTCGCGGCAAGCGAGCCGTCCGAAGCGCCGACCTGCAGCACGCCCGTGTTGGTCAGCACGCCGGTGACGGTTAGCCCCGAGCCGCCCTGTCCGCTGGCGCCGTCGAGGATCAGCTTGCCGCCGTTGGCGACGGTCCCAGAGACCGTGCTCGCGCCGGCGTTCTTGAAGGTGAGCACGCCCGGCGACGACGTCACGAGCGACGCGATCGAGACCGGCGCCGTGACGAGCGGATTGCCCTTGGCGATGACGACGTTCGAACTCGCGACCGGCACGCCGGCGCTCCAGTCCGCGGCGGTCGTCCAGCTTGCCGAACCGGCATAATTCCAAGTGTCGTTCGCCATGAATCCCTCCATCAAATGATATTTGACAGCCAGGCGAACCGCCCGATTGTCCGTAAATGAACGGAGGTAATATCAACAACGTAACCTTTATGGTCAAGGGCTGGGTTCCCCTTGCGGGGGAAATGTCGCGGCTTGTTCCCTGTGGGCGCGACGATTCGCCCGGACGATGCCCAGACGTTGCCCGATCACTATTGGCATTGCAGAGAAAATAGGCGTTCTCGCTTGAGCGGCGGCAGCTCCGCGCGTCCAACTCGCGACGGCGTCCGACGCCATCAGGACGTTCATCCCACCCGCGTTCGCGGTCGCGATGCAAGCCGTCGACGAGGCTTGGCGGGACATCGGACCGCGCATGGACCAGTTCTGTCGGAACGCGACATGTTGGGGGTCCTGGCCCGGCCGGCCTGTCGAATGCGGCAATGACAAAAATCGCCCTCGACGTGGGAACTCGGGGTCGGATATCCGGTATTCCTTGAATCGAAGCGGAGGCTCCAACGTGAAAATCGCTGTCGTCGCGTGGGGATCCCTCGTCCGGGGGCCAGGCGAATTGCCGACCGCCGGCGGCTTCGCGCCCAACGGCCCGCTGCTGCCGATCGAGTTCTGCCGGGTGTCGCGGGACGGACGCCTGACGCTGGTGGTCGACGAGACGTTCGGCGCCGAATGCGCGACCCATGCCGCGCCGAGCGCGCTCGACGACCTCGACGCGGCGATCGAGGCGCTGCGGGCGCGCGAGGGCATGTCGAGCGCACGCGGCGTCGGATTCGTCGACCTCGCCTCGGGGCGACGAAGCGAAGCGGCCGAGGAGCGACACCCCCAGGCGCTCGCCACCATCGCCGCCTGGGCGGAGGCTGGCGGCTTCGACGCCGCGATCTGGACCGCGCTCGCCAGCAACTTCGCCGAGTCCGGCAAGGGCGGCGAACTCTTTTCCGTTACGGCGGCCTTGCGTTACCTCGAGACGCTTCAGGCGCGCGACGCGTCCGCCTTCGCCGCGGCGGTCGCCTATATCCATGCGGCGCCGGGCGAGGTCGAGACGCCGGTGCGCGAAGAGGTCGCCCGTCGCTGGCCGGCGGGGTCGATCTGACGCGGGCGGCGCGCGAGGGGTCGGCAGCGCGCGCGGAGCGCCTTCGAAGGCCGCGCCACGAAGGAGCGATGGCAAATTGTTGCTGAATTTACGGAGATGTGCTATAGGTATTTCTGTTGCGCGGGATTTTGGCGGCGCGCGCGACGATGCTGTTTGACAAGGAAATCAGCAGGTCGATCGCCCGACGCGATCAGGCGCGACACGCGGCCGCTCCCGGCGCTTGTGGCGATCCAGAAGTCGCAGGCTGCGAAGAGCGGCCGCTTGTCTTCCCCGCTTTTCACGGCGCGGCAAGATTGGCGGTCGCGGATCGCTCGGCCAAGGCGCTCGCCACCGCCTTCCTCAGAGACGCCCGCTCACCGGTCTGGACGAGCGCGCAGGATGCGGCGGCGGCTTGGCGGGCGCGGATTCGCCCGGAATTTCCCGCGCAAGTCCCTGAAAAGCCCCGATTCGCGCCCGGGTTTTTCTCCGCGGCGCGGTCGCGAGTCGGTCGACGTGGCGGCGCCGGTCGAGACCGCTGGATCATCCTCGACAGGCTCAGGATGAGGGTCCGCAGCCGGCATGCCGCGGCCGGAATGCCGAGACCGCCCCCGCCGCTCCCCGCCGCCCTCGTCCTGCGTCCGGCGTGCCGAGCCCTGCCATTCTGGAGGCGTTCCCCTCGACGGAGTTGCAGGATTCGGCGCCCAAGCCCTTGATATCGCCCGGGCGGGTAACAATCCTTGGGCGCTCGGCGTCAGGCGCGCGTCCACTCTGTCAGCGTGACGTCTTCGCCGAGCGCGACCGTCGGCTGCGGTGTGAGCCCGGCGCCCGCGAGGCAAGCGACGGGCTCGCCGTCGAACCGGTCGCGCTGGAACACCCGCAGGCCGCCGGGCAGGCGGACGTCGGGAGCGCGGCACAGGTGGAACGCGTCGTAGCCGAGCGCCAGGAACAGGCTGTAGACCTGCGGTCCGCCGATCGCGGCGACCCGGCCGCCCGCGACGCCGAGGGCCGCGAGCGCGTCGACGAGCGAGGCGCCGGCCGGGTTCCACAGGCGGGCGAGCGCGTTGGTCGGATCGGGTTCGACGGCGGCGACCGAGCGCGTCAGGACCAGCCGGCGGCGCGCCGCGGTCTTCGGCTGGATCTCCTGCGAGCGGCGGCCGTGGACCACCGCGTCGATATGCTCGATCGCCTCCTCGAAATAGATCTTGTCGGCGTCGCGTTGCAGCGAGAGCGGCATGATTCCGCTCGCGTCGGCGATCATCCCGTCGGCGGAGGCGATGGCGTAGCCTTCGATGCGGTAGGGCCCGATCATGCGCCCTACTCGGTCGTGTCGGCGTTGACCAGCGAGAGGAACTCGCCTCGGGTCACCGGACTGTCGCGGAAGACGCCGAGCATCCGGCTGGTGACCAGGTCGGCGCCGCGCTTGTGGATGCCGCGGCTGATCATGCAATGATGCGCGGCCTTGACCACCACCGCCACGCCCTGAGGTTTGAGCACCTCGTCGATCGTGTTGGCGATCTGCGCGGTCAGGCGCTCCTGGATCTGCAGGCGCCGGGAGAAGATCTCGACGACGCGGGCGAGCTTCGAGATGCCGACCACGCGCTTGCTCGGGATGTAGCCGACCCAGACGCGGCCGATGATCGGCGCGACGTGATGCTCGCAATGGCTCTCGAAGGTGACGCCGCGCAACACGATCATCTCGTCGTAGCCGTCGACCTCGGAGAAGGTCTTGCGCAGCACCTGCGCCGGATCTTCGGCGTAGCCGGCGAAATATTCGCGATAGGCGCGCTTGAGTCGGTTCGGCGTCTCACGCAGGCCGTCCCGCTCGGGGTCTTCGCCGATCCATTTGAGCACGGTGCGGAACGCGTCCTCGACCTCCCGGTCGCTGATCGCATCGCCGCCTTTGACATTGTCCGTCATGAATGTCCTTTCCTTCACGGACGCGACCTTAGCCGCCTCGCCGCGATTTCTCAAAAAAGCCGTCAGCGGTAAAGGTCGGCCCGGGTCGGCGGCAGGCCGCTCGGGCCACGCACCCGCTTCTGCGACAGCGTCTGGTAGACCCCGGCGTTGTTGCGCTCGAAGGTGATCGAGCAGGCGGCGAGATAGGCGAGCCACACCCGCGCCGTCGTCGCCCCGACCTCGGCTGTCGCCTCGTCCCAGCGCGCCCTGAGACGGTCGTGCCAGAATCGAGTGGTCCGCTGATAATGCTCGCGCCAGCACTCGACGTCGCGCACCTCGAAGCCCGCGCGTTCGAGGTTGGTGATGGTGCGGCCGAGGTAGTCGAGCTCCCCGCCGGGGAAGATATAGCGCGTCAGCGCCTGAAACTCCGGCGGCTTCTTGCCGGTGCGCGCCGCCCGGCTGCCGCCGGGCCGGGTGATGGCGTGGTGCAGGTAGAGGCCTGTCTCT
>CAMFKX010000113.1 GCA_945957375.1 uncultured Roseiarcus sp.
GCTTCGGCGTCCGCACTGTGGTGGTCGCCTCCACGGCGATCGTCGCGACCGGCGTGGTCGCTTCGACGGCGATGACGCAGCTCTGGCAGCTGGTGGCGCTCTGGGGCGTGGTGATCGGCCTCGGCACCGGGATGGTGGCGCTCGTCCTCGGCGCGACGGTCGCCGCGCGCTGGTTTCAGCACCGGCGCGGGCTGGTCGTCGGCATGCTGACGGCGAGCACCGCCACCGGCCAGCTGGTCTTCCTGCCGCTGCTCGCGAAGCTGACCGAGGATTACGGCTGGAGGACCGCGCTCGCCTTCGTCGTCGCGATGATGCTGCTCGCCGGCGTCGCGGCGCTGCTTCTGCTGCGCGACCGGCCCTTCGACGTCGGTCTCGCGCCGTTCGGCGCGCGCGCTGTCGAGCCGCCCCCGCCGCAGAATCCCGCCCTCGGCGCCATGCTCGCGTCCCCCATGCGCGCGCTTTACCAAGCGCGCGGGAGCCGGACTTTCTGGATCCTGTTCGTCACCTTCTTCGTCTGCGGGCTGTCGACCAACGGCCTGATCCAGACTCACTGGATCTCGCTCTGCGGCGACTATGGCGTCGCGCCGGTCGCGGCCGCCGCCGCGCTCGCCGGAATCGGCGTGTTCGATTTCGTCGGCACGATCTTCTCGGGCTGGCTCTCCGACCGCTACGACAACCGCTGGCTCCTGTTCGTCTATTACGGCTTGCGCGGCCTGTCGCTGATCGCCCTGCCGTTCACCGACTTCACCGTCGTCGGGCTGTCCGCCTTCGCGGTCTTCTACGGCCTCGACTGGGTGGCGACCGTGCCGCCGACCGTGCGGCTCACCGTCCAGCGCTTTGGCGCGGAAAAGTCGAACCTGACCTTCGGCTGGATTTTTTCCGCCCATCAGCTCGGCGCGGCGACCGCCGCCTTCGGGGCAGGGGCGTTCCGCACCGAACTGATGACCTACCTTCCCGCGCTCTATCTCGCCGGCGTCGCCTGCCTGATCGCGGCCGCTCTGGCCTTGACCATCGGCAGGCCGCGCCCGGCGCCGGTCGTCGCCGTCGCCGCTGCCGAGTAACCAGGCGCATCCGTCGGACGGCGCGAGGGCTGACACTGTCCGCGTGCGCGCCTATAAGCGGTCGCGTCCGTGCGTCCGACGGACGCGCGGCGCGCAGCCGGAACAAGTCCGGCGGCAACCGCATTGGTCCTGCACAGCAGGCGCGACGAGTGAGAGGCTTTCGATGTCCGGCCCGATGCTGAGCAGCGCCGCGCTCGACCCGCGCCGGCGCAGGATTCTGTTTCGCGCTTGGCGGCGCGGCATGCGCGAGATGGACCTGGTGATGGGCCCGTTCGCCGACATGAATCTGGCCGAGATGACCGACGCCGAACTCGACGAGTTCGAGCGTCTGATGGACGCCCCCGATCCGGAGGTGCTGTCCTGGATCACCGGCGGAGCGCCGACGCCGGCCGAGTTCGACACCCCTCTGTTCGCCCGCGTCAGCCAGGCCCCGCGCGAGATGATCGCGCGGGCGAAGCGGGCCAAGTGATGGGTCTCGAACGCCCCTTCTCCCCTTGCGGGGGAAGGCGGAGCGAAAGGCCGGAGGGGTGCGCGCCGCGAGGCGCATCGCATGACGGGCGCCTGACCGCGCCGGACGCCTCACCGACCCCTCTCCCGCAAGGGGAGAGGGCCGATCCGCCGCCGCCGATCCTCTGGACTTGACGTAATGGACTTTTCCTTCGCCGTCCGCCGCCTCTGCGAAGGCGGCGCGGTCACATTCTGTCGCGCCCCGGAAGGCTACGACGCCTTCGTCGTCGCCGATCTCGCGCGCGCCCTCGCCGCGGCCGGCGAAAAGCGGGCCGCAGCGCTTGTATTCGTCGCCCGCGACGGTCTGCGCGCCCAGGCCTTCATCGACGCGCTCGCCTTCGCCGCCCCGGAGATCGAGGCGCTTTCGCTGCCGTCGTGGGACTGCCAGCCTTACGACCGCGTTTCGCCCAACGCCGCCGTCTCGGCCGAGCGCATGACCGTGCTCGCGCGCCTCGCCCGCACCCGCGGCGCGCTCGAACGCCCGCGCGTGCTCGTCGTCTCAGTCAACGCGCTGACCCAGCGCGTGCCGCCGCTGGCCTATGTCGCCTCGGCCGCCTTCTCGGCCGCGCCCGGCAACAATGTGCGGATGGACGAGCTGGCGCTCTGGCTCGAGACCAACGGCTATGCGCGGGCGAGCACGGTGCGCGACGTCGGCGACTACGCCTCGCGCGGCGGCATCCTCGACCTGTTTCCGCCCGGCGCGCCGAATCCGATCCGGCTCGACTTCTTCGGCGACACGCTCGAATCGATCCGCGCCTTCGATCCCGAGACCCAGCGCAGCGTCGGCCAGCTCCGCTCGCTCGACCTCGTGCCGATGACCGAGGCGCGGCTCACCACCGAAACGATCAAGCGCTTTCGCCAGGCCTATGCGCAGACGTTCGGCGCGCCGACGCCCGCCGACGAACTCTATGCGGCGGTGAGCGAAGGCCGGCGCGCGATCGGCCTCGAACATTGGCTGCCGCTGCTCTACGAAAGCCTCGACACGCTGTTCGACTATGTCGGCGACGCCCCCTTCGTGCTCGACGCCCGCGCCGAAGAGGCCGCGTCCCAGCGCGTCGCGCAGATCGCCGACGCCTACGCCGCACGCCGCGCGGTCTACGAGCAGGATCGGGCGCGCGCCGACTACAAGCCGCTGTCGCCCGACCGGCTCTATCTCGCCGGCCAGGAATGGAAGCAGCGTCTCGAAGCCGGTCCGCGCGCCCGGCTCACGCCGTTCGATCTTTCGCCGGACGCCACGGCCAATTTCGATTGCGGCGGCAGAATCGGCCGCACCTTCGCTCCCGAGCGCCAGACCGAGGGCGCCAACGTGTTCGACGCCGCGGTCGCGCATGTGAAGGACCTGCGCAAGCGCGGGCTGAACGTGATCGTCGCCGGCTGGAGCGACGGTTCGCGCGAGCGCATGAGCCACGTGCTTTCCGAGCATGGCATGAAATCGCTGGAGCTGGTCTCCTCCTTCCATCAGGCCAAGAGCGCGCGACCCGGCGCGCTGCCGCTCGCGGTGATCCCGCTCGAACAGGGGTTCGAGGCGCCGGACTTCGCCGTCGTCGGCGAGCAGGACATCCTCGGCGACCGGCTGGTGCGTCAGGCCAAGCGCAAGCGCCGCGCCCACGACGTGCTCGCCGAAGCCGCCGCGCTGACCGCCGGCGACCTCGTCGTCCACATCGACCACGGCGTCGGCCGCTTCGTCGGCCTGAAGACCATCGAGGCGGCCGGGGCGCCGCACGACTGTCTGGAAATCCACTACGCCGGCGGCGACCGGCTGTTCCTGCCGGTGGAAAACATCGAGCTCCTGTCGCGCTACGGCTCGGAGACGGGCGAACTCGACAAGCTCGGCGGCGCGGGCTGGCAGTCGCGCAAGGCGCGGCTGAAGAAGCGCGTGCGCGAGATGGCGGGCGAACTGATCCGCGTCGCCGCCCAGCGCATGACCCGACCGGCGCCGCGCCTGCCGACCCCCGAGGGGCTTTACGACGAGTTCTGCGCCCGCTTCCCCTACGACACGACGCAGGACCAGGAGGCCGCGATCGAGGCGACCCTGGACGATCTCAACGCCGGCCGGCCGATGGACCGGCTGGTCTGCGGCGACGTCGGCTTCGGCAAGACCGAGGTCGCGCTGCGCGCCGCCTTCGCCGCGGCGATGAACTCGAAACAGACGGCGATCGTCGTCCCGACCACGCTGCTCGCCCGTCAGCACGCGCGCAATTTCCGCGACCGCTTCGCCGGCCTGCCGGTGAAGGTCGGGCAGCTCTCGCGCATGATCGGGGCCAAGGAGCAGCGCGAGGTCAAGAAGGGCCTCGCCGAGGGCGCGATCGACATCGTGGTCGGCACCCACGCGGTGCTCGGCAAGACCGTCGAGTTCAAGGACCTCGGCCTCGTCGTGGTCGACGAGGAGCAGCACTTCGGCGTCGGCCACAAGGAGCGGCTGAAGGACCTGCGCGCGGAAGTGCATGTGCTGACGCTCTCGGCGACGCCGATCCCGCGCACCCTGCAGCTCGCCATGACGGGCGTGCGCGATCTCTCGATCATCGCGACGCCCCCTGTCGACCGGCTCGCGGTGCGCACCTTCGTTTCGCCCTTCGACGCGCTGATCGTACGCGAGGCGCTGTTGCGCGAGCGCTACCGCGGCGGGCAGTCGTTCTATGTCTGCCCGCGGATCGAGGACCTCGACGAGGCGGCGGCGTTCCTGCGCCAGAACGTGCCCGAGGCGAAGTTCGTCATCGCGCACGGGCAGATGGCCGCGACCGAACTCGAGGACAAGATCGGCGCGTTCTACGACGGCAAATACGACATCCTGCTGTCGACCGCGATCGTCGAATCCGGCCTCGACATCCCGCGCGCCAACACCCTGATCGTGCATCGCGCCGACATGTTCGGCCTCGGCCAGCTCTACCAGCTGCGCGGCCGGGTCGGCCGGTCGAAGGTGCGCGCCTATGCGATCTTCACCACCCCGGCCAAGGCCAAGATCACCCCGCAGGCCGAGAAGCGCCTGACCGTGCTGCAGTCGCTCGACACGCTCGGCGCGGGCTTCCAGCTCGCCTCGCACGATCTCGACCTGCGCGGCGCCGGCAATCTTCTCGGCGAGGAGCAGTCCGGCCACATCAAGGAAGTCGGCTACGAGCTCTACCAGCAGATGGTGCGCGAGGCGGTCGAGCGCATCAAGTCGGGCGAGGAGGCGGTGCAGGAGGACCTGTGGTCGCCGACCATCCAGCTCGGCGCGCCGGTGACGATCCCGGAAGACTACATCCCCGACCTCGCGACCCGCCTGTCGCTCTACCGCCGCCTCTCCTCGCTCGAGGACGAGGCCGAGATCGACGCGATGGGGGCGGAGATCGTCGACCGCTTCGGCCCGCCGCCGGCGGAAGTGGGCCTTCTGATGAAGCTCGTCCTGATCAAGGCGCTCTGCCGCAGGGCCAACGTCGAGAAGCTCGACGCCGGACCGCGCGGCGCGACGCTCGCTTTCCGCGGCAACGCCTTCGCCAATCCCGCGGGGCTGGTGAAGTGGGTGGCGGCGCAGGGCTCGCTCGCCAAGGTGCGGCCCGACATGAAGATCGTGGTGACGGACGATTACGAAAAGCTCGCCGACCGTCTCGCCGGCACGCTGCGCATGATGCGCGAGATCGCCAAGATCGCGGGGAAGAAGGGGTAGGGGCCGCAACCCGTGATCTTCCCCACTACCTGGAGGTTCGTCGATCCCATCGGCTTTACGCCGGCGTCCAGCCGGCCGCGTGGGTGTTGAGGTAAATCGAGTAAAGCGACGTCTGCGCGGTGATGTAGAGCCGGTTCCGGCGAGGGCCGCCGAAGCAGACGTTGGAGACCAGCTCGGGAATTGGGATCCGGCCGATCAGCGTCCCGTCGGGCGCGTAGGCGCGCACCGAATCGGCGCTCGAGCTCCAGATGTTGCCGCGCCAGTCGACCCGGAAGCCGTCGAAGAAGCCCTTGTCGCATGTCGCAAACAGCCTGCCCTCGGCGAGGGTTACGCCGTCGGCGCCGACGGCGTAGGTGTGGATGGCGCGCGGCGTGTCCTTCACGTGGGTTTCGCCGGTGTCGGCGACGTAGAGGATCGTTTCGTCGGGCGAGAAGGCGAGCCCGTTCGGCCGCACCCGGTCCCGCACCACGGCGGTCGTCTCGCCGGTCTCCGGATCGAGGCGATAGACGAAGGCAGCGCCAATCTCGCTCTCAGCGAACGCGCCCTCGTAGTAGCCGTCGATGCCGTAGGTCGGATCGGTGAACCAGATCGACCCGTCCGACTTGACCACGACGTCGTTGGGCGAGTTCAGGCGCTTGCCCTCGAACTGCGTGGCGAGCGCACGCCAGACCCCGTCGGGGTCGAGCCGCGAAATGCGCCGGCCGCCGTGCTCGCAGGCGATCACCCGGCCTTGGGCGTCGAGGGTGTGGCCGTTGTGGAAGCCGCACGGCGTCTGGAAGACGCTCACCGATCCGTCGTCCTCGACATAGCGGAGAAGGCGATCGTTGGGGATGTCGGACCAGAGCAGATGGCGCGCCGCCGGCACGTAGACCGGCCCCTCGGCCCAGCGGCTGCCGGTCCACAGGCGCTCGAGCCTGGCATGCCCGATGATCAGCTTGGCGAACCGTTCGTCGAGGATTTCATAGTCGCTCATAAAAGTCGCCCTCCCGCGCTCCCGGCCGCCCAACGAGGATAACTCCGTCTGTTATCGATAACAACCGCGCTCCAGCCGGCTGGCCGCTTCACCATTCGAGGCCTGCCGCACGGCTCCGGGATATCCGGCGACGACGTCGCAAAACCGTGATCGCCAAGAAAAATGCTTTGCCGAGCGAATTGTCCGCCTTTGGGCCTCTATCGGCCAAGAAAATGCGCCCTATATTGAAAAGATAAATAGGAATTGCGCAGGCCGAAACTGTCCCAATGCTGGGATAGGCTCCGACGGCGCCGAAGGAGAGCACATGGCCAAGGAGCAAAAGCGCGGCAACCGCGAAGTGAAGAAGCCCAAGGCGGTGAAGTCGGCCGCGCCCGCGCCGGTCTCGCCGTTCGCCAAGAAGGGTCCATCGGCGGCGTCGACTCCGACCAAGCAGAAGTGAGCGCCTCGGCGACGGCAGGGAACCGGCGGACGGGATCGACGTTTCGTTGAGCATGCGCCCTTTGCATCGCCGTGGCAGGCGCAAAGCGCGGGTGGCGGCTTTTCGCCGCCTTTCCGCGGAGGCCGGCGATGCTGTATAGGCTGCGTCGTCGACGCCGCGCGGCGCCGAGAATAATGTTTCTGGTCGAGACGGACGAACGCGCCGCCGCCCCTGAAGCCGATTGTGTAGGCGCCTTCGATGAAGGCTCGGGGGCGTGTTTGGCGGAGTTCGATCAATGTCGGTGACGGAAACGAAGGGCGCGACGAGGACCGGGCGCGATTGGGCGCAAGTCGTCCGCCCCTACCGCGATGCGGACGCGCCGCGCGCCCTGTTCGAGCTCGCGGTCACCTTCCCGCCGTTCGCGGCGCTGTGGATCGCGATGCTGCTGGCTTCGTCGCACGGCCTGGCCTGGCTGTCGTTCGCGCTGGCGCCGCTCGCCGCCGGACTCCTCCTGCGCATGTTCATGATCCAGCATGATTGCGGGCACGGGTCGTTCTTTCCCGGCAAGCTCGCCAACGACTGGGTCGGCCGGGCGATCGGCGTGCTCACGCTCACGCCCTACGATCACTGGCGGCGTTCGCATGCGATCCATCACGCGACGTCGGGCAACCTCGACCGGCGCGGCATCGGCGACATCAAGTCGCTGACGGTGCAGGAGTTCTACGCGCTGAACTGGCGCGGCCGCCTGCGCTACCGGCTCTATCGCCATCCGCTGGTGATGTTCGGGCTGGGTCCCTCCTACACCTTTCTGATCGAGAGCCGGCTGCCGTTCGGCTTCATGCGCAAGGGCGCCATGCCCTGGCTCAGCACGATGAGCACCAACGTCGCCGTCGCCATCGCCGCCGGCCTGCTGATCCGGGGCGCGGGCCTCTGGCCGTTCCTGATCGTCCACCTGCCGATCATGGTGATCGCGGCGACGGTCGGCGTCTGGCTGTTCTATGTGCAGCATCAGTTCGAGGGCACGACATGGCGGCGGACGCCGGCCTGGCGTCAGCCCGACGCGGCGCTGTGGGGCAGTTCATACTACGCCCTGCCGCCGCCGCTGCTCTGGTTCAGCGCCAACATCGGCGTGCATCACGTCCATCACCTGTCGAGCGGCATCCCGTTCTATCGGCTGCCCGAGGTGCTGCGCGACCACCCCGAGCTGCGCGACGTCGGCCGGCTGACGCTGTGGCGCAGCTTGCGCTGCATCCGCCTCGCGCTCTGGGACGAGGACAACGGCCGGCTCGTGTCGTTCCGCGAGGCCCGCCGTTTGCGACGACGGTCCGTGGGAGCGGACGCCCGGAAAGCCTAGGACGTCGCGATCTTCAGCGCGCGGATCGCGTTCTCCTTCAGGATCAGGTCGTGAACCTCCGGCTTGAAGCCGGCCTCCTTGAAATCCTTGATCCAGCGGTCCGGCGGAATCAGCGGGAAATCGGAGCCGAACAGCATCTTGGTCTTCAGCTGCGTGTTGGCGTACTGCACGAGCTGCGGCGGGAAATATTTCGGGCTCCAGCCCGAGAGGTCGATGTAGACGTTCGGCTTGTGCAGGCAGACCGAGAGCGCCTCGTCCTGCCACGGCCATGACGGATGGGCGATGATGATCGTCATGTCGGGGAAGTCGACCGCCACGTCGTCGAGATGGATCGGGTTGGAATATTTCAGCCGCATCCCGCCGCCGCCCGGCATGCCGGTGCCGATGCCGGAGTGGCCGGAATGGAACACCGCCGGCAGCTTGTAGTGGGCGATCAGCTCGTAAAGCCCGTAGGCCATCGGATCGTTGGGGAAGAAGCCCTGCACGGTCGGATGAAACTTGAAGCCCTTGACGACTCCGGCCTCGATCAGCTCGCGCGCCTCGCGCACGCCCATCTTGCCCTTGTGCGGGTCGATCGACGCGAAGGCGATCATCATGTCGGAAT
Organism: uncultured Roseiarcus sp.; assembly: GCA_945957375.1. Classification (GTDB taxonomy): domain Bacteria; phylum Pseudomonadota; class Alphaproteobacteria; order Rhizobiales; family Beijerinckiaceae; genus Roseiarcus. The sequence goes on from CAMFKX010000113.1 coordinate 8,561, forward strand.
TGGCGGCGGCCGCCTCCGCCACCTCGTCGTTCGGGATGCGGCGGTTGCCGATCTCGAACTCGCTGTCGACGGTGAACATCACGAGGCCGATCTTGCGCTCGCGATAGTAGGCGACGGTTTCGGCGATGGTCGGCCGCTTGCCGGCCTTGAAGTACTTGTTGGCGGCCTCCTCGTAGGGTTGCCAGAAGGCGTCGGCCGGGCAGCGGCACGAGACTTCGGCGTGGGTGTGGACGTCGATGGCGACGAGGTCGGCGACCTTCATGGGATTCTCCTTTGAATTTTGCGCCCCCTCTCCCCGCTCGCGGGGAGAGGGCTGGGGTGAGGGGGCTGCGCCGACCTTCGAGATTGGCGCGGCCCCTCATCCGGCCTTCGGCCACCTTCTCCCCGCGAGCGGGGAGAAGGGACTTTGTTGCGTCAGGTTATCGTCCTTGCGCTCGGCGTCGCGGCGTAGAGCTCCTCGACCATGTCGGCGCGCAGCGCCAGCACGGCGCGCTGGTTGATCGAGCCCTTGTCGGTCAGCTCGCCGGTGTCGAGCGAGGGCGGGTCGTCCATCAGGATCAGGCGGGCGAGCCGGCCGGAGCTGCCGCCGGCCTTCTTGTTGAAGGCGGCGAGCAGCATCGAGAAGGTCTCGCGCAGCTTCGGGTGCAAGAGAACCTCGCCGTCGGTCGCTGTGTCGCCGAGGCCGGCGAGCGCCCGGCACTCCGGCATGTTGGGCACGACCAGCGCCGCCGCGTCGTCCCGGTCGTGGCCGGCGACGACGAGATCGGTGACGTAGGGCGCGCAATGGGCGATGAATTTCAGCCTCAACGGCCCGACGCTGACCCAGGTTCCGGTCGCGAGCTTGAAGTCCTCGGCCACGCGGCCGTCGAACACGAAGCCGAGTTCCGGGTCCGCCTCGTCGTAGAACTTCAGCGCGTCGCCGAGCTTGTAATAGCCCTCGTCGTCGAAAGCGTCCTTGGTGAGGTCGGGGCGGCGCCAGTAGCCCGGCGTGATGCTCGGGCTCTTCAGCCGCGCCTCGAGCTTGTCGCCGTTCGGCACGAGCTTCAGTTCGACGCCGTGGTTAGGGATGCCGACCACGCCCGGCGCCGACGCCTTCTCGGTGACGCTGAGCGCCGACGGGCCGGTCTCGGTCGAGCCGAGCGAGGTCAGGATCGGCACGACATGGCCGACCGTCTCACGGCCGAGCCGCTCGAACGCCTCGCGCACATGGGGCGCGAGCGCCGCCCCGGCATAGACGAAGGCCTGCAGGTGCTGGAACAGGCCCTTGCGCATCGCTGCGTCCTGCTCAGCGTAGGGCAGCAGCATCTCGAAACCCTTGGGCACGTTGTAATAGATCGTCGGCGACACGTCCTTCAGGTTGCGCACCGTCGCCTCGATCGCGCCCGGCAGCGGCCGCCCCTCGTCGATGTAATACGACCCGCCGCCCGACAGCACGAGGTTGAAGTTGTTGTTGCCGCCGAACGTGTGGCTCCACGGCAGCCAGTCGAGCAGCACCGGCGCGACCACGTGGTAGCTCGGGTTGACGCCGCGCAGCATCGCCTGGTTCGAGGTCATCATCCTCTGGGTGTTGATGACGCCCTTGGGCGTGCCGGTCGAACCGGAGGTGAAGAGCAGCTTGCCGACCGTGTCCGGCCCGACCTTGGCGTGCGCCGCGTCGACCTCCGGGCCGGCGGGCCTGGCGGTGAAGGCCTCGAAACTCGTCGACGGCCAGTCCTTCGGCGGGTTGGCGCCGGCGATCACCTCGACGTCCTTCGGCACGCCGGCCGCGAGCGCGACCGCGAATTTCTGGCCGTCGGCGACATAGACGAGGCCCGGCGTCAGGATCTCGAGGATCGCCTTCAGCTTGCCAAAATCCTTGGCGACCAGCGAATAGGGCTGCGACACCGGCGCGTAGGGGACGCCCGCGATCATCGCGCCGAGGCCGATCAGCGCATGATCGACGCTGTTGCCCGACAGGATCGCGATCGGGCGGTCGGGCGTCAGTCCGCGGTCGAGGATTCCTTGCGCGACGCGGCGGGCGAGGTCGCGCGCCTCGGCGTAGGTCACCCTGCGCCAGCCATCGCCGCGCCGCTCGGCGAGGAAGGTCCGGTCGGGCGCGGCGCGCGCCCAGTGGTCGAGCCAGTCGGTCATCGAGCGCGGATAGGGCGCGAGCGGCTCGGGCGAGCGGATCAGCATCGACCCGTCTGCGCGCTTCTCCACCTCCACGTGCGGCGGACCGAAAGTCAGCGGGATCTTCATCGGTTGTTCCTCCCCTAGCGCCTTGATCGTTAAATCGTCGTCGCGCATCTCGCGAATGATCGAAGCGCTGTCGTTGCTCCACGGCGGCAATTTCGCGCGCAGGGCGGCGAGCGCCTCGAAATCAAGCGGCTTTTTCGGCTCGGCGGCGTTCATGAGCGCGGCGGGCTTTCCATCACGGGTGATGAGGACGTCTTCTCCCGCCTCAACCAGGTCCATGAGCTCGTCCAGATGTTCCGCCGCGTAGGTTTCGCTGACCGTAAGCATGACCCGCCTCCGACGTGCGAATGGGTTTGCCGAACCTATCCCGCCATTACCAGCGAAGCGAAGCAAGCCAGACAGTCGCTCCGCCTACCCGAGCGTTACCCGCCGCCGGCGGGGTCGCCGACCCCGCCCTACAGCGCTCAGCTCTGCCGCAGCACCTTGGCCGCGCGCTTCTCGAGAAAGTCCTTGAGCCTTTGCGTCGCCTCCGGGCTCATCTCCGCGATCGTCGCCATCAGCGACTCGGTGAGCAGTCCGCTCGACGGGTTGCTCTCGGCGATGCGCGGCAGGGCGTGCATCACGGCGAAATTGGTGGTCGTGGTGTTCGCGGCGGCCTTGGCGGCGAGTTCGAACGCCTTCTCAACGCCCTTACCGTCCTCGACCAGATATTGCGTGATGCCGGCGGCGTGGCCCTCCTCGGCGTTCAGCGTGCGGCCGGTCAGCATCAGGTCCTGCACCCGCGGCACGCCGATCAGGCGCGCGATCCGCACCGAGCCGCCGCCGCCGAGAAAGATGCCGCGCTGTCCCTCGGGCAGGCCGTAATAGGTCGAGCGCTCCGCCACCCGGATGTGGGTCGAGGCGGCAAGCTCCAGCCCACCGCCGACGACCGCGCCGTGCATGGCGGTCACCACCGGCGCCCGGCCGAACTGGATCGCCTCGAAGGCGCGATGCCACATGCGCGAGTGCATCACGCGCTCGAGCGGGCTGAGGTCGTCGGCGACCTCGGCGAGATCGAGCCCGGCGGAAAAATGCTGGCCTTCGCCGGAGAGCACGACGGCGCGGATGTCGTCCGGCATCCGGGTGAAGAAGGTCTCGATGCCGAGCACGGTGACGTCGTCGAGGGCGTTGCGCTTCTCGGAGCGAGTGAGGCGCAGATGCGCGATCGGTCCTCGGCGGGTCGCGGACAGCGAAGCGGGCAGGTCGAGGGCGATCGGTTCGTCGGCGGGCGTGGTCATGGTCAGTGGCCTTCTTCAGGTGTTCAAGTTGAAACGGTTGCGCTGGCCCTCATCCGGCCGCTTCGCGGCCGCCTTCTCCCGCAAGCGGGAGAAGGAAATGCGCCCCCCTCGCCCGCGAAGCGGGAGAGGGAAGGCCGCAAAGCGGCCAGGGTGAGGGTTCGCAGCGCCGAGGTCGGGTCGTTCCTCATCGCCGCCCGAGCCCCAGATAGCTCTCGATCACACGCTTGTCGGTCGCGAGATCGGCGGCGCGGCCCTGCATGACGATCTCGCCGAGCTCCATCACATAGGCGAAGTCGGCGATCTCCAGCGCCGCGCGGGCGTTCTGCTCGACCAGCAGGATCGAGACGCCGGTCTCCTTCAGTTCGGCGACGATGGCGAAGATCTCGCGCACGATGCGTGGGGCGAGCCCGAGGCTCGGCTCGTCGAGCATGAGCAGGCGCGGCTGGCCCATCAGCGCCCGGCCCATGGCGAGCATCTGGCGCTCGCCGCCCGAGAGCGTGCCGGCCTGCTGCGTGCGCCGCTCGGCGAGACGGGGAAAGCGGGCGTAGACGTCGGCGAGCCCCGAGCGGATCGCCTTGCCGCCCAGCCGATAGGCGCCGAGGCGCAGGTTGTCCTCGACGCTCATGACGGCGAACAGTTCGCGCTTCTCCGGCACGAGGCTCATGCCGGCGGCGACGCGGTCCTCGATCGGCGTCGCGCCGAGCGCTCGGCCGTCGAAGGCGACGCCGCCGGTCGAGGACAGGACGCCCATGATGGCGTTGAGGAGCGAAGTCTTGCCCGCGCCGTTGGCGCCGATCACGGTGACGACTCCCCCGACCGGAATGTCGATCGAGGCGGCCCGCACCGCCTCGACCCGGCCATAGGCCACCCCGAGCGCGTCGGTCGTGAGAATCGGGGCGGTCATTCCACGCCTCCGAGATAGGCTTCGAGCACGGCCGGGCTCTCGGCGATCGCCTTCGGCGGGCCTTCCGCGATCTTGGAGCCGAAATCGAGCACGACGATGTGGTCGGTGAGGGTCATCACGAAGTCCATGTCGTGCTCGACCAGCAGCACGCTCATGCCTTCCTCGCGCAGCCGTGCGAGCAAGTCGGCGAGCTGCTTCTTCTCGGCGTAGCGCAGGCCCGCCGCCGGCTCGTCGAGCAGCAGCAGCGCCGGATCGAGGCAGAGCGCGCGGGCGATCTCGGCGACGCGCGCCTGCCCGAGCGCGAGCGAGCCCGCGGCTTTGTGCATATGCGCCTTGAGGCCCACGCGCTCGATCTGGCGCGCGGCCTCGGCGATGATCTCCGCCTCACGGGCGCGGTCGAGCCGGAAGATCGACGACAGCGCGCCGGGGCGGGCGCGCAGATGCGCGCCGATGGCGACGTTCTCCAGCACCGTCATGCCGGGGACGAGTTTCACATGCTGGAAGGTGCGCGCGATCCCGCGCGCCGCAATCTTGCGCGCTGGCAAAGTTTCGATACGCGCGCCGCGGAAGGTGATCGCGCCCGAGGTCGCCGGCGCGACGCCGGTCAGCAGATTGAAGGTCGTGCTCTTGCCGGCGCCGTTGGGGCCGATCAGGCCGACGATCTCGCCGGCCTTGACCGAAAAGCTGACGTCGTTGACCGCGACCAGGCCGCCGAAGCGCTTGCTGACGCCCGCGACCTCGAGCAGCGGCGCGCCGCGGTTCGGGGCGGGCGTCTTCGGCAGCGGCGCGGCGGAAAAGTCGATCCGCTTCGGCGCGGCTTCGGGGCCGAGCCGGCGCAAAGCCGGCCACAGGCCGCCGCGGGCGAACTGGAGCGCCGCCACGAGCACGACGCCGAACACGATCGCGGCGAGGTTGCCGCCGCCCTCCATCAGCTTCGGCAGCCAGTTCTGCAGCTGGTCGTTGAGCACCGCGACGACGCCCGCGCCGACCACGCCGCCGAACACGGCGCCCGAGCCGCCGATCACCGCCATGATCAGATAGTCGATGCCGGCGGTCAGACCGAAGGGCGAGGGGCTGACCGAGCGCTGCACATGGGCGTAGAGCCAGCCCGAGAGGCCGGCGAGCAGGCCGGCGTAGACGAACACGACGAGCTTCGCCTGCGCGGTGTCGACTCCGAAAGATTCGGCGAAGGCGCCGCCGCCGCGAAGCGCCCGGATGGCGCGCCCCATGCGGCTGTCGAGCAGGTTGCCGCTCAGCACGATGGCGATCAGGACGAACAGCCAGATCAGATAGTAAACCGCGCGCGCGTCGATCAGGGGGAAGCCGGCGATGGAGATCGGCGGAATGCCGCTGATGCCGTCGAAACCGCCGAGCACCGCCAGATTTCCGAACAGGTAGAAGAAGCTGATTCCCCAGGCGATCGTGCCGAGCGGCAGGAAGTGGCCGGAGAGCCGGACGGTGACCAGACCGATCGCCAGCGTCGCGAGCCCGGTCGTAGCGAGCGCGATCGGCAATGTCGCCCATGGCGAGAATCCGAAGGCCGTGGTCAGCACGGCGGTCGTGTAGGCGCCGAAGCCGACGAAGGCGGCCTGGCCGAACGAGGTCATGCCGCCGACGCCGGTGAGCAGCACGAGACCGATCGCGACGAGGCTCGCAAGGCCGATGTCGCCCCAGAGCGAGACCCAGTACGGGGGCGAGAACGGCAGCAGCGGCGCGATCGCCGCCAGCGCGACGACGGCGAGCGCGATCAGGCGGGGAGCGGCGCTCATTCCTCGTCCTCGTCGGCCGGCGCGCCATGGGCGAAGGAGCGCCACAGCAGGAACGGAATGATGATCGAGAAGACGATGACTTCCTTGAAGGCGCTGGCGAAAAAGGCCGAGTAGGATTCGAGCAGGCCGATCGCGAGGGCCGCGAGCGCGGTCAGCGGATAGCTCGCGAGCCCGGCGATGATCGCGGCGACGAAGCCCTTCAGGCCGATGAGAAAGCCGGTGTCGTAGGCGACCGTGGTGAGCGGCCCGATCAGGATCCCGGAGAGGGCGCCGACGCCGGCCGCGAGCGCGAAAGCGAGCCGCGCCGCGCCGTCGACGCGCACGCCGACGAGCCGGGCGCCGAGGCGGTTGACCGCGGTCGCGCGCAAAGCCTTGCCGAGCAGCGTGCGCTCGAAGAAGAGATAGAGGCCCGCCATCACCGCCGCGGTCACCGCGAGCACCGCGAGGCTCTGCATCTTGACCAGGATCGGCCCGACCGGAACGACGCCCGCCGCCAGCGGCGCGATGCGCGAGCCCTCGGCGCCGAACACGGCGAGGCCGAGGCCGGTGAGTGCCAGATGCACGCCGATCGCGGCGATGAACAGGATCAGCACGCTGGCGTCGGCGAGCGGCTGGAAGGCGAGACGCCACACGAGCGGCCCCATCGGCACGATCAGCGCGAGCGTCAGCAGGATTTCCACCGCGAGGCCCGGCTTCGTCGG
>CAMFKX010000114.1 GCA_945957375.1 uncultured Roseiarcus sp.
GCTACAGTCAGCCGCGCTATCCGAGCGCGCCCTTTCGAGAGGAAAGCCATGACCAACGCAGCTCAATCCGGACGCTTCCGCATCGGCGGCGCTTTCGAGGTCAACCGCCTCGGCTTCGGCGCGATGCGGATCGTCGGCAAGGGGATCTGGGGCCCGCCCGAGGACCGCGCCGAGGCGCTGCGCACCCTGAAGCGCCTGCCGGCGCTCGGCGTCGATTTCATCGACACCGCCGATTCCTACGGCCCCGATTTTTCCGAGGAGTTGATCCGCGAGGCGCTGCACCCCTACGGCGCGATCAAGATCGCGACCAAGGGCGGCCTCGCCCGCACCGGCCCCAACGTCTGGATCCCGCTCGGGCGGCCGGAATACCTGATCCAGCAGGCGTGGAAGAGCCGATGGCGGCTCGGAGTCGAGACGATCGACCTCTGGCAGCTTCATCGCATCGATCCGAAAGTGCCGGCGAACGAGCAGTTCGACGCGATCAAGTCGCTGATCAAGGACGGCGTGATCCGGACCGCGGGCTTGTCGGAAGTCGGCGTCGCCCAGATCGAGGCGGCGTCGAAATACTTTCCGGTCGCGACGGTGCAGAACCGCTACAACCTCGCCGATCGGTCGAGCGAAGCCGTGCTCGATTATTGCGCCGGGCGCGGCGTCGGCTTCATCCCGTGGTTCCCGCTCAACGCCGGCGACCTCGCCCGCGAGGGCGGCGCGCTCGACGCGATCGCCAAGCGGCGCAAGGCCAGCCCTGGGCAGATCGCGCTCGCCTGGCTCCTGAAGCGCAGCCCGGTCATGCTGCCGATTCCCGGCACCGGCAAGGCGGCGCATCTCGAGGAGAATGTCGCGGGCGCGGCGATCGATCTGACCGACGCGGAGTTCGACGAACTCGATCGCGTGGGTCGCGCCGCCGGGTGAGGCGACGCCCGCGGCGCGGCTTCAGCTCCTCAGCACCGCGCAGGCGCCGCCGACGGCCTGGATGCGGTCGCACAGGCGCTTGGCCTCGCCGCCGGTCTGCGCCGGCAGGCGAACCCGGTAGAACGGCCGCCAGCCGCGACTGCGCAGCACCGAGCCGAGCACGAACGGCTGCATCTCGCCGATCACGCTCGCATATTGATGGCGCGCGCGGGCGAAGGCGCGCAAGGCCGAGCCCTTGGAGAAGCTCGCCGCCAGCTGGACGCCCCAGGGGGCGAACAGCCCCGAGATCACCGGCGAGCCTGACGGGCCGCGCGCGGTGCGCAGCTTGCCGATCGCAACGACGCAGGGCTCGACCGGGCCGGGCGCCGAGGTCTCCGGGACCGGCGGCGTGCGCCATTCCTGGACGTCGTGGCCGGTGATGGCGAGCACGTATTCCTGGGTTTCGAACGGCATCCCGCCGGTCCCGGCGAGCCATTTGGCGAGCCGGGTCGGTCCGGCGTTGTAGGCGGCGGCGGCGAGGCCGAGATTGCCGAACTGGCGGGAGAGGTCGGCGAGGAGCTTGGCCGAGGCGGGGATGGCCGCGGCCGGATCGAACGGGTCGGCGAGGCCGCGCTCCGAGGCGGTGGCCGGCATGAACTGCGCGACGCCCTGCGCCCCGGCCGGGCTGACCGCATGCGGCTGAAACGCGCTTTCGCGCCAGATCAGCCGGGTGAAGAAGGGAATCGGCAAATTGTGCGACTTGGCGGAATCCTCGACGATTCCGCACAGCACCGCGAGGGCGTTGTCGCTCGCGGCTTCATGCGGCTCGGCGAAGGCCGGGACGGTCGCGGCGGCGAAAGCCAGCAAAACCGAGGCGATTCCGACGCCGCGGACGCGCAGCCGACGCTTCGTCCCGCATCCGCCCGGCTGGTGTTCCTGCAATCCGCGAACGCCCGTCTGCGACAAGACTCAAGACCCCCAAACCGACTGGACGCGCTTCTATGCCGACCCGTTGCTCGCCGTCGACGTCCGCGATCGCCTCGTCTAAAGCAGAACTATGACGGCCGGAAGCGCGATGCTATAGGGGCGCGCTGCCCGTTCCGGCCCACGAGGAAACTACGCCGATGTCCAAGATCAAGGTCGCCAATCCTGTCGTCGAACTCGATGGCGACGAGATGACCCGCATCATCTGGCAGTTGATCCGCGACAAGCTGATCCACCCCTATCTCGACATCGATCTGCAGTACTTCGACCTCTCGGTGGAGCATCGCGACGCGACCGGCGACAAGGTCACGATCGACGCCGCGCACGCGATCAAGGCGGCGGGCGTCGGCGTCAAATGCGCGACCATCACCCCGGACGAGGCGCGCGTGACCGAGTTCAAGCTGAAGGAGATGTGGAAGAGCCCGAACGGCACGATCCGCAACATCCTCGGCGGCGTCATTTTCCGCGAGCCGATCATCTGCAAGAACGTGCCGCGCCTGGTGCCGGGCTGGACGCTGCCGATCGTCGTCGGCCGCCACGCCTACGGCGACCAGTATCGCGCGACCGACTTCAAGGTGCCGGGCAAGGGCCGCCTCACCATCAAGTTCGAGGGCGACGACGGCACGGTGATCGAGAAGGAAGTGTTCAAGTTCCCCGGCGCTGGCGTCGCGATGTCGATGTACAACCTCGACGAATCGATCCGCGACTTCGCCCGCGCCTCGCTCAACTACGGCATCCTGCGCAAGTATCCGGTCTATCTCTCGACCAAGAACACCATCCTCAAGGCCTATGACGGCCGCTTCAAGGACATCTTCCAGGAGGTGTACGAGGCCGAGTTCGAGGGCAAGTTCAAGAGCCTCGGCATCACCTACGAGCATCGCCTGATCGACGACATGGTCGCCTCGGCGCTCAAGTGGTCCGGCGGCTACGTGTGGGCGTGCAAGAACTACGACGGCGACGTGCAGTCGGATACGGTGGCGCAGGGCTACGGCTCGCTCGGCCTGATGACCAGCGTGCTGATGACCCCGGATGGTCAGACGGTCGAGGCCGAGGCCGCGCACGGCACGGTCACCCGCCACTATCGCGAGCACCAGAAGGGGCGGGAGACCTCGACCAACTCGATCGCCTCGATCTTCGCTTGGACCCGCGGCCTGTCGCATCGCGCCAAGCTCGACGGCAACGAGGCGCTGGCCAAGTTCGCGTCGACCCTCGAGCGCGTCTGCGTCGACACGGTCGAAGCCGGCTACATGACCAAGGACCTCGCGCTGCTCGTCGGACCGGACCAGAAGTGGCTCTCGACCACCGGCTTCCTCGACAAGGTCGACGAGAACCTCAAGAAGGCGATGGCCTGAGGCGCAAGCCTGGCGGTCAGGACCCCGCCAGCCGCGCGGGGTCGACGAGACGGTCGAACTCGGCTTCGGTGACGAAGCCGAGTCGCAGCGCGGCCTCCTTCAACGACAGATCGTGGCGCGCGGCATGGTGGGCGATTTCCGCCGCCCTGTCGTAGCCGATCGTCGGCGTGAGCGCCGTCGCCAGCATCAGCGACCGTCCGGCGTCGTCGGCGAGCTTCTTCCGGTTCGGCTCGGTTCCCTCGATGAGGAAACGGCGGAAGTTGCCGGCGCCGTCGGCGAGGATGGCGATCGACTGCGCGACATTGTGGATGATGAGCGGTTTCATCACGTTCATCTCGAGTTCGCCGGCCGCGCCGCCGAAGCCCACCGCGACGTCGTTCGCCATCACCTGCACCGCGATCATCGCCAGCGCCTCGGCCTGGGTCGGATTGACCTTGCCGGGCATGATCGACGAGCCGGGCTCATTGGCCGGAAGCTCGAGTTCGGCGAAGCCGGCGCGCGGCCCGCTCGCGAGCAGGCGGATGTCGTGGGCGATCTTGAGCAGCGAGACGGCGAGCGTGCGCAGCGCGCCGGAGAGGTGGACGAGCGCGTCGTGCGCGCCCTGCGCGGCGAAGCGGTTCGGGGCCGGAACGAACGGCAGTCCGGTCAGCCGCGCGATTTCCGCCGTCGCGGCCTCGGCGAAACCCGGCGGGGCATTGACGCCGGTTCCAACCGCAGTGCCGCCGAGCGCCAGGCGGTACACGCCGGGAAGGGCGGCGTCGATCCGCTCGATGTCGTCCGCGAGCATCGCCGCATAGCCCGACCACTCCTGCCCGAGGGTGATCGGGGTCGCGTCCTGGAGATGGGTCCGACCGACCTTGACGATGTCCCGCCAGGCGTCCGCCTTCGCCGCGATCGCGCGTTCGAGCGCCGAGATCGCCGGCAGGAGCCGCGTCTTCACCGCGGTCGCCGCCGCGACATGCATCGCGGAGGGAAAAGTGTCGTTGGTCGACTGGGCCATGTTGACGTGGTCGTTGGGATGCACGGGCCGCTTGCTTCCGAGCGCCTCGCCGGCGAGCTCGGAGGCGCGGTTGGCGATCACCTCGTTGACGTTCATGTTGAACTGGGTGCCGCTGCCGGTCATCCAGACGTGCAGCGGGAACATGGCGTCGTGCCGGCCTTGCAGGATTTCGTCGCAGACCTGCGCGATCAGCCGGAACGGCTCGTCGCCGAGCCGCCCGCCGGCGTGGTTGGCCGAGGCCGCCGCTCTCTTGAGAATCGCATAGGCCGCGATCATCTCCCGCGGCATCAGCTCGGCGCCGATGCGGAAATAGTCGAGCGAGCGCTGGGTCTGGGCGCCCCAGAGGCGGTCGGCGGGCACGCGGACCTCGCCGAGGCTGTCGGTCTCCATTCGGAAGTCGGACATGGGCGGTCTCCCAGGGCGGCGAGTCGCCAGGAATAGACCGCGAATCGGCGCGCAGTGCGGCGGAGGCGAGCCGTCCGGCGCCGGAATCACGGCACCGGATCGCTCACGCCGCCGAAGCCGCCTCCGCGATCAGTTCGAACGACCGCAGACGCGCGCCGTGATCGTAGACGTCGGAGACGACGATGACCTCGTCGGCCGCGGTTTCGGCGACCAGCGCGGCGAGCCCTGCGCGCACGGTCTCCGGCGACCCGACGATCGATCGAGCGAGCATGCGCATCGCCTGCGCCTTTTCGGATGGGGACCAGTAGGTCTCGATGTCGTCGATCGGCGGCCGGCTCAATCCCCGCGCGCCGCGGAAGATGTTGGTGAACGCCATCTGCTGCGTCGTGGCGAGGCGGCGCGCCTCGGCGTCCGTCTCGGCCGCGATCACGTTGACGCCGACCATGGCGTAGGGGCGGTCGAGCTGTTCCGACGGCTTGAACCGGCTGCGGTAGATCGCCAGCGCCGGGATCAGCTCGTCGGGCGCGAAATGCGAGGCGAAGGCGTAAGGCAGGCCGAACTCGGCGGCGAGCATCGCCCCGAAATGGCTCGATCCGAGAATCCAGATCGGCACATGGGTTCCCGCCGCCGGGACCGCCTGGATGCGCTGGCCCGGCGCGACAGGGGCGAGGTACGCCTGCAATTCCATCACGTCCTGCGGAAACGCCTCCGCCGCCTCGGGCTGACGGCGCAGCGCGCGCAGGGTGAGCTGGTCGGTTCCCGGAGCGCGGCCAAGGCCGAGGTCGATCCGGCCGGGAAACAGGCGCTCGAGCGTGCCGAACTGTTCGGCGATCACGTAAGGCGAATGGTTCGGCAGCATGATCCCGCCGGCGCCGACGCGGATGGTTTTCGTCCCCGCGGCGATGTGGCCGATCACCACCGCCGTCGCGGCGCTGGCGATCCCGGCCATGTTGTGGTGCTCGGCCACCCAGATACGGCGGAAGCCCAAGGCTTCCGCATGCTGGGCGACGTCGCGCGCGTTCATCAGCGCGCCGCGCGCGTCGGTCTCCTCGGTGACGCGGACGAGATCGAGGATCGAGACCGGGATCATGGCGTCACGCCGGCGATCGGGCCGCCCCGCCCGACGGCGCAACGCCCTCGCCGCACGCCGGTCTCATCAAGCCGCTTCGGCGTCGGGTCGTGGTGGACTGGAATCATCGGAGTCTCGGGGCTGAATCATCACGGACGGGCCGGTCAGGCGGCGCCGTCAAACGAGATATGGGGTCGATTCGCGGTCAGGGTTAGGGGGTCTCCGGCCCGCCCTTGCGGGGCGCTCCGAATACGCTGCGGATGTCGGCCGCGGTCGGGCCGGCGTCGCGGATGTCGAGCAGGCGCTCGACGTGGGCGAGATGCCGCTCCATGAGCAAGGCCGCGCGTTCGCGGTCTCCGGTCTCGAGCGCGGCGACGAGCGCCTCGTGCTCTTCCTCCGAGCAGGAGCGCGCCACCCGCGAGCCATAGAGGCCGATGATCAGCGACGTTCGCGCGACCAGGTCCTCGAGAAACTTGCTCAGCACGGCGTTTCCGCCCGCTTCGGCGATGCGGAGATGAAACACGCCGGAAAGCCGGATCGATTCGCTGCGGTCGCCGCGCGCCTCCGCTTCGCCGCCCTCACGCGCGGTATCGCGCAATTGCGCGATCGCCGCCTCGTCGAGGCGGGCGGCGGCGGCGATCACGATCGAGCGTTCGACCGCCCGGCGCGCCTCGAACACATTGCGGGCTTCTTCCGCGTCCGGCCTCGCGACAAAGGCGCCGCGGTTGGGATGCAGCGTCACGACTCCGCGCTCTGCGAGCACGATCAGCACGCGGCGGATCTGCGAGCGGTTGCAGTCGAACGCCTCGCACAGGGGGGCCTCCGGCAGCTTCGCGCCGGCCGCCAGCTTCTGCTCCATAACCGCCGCCACGATCCGGTCGACGATCGCCGCATCGCTGTGCGGCTGTCGCAGGTCGTCGTCGATCAGCGCCATCGGTCCCCACGCTCTTTTCGGCTCAGCCCGCGCGGTGAAAGCGCGGCACGACTCTTGAAGTCAAGCTTCGTTCTGCGCCGGTGCGCCGCATGCTGGCGATTCCGTCGGCGCCATCTGCCCGTTCCTTGCGCTCGTGCACAAATGTTGGCGGATTGTCGACAATTTCTCCCCTTCATGTTGACAAGTTTTTGCCCGGGCCGCAACCTCCCGAATGTCGCTCGATGCGCGCTCTCTCGACTGGGGCGCGCCGCGGCCGAACTCGGAGGAATTCCAAAGATGACGTCCCATTCGACTGTCCGCGCCGGCCTTTTCGGCCTCGCGTCCCTCATCGCCCTCGCCGCGGCCGCCCCGGCGGATGCGGCCAATCCGGTGCTCAAGGTCGGCTTCGTCGGCGTCACCAGCGGCCCGGCCGCGGCCTGGGGCACCTCGAACGTCCGCTCGATGCAGACCCTCGCCGAGTGGTGGAACTCGCAGGGCGGGGTCAAGATCGGCGACAAGACCTACGACATCGACGTCGTCACCTTCGACGACCAGAAGGACCCGAAGCGCGCCATCGCCGGCATGGAGAAGATGGCCCAGGAAGGCATCCACTACGTCGTCGGCCCGAACGTCGACGACGGCGCCGCCGCGGTACGTCCCGTCGCCGAGAAGGCCGGGATCATCTATTTCCCCTACGCCTTCCCGAAAGAGCTCTACACCAAGCCCGCCTCGAACGCGGTGCTCGGCATGGTCGCGAGCTACCAGTCCGGCCCGGCGATCTACAAGTATCTGAAGGAGAAGAAGGGCGTGAAGTCGGTCGCGTTCGTCGCGGCCAATGAATCCGACCCGCTCAGCCAGCGCGACAGCGGCGTCGCCGCCGCCAAGGCGCTCGGCCTCACCGTGGTCGCCGACAAGGACACCTACCAGAACGACACGCGCGACTTCACGCCGGTGCTGACGCCGATCGTCAAGCTCAACCCCGACCTACTGGTGCTTTCGGGCGTCGCGCCGGCCAATGCGCCGCTGCTCATCCGCTCGGCGCGCGAACTCGGCTTCAAGGGCCTGATCTCGACCGAGACGGCGCAGGACGCCAAGGTGCTCGAGGAAGGCGCGGGCGAACTCGCCAACGGCTTCATCTCGGTCGGCGGCGCCTCGACCCCGGCGATCCGCTCGAAGGCGATGGAGGAGTTCATCGCGCGCTACACCAAGAAGTTCGGCGAATACAACGACGAGTCGAACACCAAGGTCTACGCGCTGCAGTACATCATCGACACGCTGAAGGCCGACCCGAAGGCGATCGACAGCGTCGACGAGTTCAAGAAGACGATCGACGGCTTCTCGGCCGCGAACCCCTACCTGAAGGACGAGTCGGCGAAGCTCCACTATGTCGGCGACACCTCCTTCGGCCAGAAGCGCCAGCTCGCCGTGCCGCTCGTCGTCAACGAGTACAAGGACGGCAAGTTCGAGACCCTGTTCGTCGCCAACGTCGACTGACGCCTTTCCCCTCTCCCCTTGCGGGAGAGGGGTCAGGGGTGAGGGGTGGGCGCGCGAGCGCCTTTCGGCGCCGACCCCTCATCCGGCCCTTCGGGCCACCTTCTCCCGCGAGGGGAGAAGGGGAGCGCGGAACGGAAAGTCTCGCATGGAACAGGTGATCGCCAACGGGCTGTATCTGGGCGCGCAATACGCCCTGATCGCGCTCGGCCTGACGCTGATCTTCGCGCTGATGAACGTGCTGAACTTCGCCCACGGGCAGATGTACGTGCTCGGCGGCTTCGTCGTCTACGAGGTCTACGGCCTGATGAAGCTGCCGTTCGTCGTGGCGCTGATCGCCGCCGCGGCGACGCTGGCGGTGCTCGGCGCGGTGCTGGAGCGCTTCCTCTTCCGCACGGTGATCCGGCGCAGCGAGCGCGAGGAAAGCACGATGCTGCTCGCCGCCGGCGTCGCCTATTTCCTCGACGCCGCCATTCTGCTGATCTTCGGCGAGAAGCAGCGCGGCGTGCGCAAGATCGTCAACGGCGTGTTCATGTGGGACAATTTGATCCTGCCGTGGGACCGCATCCTGGTCGCCGGCCTCGCGATCGCCTTCATCGTCGCCTTCATCCTGATGATGCAATACACCAAGCCCGGCCGCGCCATGCGCGCCATGGCGCAGGACCGCACCGCAGCCCAGCTCATGGGCGTGCCGGTGGCGTTCTACGGCCTGGTCGGCTTCGCGCTCGGCGCCATGCTCGCGGGCCTCGTCGGCGGGCTTCTGGTCACGATCACCGGCGTCAATTCCGGCATCGGCGGGCCGATCTCGATCAAGGCCTTCATGATGGTGATGATCGGCGGCGCGGGCGTGGTCGGCGGCGCGATCGCCGGCGGCTTCATCCTCGGCATGCTCGAGTCGGTCGGCCTGACCGTCCTGCATTCCTATGGCGACGTCACCTATCTCGTCATCTTCATCGCGATGATGATCTTCCTCGCCATCCGCCCGAACGGGCTGATGGGCAAGCCGTGGGGATGAGGCGATGACGAACTCTCGACGAGCGGGCTCTGTCGCCGCGGTCGCGGTCTTTCTGGCGGCGGTGTTCGTCGCCATCCCGTTGGCGATCGCCGCGACCGGCCGCACCGACCTCTATTACACCCTGAGTTCGGTCGCCCTGCTGGCGATCGCGTCCGGCGGCGTCTGGCTCACCTTCTACATCGGCCGGATCAACATCGGTCAGGGTGCCTGGGCGCTCGTGGGCGGCTACGCCTCGGCGGTGCTGGTCACGACCTACGGCTGGTCGTTCTGGCTGAGCCTGCCGGTCGCGGGCCTGTTCTGCGCGCTGATGAGCATGCTTGTCGGCCTGCCGATCCTGCGGCTGCGCGGCGTCTACTTCTCGATGGTGACGCTGGTGCTCACCGAAGTCGCGCGGCTGACCGCGCTGGCGCTGCCGATCACCAACGGCGCGCGCGGCATCACCAGCATCCCGACCCCGGGCGCGATCCGGCTGTTCGGGGTGACGCTCGTTCCCGGCTTCGAGACCTTCGCCAATCGCAACGCGCCGTTCTATTTTCTCTCGGCGGCGATGATGACGCTGTGCTTCGCGGGTCTCTGGCGGCTCGTCCATTCGCGCCTCGGCCGGCTGTTCGCGGCGATGCGCCAGAACGAGGAGCTCGCCTCCTCGATGGGCGTCAACGTGCCCCTGCTCAGGGTCGTCGCCTACGCCATCTCCTCCTTCCTCGGCGGGATCGGCGGGGCGATCTTCGTGGCCATCGCCCAGTCGATCTATCCGTCGAGCTTCACCATCAACGACAGCGTGAACTTCATGCTGAACTGCTTCCTCGGCGGCCTCGGCTTCGTATTCGGCCCGATGCTCGGCACGCTCGTGCTCTATTTCGGCTGGGACCTCCTGTTCCAGACCGGCCAGTACCAGCTCCTGATCTACTCGGGCGTGATGATCCTGCTGATGCTTGTCCTGCCGAACGGGCTGCTCAGCCTGCGCTGGCCGTCGCGGGGGCGCCCGTGACCGCGCCGATCCTCACGGTCCGCGACCTCACCAAGCGTTACGGCGGCCTGACCGCCGTCAACGAGGTGTCCTTCGACGTGCAGGAGGGCGAGATCCTGTCGGTGATCGGCCCGAACGGGGCCGGCAAGTCGACCATCTTCAAGCTCATCTCGTCGTTCGTGAAGCCGACGCGCGGCGAAGTGCGCTTCCGCGGCGAGGTGATCTCCGGGCTCGCTCCGCATGTCGTCGCGCGCAAGGGCGTGGTGCGCACCTTCCAGGAGACCACGATCTTCAAGGGCATGACGGCGCGCGACAGCGTGATCGTCGCCCATCACCTGCGCTCGCAGGCGAGCCTCGCCGGCTTCTTCTTCGGCACCGTCGCCGCACGCCGCGACGAGGACGCGTTCGCCCGCTCCGCCGACGAGATCCTCGAGTTTCTCGGCCTCGACGCGGTCGGGAACGAACTCGCGAGCAACCTGCCGCAAGGGCATTTGCGCGCGCTCGGCATCGCCATCGGCCTCGCCGCCGACCCGAAGATCCTGCTGCTCGACGAGCCCTTCGCCGGGATGAACGTCGACGAGACGCGACAGGCGGTCGAACGGGTGCGGGCGGTGCGCGACCGCGGCGTGACCTGCCTGCTGGTCGAGCACGACATGGCGGCGGTGATGAAGATCTCCGACCGCATCGTGGTGATCAACTTCGGCGTCAAGATCGCCGAGGGGACGCCCGAGGCGATCCGCGCCGACGACAAGGTGATCGAGGCCTATCTCGGCGTCGAAGACGAAACGATCGGGCTCTAGACCATGGCGCCCATGCTCTCGCTGGAAAACGTCGAACTCTACTACGACCACGTCTACGCCCTGAAGGGCGTGTCGGTCGCCCTCGAGGCGGGCGAGACGGTGGCGCTGATCGGCGCCAACGGCGCCGGCAAGTCGTCGATCCTGCGCGCCATCACCGGCCTCAACCGCATCCGCAAGGGGGCGATCACCTTCGAGGGCCAACGCATCGACGGGCTCGACCCGGCGGCGATCGTCAAGCTCGGCATCGCCATGGTGCCCGAGGGGCGGCGCGTCTTCCCGCTGATGAGCGTGCGCGACAATCTGATGATGGGCGCCTTCTCGCGCTCGGACGCCGCCGGCGTGCGCGCCTCACTCGACGACGTGCTGCACCGCTTCCCGCGCCTCAAGGACCGGCTGCGCCAGGCCGCCGGCACCATGAGCGGCGGCGAACAGCAAATGCTGGTGATCGGTCGCGCGCTGATGGCGAAACCGCGCCTCCTCCTGCTCGACGAGCCCTCGCTCGGCGTCGCGCCGAAGATTGTCCAGGACATCGCCCGCTCGATCGTCGCCATCAACCGCGACGAGGGCGTGAGCGTGCTGCTGGTCGAGCAGAATTCGCGCATGGCGCTGCGCATCTCGCACCGCGCCTATGCGCTATCGACCGGATCGATCGCGCTCTCCGGCCTCTCCGCCGACCTCGTGAAGGACGAACGCGTCCAGCGCCTCTATCTCGGCGGCGAGGTGTAGCGTGTCGGCGGTTCCCACCTCGTCCAAGCTGGGCGCTGGCGCCCTCTCCCCCCTTGTGGGGGAGGGCGAAATGCGAGCCGGCGCCAAGGCTGGAAAATTGCGGCGCGACCCCCCACCCTTCCCTCCCCCACAAGGGGGGAGGGGGCGCCTCGGGTTGCTCGCGCGCGCGGAACGGACGCTCTCATGCTGATCTGCGTCGTCAATCCCAACACCACCGTTTCGATGACGGCGAAGATCGCCGTGGCGGCGCGGGCCGCGGCGTCTCCGGGCGTCGAGATCCGGGCGAGCAATCCGACCTTCGGTCCGGCGAGCATCGAGGGCTATTACGACGAGGCCTTCGCCGTGCCGGGCCTGCTCGACGAGATCGCCAAGACGCCCGATGCCGACGCCTTCGTGGTCGCCTGCTTCGACGACACCGGACTCGAAGCCGCCCGCTGCGCGACCGACGCGCCGGTCCACATGGCGAGCCTGATCGCCGACAAGTTCAGCGTCGTGACCACGCTGCCGCGTTCGATCGCGCCGATCGAAAAGAACCTCGTCAAATACGGCCTCGCCTCGCGCTGCGCCCGGGTGCGCGCGGCCAATGTCGCGGTCCTCGATCTCGAAGAGCCGGATTCGGACGCCTGCCGCACGATCGAGGCCGAGATCCTGCGCGCGCTCGCCGAAGACGGGGCCGAAGCGATCGTCCTCGGATGCGCCGGCATGACCGATCTCGTCCGCGATCTCGAACGCAAGGTCGGCGCGCCGGTTCTCGACGGCGTCGCCTGCGCGGTCGGCCTCGCGGAGACGCTCGCGCGCCTCGGCCTCCGGACGTCGAAGCGCAACACCTACGCGCCGCCGCGTCCCAAGAGCTACAGCGGGGCGTTCGCGGGCTGGTCGCCGCGATAGCGTCGCCCGCTACTGCGGCGCGGCGGTCAGCGGCTCGAGCGGCTGGACGATCGCGCCCTTGGCGAACGCGGTCGCGAAGCGTCGCAGCCCCTCCGGCTCGTTGCCGTTCGGGTGGACCAGCACGATCGATCCCGGGCCGGGCTTCTGGCCGATCGCGAGCCAGGCGTTGGCCCCGAGGGTGATCAGGTGGAACCGGCGGACCGTCTTCATCAGCGGGTCGGACGACACGAGGCCCGGGAAGCGGAAGAACAGCGACGGCGTCTCGCCGTTGGCGATCAGCAGGCGCTCGGTGTCGAGGATCTCCCGCTGCGGGTCGGCGCGCGCGCTGAGAAGATAGTTCGCGGCGTCCGGGACCTTGCGCCGGTAGGGATGGGTGAAGGTGTGATCGACCCAGACGATGGCGAGCGCGCCCGCGTCGCGCTGCGCGGCGAGCCAGCGGAAGTCCGCCGGATGACGGGTCAGCCACAGGCCGGAGATCGACAGCGCCACCGGAGCGCGCGCCCCGGTCCTTTCGAGCGCGACGAAAAATCCGCGGTCGAGCGGACGCGGGCTGGGGCAGAGGTCGCCGGTGACGAACGCGCCGGCCGTTGCGCCGCGGATCAGCCCGGCGTTCTCGAGAAAGCCGCGATGCGCGACGCCCGGCGCCTCCGCCGAGGCGGCGATCGCCCGGCCCATGCGGGTCGCGGCGAGTTCGTCCTCGCTCGCCTCGCGGCAGGTCCAGCAGGCGAGGCGTTCGAGACGGGTGGTCAGCGCCTCCGGATCGGCGAGCAACGCGACCGGTTCGCCGCCGACCGCCATGGTGCGGATCGCGATGGCGCGCGCTCCGTCGGTTGAGACGCAAGCCTTCAGCGCCGGCCGATAGTCGGAGACCGCGGAAACGACGGGCGTCGCCGCCCTCGCCCGGAAGGCGCAATCCGCCGCGGACGACGGCAGGACCGAAAGAACCAGCGCGGCGAGCGCGCCAAGAAGACGAAACGGCAAGGGCAAGGCGAACGCGGGCTCGGGACCGAAGGCGCCGCGGTCTTAGCCGAGTTGCGCGCCGAGAGCCAGCCTGCGCCGGCCGCGCGGGCAGGGCGGAATCCCTTCGAGGCCCCTTCGGGGCGCCTCAGGACGAGGTCGGTGGATTTCGCCGTGGGCTCACGGAACGGCGGCGAGGAGGAGAAACACCCCGAAAATGACGAGGTGGACCGCGCCCTGCAGAATGGTCGCCCGGCCGGTCGCAAGCGTGAGCGAACTCACGAACAGCGTCAGCAGCAGAATCGCGGTGCTCTCCGCGTCGAGGCCGAGCGTCAGTTCGCGCCCGAGATAGAGCGAGACGCCGGCCACCACCGGAATCGTCAGGCCGATGCAGGCGAGCGCCGAGCCGATCGCGAGATTGAGGCTGGTCTGGAGATGGTTGGCCTGAGCCGCCTTGATCGCCGCCACGCTCTCCGGCAGCAGGACCAGGGCGGCGATGACGACGCCGAGGAACGACGGCGGCAGGTGCGCTGCGTGGATGCCGCGCTCGATCGGTTCGGCGAGAGTCTCGGCCAGCAGCACCACGGCGAGCAGCGACACGATCAACATGATTGCGCTGACCGCGGTCTCGCCGGCCGACGGCGGCTCCGACTCCTCGCCGATATCGCTCGAGCCTTCGGGCAGGAAATAGTCGCGATGGCGCACCGACTGGACGAACACGAACACGCAATAGAGCAGGAGCGACAGCGTGCCCACGAACACGAGCTGGGTCGGAGAATATTGCGGGCCGAGCTTGGCGAGGGTGTAGTTCGGCATGACCATGGTCAGCACGGCGAGGGTCGCGAGCACGCTGAGCGCCGAGCCCGTCCCTTCGACGCGGAAGCCCTGCTCCCGATAGCGCGCGCCGCCGACGAGCAGGCAGAGGCCGACGATGCCGCTGAGCACGATCACCACCGCCGCGAACACCGAATCGCGCGCGAGCGAGTTTTCCGCGGCCCCGCCCGACAGCATGTTAGTGACGATGAGCGAGGCCTCGATCACCGTGACCGACAGCGCGAGCAGCACCGAGCCGAACGGTTCGCCGACCTTGAGCGCCACGACCTCGGCGTGATGGACGGCGGCGAACACCGAACCGAGCAGGAGCACGCCCGACAGCGCCACGACCCAGGCCGTCTGGCCGTCGATCACGTTCTCGTGCGCGAGCCCGAAAAGGACGATGGCCGCGATCGGCGGCGCGAAGACGCGCCAGATGGCGCCGGAACCCCCGTGCGAAGCGGACATGCCTGCTCCCCCTGCGCCAGCCGTCCTGCCGGCGTCGCGTGCGTGGCGATAGCCGATCGCGCGAGCGAGCGATAGCCTCGGGCGCCGGTCAGAGCCGGGTGACGACGGCGAGCTTGCGGACCTGTCCGCTCTGATAGGCGCGCAAGAACGCGTCGTAGTCCCGGAACGAGACGCAGCCGTTCGAGTCGCCGTTGGGGCCGAGCATGTAGGGGTGCGCCAGCAGGCCGGCGCGGCCGTAGATTCCGCTCTCCCCGCCGACGGGATTGAGGCGGATCGCCTGAACGCCGTGGAACAGGGATTCGCGCATCGTCAGTTCGTAAAGATGGGGAGGGGTCGGACCCACCGCCCGTTCGCTCACGTGGCGGATGTCGTCGAGCGCGTAGCCGAGCCCGGAATGCGCCTCGAGCTTGGTGCCGTCGGGCAGATAGACGGTGCGCGCGGAGATGTCGTAGATCGCCGTCTGGCGGTCGTACCCGAGCCGGTCGAGGCTGGGGGCGGCGGAAAACGCGGCGAACAGGCCGGCCAGGGCGCCGCCCCGCGCGCCCGCCGTGGAGG
>CAMFKX010000115.1 GCA_945957375.1 uncultured Roseiarcus sp.
ATGATCCGGCGAAGCTGGGCGAGGCGGCGCGCCGGTTCGCCGCGGCGGGGGCGAGCGTCATCGAGGTCGCGGCGGACGCGCAGGCGATCGAGCGCTGCGGCGCGGCCTTCGCCGAAATCGCCGGGACGATCCGCCTCGCCGCGGCGATGCTCGCCGACGAGGCGCCTGATTTCGACCTTTTGCCGAAGCTCAGGGCGCTGGGTTTCGCGGGCGCGGTTCTCGACACCGGGCGCAAGGCGTCGGGCCGGCTGATCGACCATCTCGGCGTCGCGGAACTCGAACGCTTCTGCGCCGACTGTCGCGCCGAAGGGCTGACCAGCGGCCTCTCCGGC
Source organism: uncultured Roseiarcus sp. (assembly GCA_945957375.1). Lineage (GTDB taxonomy): Bacteria > Pseudomonadota > Alphaproteobacteria > Rhizobiales > Beijerinckiaceae > Roseiarcus. The sequence goes on from CAMFKX010000115.1 coordinate 333, forward strand.
TCGCTCGAAGCCCCGGACACGCCCCGTCTCCTGCTGGTGCGCCCCGACATGCTGCGCTTCGGCGCCGCGCTGCGTCGCGGCCACGATCCGAAGGCCGCGCTCGACCCGCGCCGCATCGCGCTGATCCGCGACCTCATCCCGCGCGAAAACGCCGACGCCGACGACGCGCGCTGGACGGTCGACCCCAACGGCGCCGTCGACTGCGTGTTCGTCCGCGACTTCGTCGTTCAAGCGTCGATCGGGGCCTACGACTTCGAGCGCAACGCGACCCAGCGGGTCGCCTTCGACGTCGAGGCGTCCGTCGTCCGCACCGTCGCGCGCGCCGACGACCTGCGCGAGATCTTCTCCTACGACGTCATGCTCGACGCGATTCGCCTCGCCGTCGGACGCGGCCATATTCGCTTCATCGAGACGCTCGCCGAGGAAGTGGCGGCTGCGACCCTGCTCCATCCCCGGGTGCGGAGCGTGCGCGTCAACGTGCGCAAGCTCGACGTGATCGACGGCGCGGTCGGCATCGAGATCCGGCGCGAGCGGGCGCGATCAGACGGGTGAGCCCAAGCCCAAGGCGGTCGGCGCGCCCTCGGAGGGGTGGCGTCCCGCCGCCCCGGGTGCGCGGGACGGGCGCCCTCCGCCGGACGCGGCCATATCCGCTTCCTGGGAGGGGCGGCGTCCCGCCGCCCCGGGTGCGCGAGACGCGCACCCTCCGCGGGACGCGGCCATATCCGCCTCCCTCGGAGGGGCGGCGTCCCGCCGCCCCGGGTGCGCGGGACGCGCACCCTCCGCTGAACGCGGCCATATCCGCTTCCTGGGAGGGGCGGCGTCCCGCCGCCCCGGGTGCGCGAGACGCGCACCCTCCGCGGGACGCGGCCATATCCGCCTCCCTCGGAGGGGCGGCGTCCCGCCGCCCCGGGTGCGCGGGACGCGCACCCTCCGCTGAACGCCGCCATATCCGCGTCCTGGGAGGAGGGGCGGCGTCCCGCCGCCCCGGGTGCGCGGGACGCGCACCCTCCGCGCGGGCGTTGAAATCCCCTCCGTTGGCGAACAGACTTCCGCGGCGGCGCCCTGCCCTCGCTTCCCTCGCGACCCTGCGGCCCGCATAGTCAGCCCGCCGATCTCGGCTAAGAAGGGGAGCGCGGGCCCGCGGTCGTCAGGCGACAAGGGCGCGTCATCGTCTCTCCCGGAGACGGCAGGAGGATAGATTTGCCAAGCCCTTCCGATTCCCTCCAGCAGACCGTCGAGGGCCTGCGCCTGGCCGAGAGCACGGTCGATCAGCCGGGCGAGTGGAAGGTGATCGGCCCCTTCGTCAGCGAACGGGCCTGGGGAACCGTGCGCGAGGACTACAGCGCCGACGGCGAGGCGTGGCGCTATTTTCCTTACGAACACGCGCGCTCGCGCGCCTACCGCTGGAGCGAGGACGGGCTCGCGGGCGTGTGCGACCGCAGCCAGACCCTGTGTTTCGCGCTCAGCCTGTGGAACGGGCGCGATCCGTTCCTGAAGGAGCGGCTGTTCGGCCTCTCCGGCCCCGAGGGCAACCATGGCGAGGACGTCAAGGAATACTGGTGGTACGCCGACGCGACGCCGAGCTATTCCTGGCTGAGCTGGGTCTACCACTACCCGCAGGCGGCCTTTCCCTACGCCCGCCTGCGGGAGGAGAACGCCCGCCGGACCCGCCGGGACCGCGAGTTCGAACTCGCCGACACCGGCGTCTTCGACGACAACCGCTTCTGGCGCATCTCTGTCGATTACGCCAAGGCGGCGCCGCTCGACCTCTGCATCCGCATCCGCATCCGCAACATGGGGCCGGAGGCCGCCACGCTCGACGCGCTGCCGACCCTCTGGCAGCGCAACCGCTGGACCTGGGACGCGGGCGCCGCGCGCCCCGAAATCGCCGCCGCGCCGTCGCCCCGACCCGACCAGGCGCTGGCGATCGCGCGCGACGAGAGCGTCTCCTGGCGGCTTGCCGCTGGCCCCGGGCCGGACGGCCGGGCGCCCGAACTCCTGTTCTGCGAGAACGAAACCAACCTTCCGCTGCTCTACGGCGGCGCGGCGACGACGCCCTATCCGAAGGACGGGATCAACGATCACGTCGTGTCGGGCGCGGCGACCGTCAATCCGGCGCGGCGCGGCACCAAGATGGCGGCGCGCTATCGGCTGACCGTCGCGCCCGGCGCCGAGGTCGAATTGCGGCTGAGGCTCGTCCGCGGCGACGTCGGCGGCGACGCCGACCTCGGCGAGACCTTCCAGGCCACGCTCGCGGCCCGGGCGCGCGAGGCCGACGAATTCTACGCGGCGCTGCGGCCGGCGAGGGCCAGCGACGAGGACGCCGACCTCATGCGCCGCGCCTACGCCGGCATGATCTGGAGCCTGCAGTTCTACCATTTCAGCGTCGCGCGCTGGCTCGACGGCGACCCGACCGAGCCGGCGCCGCCCGCTTCGCGTTTGATGGGGCGCGACGCCAAATGGCGCCATCTCAACGCCCACGACATCATCGCGATGCCGGACAAGTGGGAATATCCGTGGTTCGCCGCCTGGGATCTCGCCTTCCACTGCGTCGTGCTCGCCCGGATCGACGCGGCCGCGGCGAAGCACCAGATGCTGCTGCTGTTCCGCGAATGGTACACCCATCCCAACGGCCAGATCCCCGCCTACGAGTGGGACTTTTCCGACGTGAACCCGCCGGTGCAGGCCTGGGCGGCGCTGACCGTGTTCCGCATCGACGGCGGCAAGGACTATGATTTCCTCGCCCGCATCTTCCACAAGCTGCTGATCAACTTCACCTGGTGGGTGAACCGCAAGGACGCGCTCGGCGACAACGTGTTCGAGGGCGGCTTCCTCGGCCTCGACAACATCGGGCCGTTCGACCGTTCGAAGGCGGTTCCGGAAGGCGGCGTGCTCGAACAGTCCGACAGCACCGCCTGGATGGCGAAATATTGCCTCAACATGCTCGAGATGGCGTTGCGCCTCGCCAATCACGACCGCTCCTACGAGGACATCGCGATCAAGTTCTTCGAGCATTTCGCCTCGATCGCCGCGGCGATGAATCAGCTCTGGGACGACCAGGACGGCTTCTTCTACGACCGGCTGCGCAAGGCCGACGGCTCGACCGTCGTCGTCCGGGCGCGCTCGATGGTCGGGCTCCTGCCGGTGTTCGCCTCCTGCCAGTTGCCGGCGGCGCTGTGGCAGGAGTTGCCGAACTTCCGCACCCGGGCGCGCTGGTTCATCGACAACATGCCGGAGATGACGGGTTTCGTGCGCTATTTCACCCGCGGCGGGCAGACGGAGCTGATCTGCCTCGTCGACAAGCCGCGGCTCGAGCGGATCCTCACCCGCATGTTCGACGAGAACGAATTTCTCTCGCCCTATGGCTTGCGCTCGCTGTCGCGCTACCATCGCGACCACCCGCTGGTGCTCGGGGTCAACGGCGTCGACGCCCGGCTGGACTACGAGCCGGCGGAATCGACCACGCCCCTGTTCGGCGGCAACTCCAACTGGCGCGGACCGATCTGGTTCCCGCTCAACCTGCTCGCGGTCGAGTCGCTGCGCGGGCTCTATCGCGTACTCGGCGACGAGATCACCGTCGAATTCCCGACCGGCTCGGGGACGCGCATGCATCTCGGCGCGGCGGCCGAGGCGATCGAGCAGAGGCTGGTGAAACTCTTCCTCAAGGACGAAAGCGGCCGCCGCCCGGCTGACGGCGCCGGGGCGCTGTTTAAGCCCGGCTCGGTCTGGACCGAACACCCTCTGTTCTACGAATATTTCAACGGCGACGACGGCGAGGGCCTCGGCGCCTCGCACCAGACCGGCTGGACGGCGCTGGTCGCCTCGCTGATCGCGCGGCGCGGGCGGTGGAATTGAGGCCGGCGAGTCCGATTTTTTCAAGCTGTCGCGCGCGCTGCGCAATCGTATAATACGTCGCGAATAAAGAGTATTCGAGATGAAGCCGTCCGAAGCGCTTCAGGCTCACCGCGTCGCTTTGCGCGACCTTATGCTCCAGTCAGGGGTGGAGCATCCACGCGTCTACGGCTCAGCTTTAATTGGGGCTGATACTGAGGACAGCGACCTCGATCTCCTCGTGGAGCCTACCGACAAGACGACCTTGTTCGCGCTCGCTTGTCTGGAACATGCCGCGCAGGAGTTGCTTGGCGTCCGCGTGTCGATCCTGACGCCCGATTTCCTGTCCGAGAAATTCAGGCGGCGCGTGCTGGAACTGGCGCAGCCCCTGTGAAGAGCTCTTCGCGAAACCGCATGCTGCGGCGGAGGCGATCGAGCAGCGGCTCGGCGCTGGTCGCCTCGCTGATCGAGCGGCGCGAGCGGTGGAGTTGAGGCCAGTCTCCCCTCTCCCGGAGGGAGAGGGGCCGGGGGTGCGGGGACCGCGCTCGAACGTCGAAGCGGCGTCCCCTCATCCGGCCTTCGGCCACCTTCTCCCGATGGGAGAAGGGAAGCCCCTCACCGCCAGCCGAGCGCCGGGGCGACGTGGGTCAGGATCGCCTGATCACATGGGCGTTGCAAGTGACGCCGCCCACCCAGCGTCACCGGATAGACCCCGCCCCCGGCGCGCGCCGCGGTCGAAGTCGACAATCGAATAGTCGCGGCATTTACGACGAAAGCTTATATAATTCAGATCATGGCTGATTTCGTCGAACAAGCTGTCGAATATGTCAGGAATCGATCGTTCGGCGGGCCTCTGCCGACCCGTCTTCGTGTATCCGTTAACTTCCACCCCGACGCCGTCACGTCGGAAACGATCCTGATCGCCGCGATTGCCCGGGAGGGCCTGTATCGGTCACAGTTCGAGACCGGGACGAGCAACGGAGGTTTGACCGCTTATCGCGGCGGCGATCGCTGGCAATGGGAAAGCCGAGTGTTCGGGGGCGCCTATGACAACGCCGCTCCATCGCAGCGTCCGAAATACGGCGCCTTGAACTATCTTTCCGACCCCGTCGGCGGTTCTCGACGGTTCGGCTCGTGCCATTTGCGGCTCCATCCGACTGTGCTCGCCCGGACCACGTTCTGTTACCCCGACAGTCATCTGCATCCAGCGCATTTCGGTGTCGCGGATCGGATGATGTTGGTGGAGATGGCGTCAAAGAACCCGTTTGGTCTGGAGCTTCTTGACGATTATGTCGAAGCGCAGATCCACGGGCCCTTGCGAATCGCCGAAGACGTTGAGGCGGTCGTGCTGGACTCTTGCTATCGCGGCACGCACGTCGAAGACGTGGCCCATCGCCTCCCATGCGCAATGGAGTGGCACGACGGCTTCATACTTTCGATCCGCCAAATTGGTAACTGCGTTCACTATCGGGGGGAGGCGGTCGCAGATCCGCTCGCTGCGATGGCGGCCAATGGCGTCGTCACGCCGCGACAGATCGGTGAGGCGCGTCTCGCAGGCATGGATGATCAACTGGCGAAATGGTGCTGGCATTGCGTCGCCCGTTTTGGGCGGAGTGCACCGATTTAAACAGCTTTCCTGCGCAGCGCATCTGCACCGTTTCCTGTGGTCCGAGCGAATGTTCTTCGCCCGATTCGACATCGCCCAGCCTCAGCGCCAGCCGAGCGCCGGCGCGACATGGGTCAGGATCGCCTCGATCACATGGGCGTTGTAGTCGACTCCGAGCTGGTTGGGGACGGTGAGCAGCAGCGTGTCGGCCTCGGCGACCGCCTCGTCGCTGCGCAGGTCCTCGATCAGCCGGTCGGGCTCGGCGGCGTAGCTGCGGCCGAAGATCGCGCGGGTATTCTCATCGATTTGGCCGATCTGGTCGGCGTCGCTGCGGCCGCCGAAAAAGGCGCGGTCGCGGTCGTCGACGAGGGCGAAGATGCTGCGGCTGACCGAGACGCGCGGCGCGCGCTTGTGGCCGGCCTCGGTCCAGGCCGCGCGATAGGCGCGGATCTGCTTCGCCTGCTGGATATGGAAGGGCTCGCCGGTCTCGTCGTTCTTGAGGGTCGAGCTCTGCAGGTTCATGCCGAGCTTCGCCGCCCAGACGGCGGTCGCGTTCGAGCCCGCGCCCCACCAGATTCTCTCGCGCAACGTCGGCGACCACGGTTCGAGCCGCAGAAGCCCCGGCGGATTGGGAAACATCGGCCGCGGATTGGGCTCGGCGAAGCCTTCGCCGCCGAGCCGGTTGAGGAACGCTTCGGCGTGGCGGCGGCCCATGTCGGCGTCGCTCTGCCCCTCGGCCGGGCGGTAGCCGAAATAGCGCCAGCCGTCGATCACCTGCTCGGGCGAGCCGCGGCTGATCCCGAGCTGCAGGCGCCCGCCGGCGATGAGGTCCGCCGCGCCGGCGTCCTCGACCATGTAGAGCGGGTTCTCGTAGCGCATGTCGATGACCGCGGTGCCGATCTCGATCCGCTTCGTCTTCGCCCCGACCGCGGCGAGCAGCGGGAAGGGCGAAGCGAGCTGGCGGGCGAAGTGATGGACGCGGAAATAGGCGCCGTCGGCGCCGAGCTCTTCTGCGGCGACCGCGAGGTCGATCGATTGCAGCAGCGCGTCCGCCGCCGAGCGGGTCGCCGACTGCGGCGAGGGGGTCCAGTGGCCGAACGAGAGGAAGCCGATGGCTTTCATTTTCTTAAATCTCTCCGCGTGTCATGCCCGCGAAAAAGTGGCGTCCAGAGCCGCAGGGTCGCGGAACGGAGCGACTGACATTCCGATGAATAGCAGCCCTCTCATTCGACCGCGGGCGTCGCCTCGGCCGCCTTCGGCGCCTCGGCCCGCCTCGTCCATCGTTCGTCGAGCCGCTGCATCACCACGTAGAATGACGGCACGAACACCACCACGAGGCAGGTCGAGGCGATCATGCCGTAGAACACCGCGATGCCGATCGAGAACCGCGCCGCGGCCCCCGCGCCGGTGGCGAGCACCAGCGGCAGGACGCCGAGGATGAAGGCGAACGAGGTCATGATGATCGGGCGGAAGCGCAGACGCGCGCCCTCGACCGCCGCCTTGGCGACCTCCAGCCCCTCGGCGCGGCGCTGGCGCGCGTATTCGACGATCAGGATCGCGTTCTTGCTGCCGAGCGCGATCAGGAGGATGAGGCCGATCTGGGTATAGAGGTTGGTCGCGGCGACGCCGATCTGACTGTAGAAGACGTCGGCGGAGCGGAGATACATCAGCGCCGCGACCGTGCCGAGCAGCGCCAGCGGCACGCCGAGGATCACCGCGAGCGGCAGGATCCAGCTCTCGTACTGGCCGGCGAGCACGAGATAGACGAGCAGCAGCGCTAGGCCGAACACGTAATAAATCTGGTTTCCGACCTGCTTCTCCTGGAACGACATCGCGGTCCAGTCGTAGCCGGCCCCGTTGGGCAGGGTCTGCTTGGCGATCTGGTCCATGATGTCGAGCGCCTGCCCCGAGCTGAACCCCTCGGCCGGACTGCCGATCACGGTCGCGGTCGGATAGAGATTGTAGAGGCTGACGAGCGGCGGTCCCTGCACCTCGGTGATTTCGGTCACGGTGCCGATCGGCGTCATCGTTCCGTCGCCGGCCTTGACCTTGAGATTGCGGATGTCGGCGGCGGAGGCGCGGTAGCCGGGCTCGGCCTGGGCGTAGATCTGGAAGACGTGGCCGAACTTGTTGAACTGCGAGACATAGCCCGCGCCGACATAGCCCGAGAGCGCCGAAAACACCTGCCCGACCGTGACGCCGATCCGCTCGGCCTTGAGCCGGTCGACCGAGACATAGAACTGCGGCGCTCCGGCGCGATAGGTGGTGGCGAGCCGGGACAGCGAGGATTGCGCGTTGCCGTTGGCGACCACGGCGTTGGCGAGGCTCTGCAGCAGGGCGTAGTCGAAATTGCCGTTGCGCAGCTCGACCTGCATGGTGAAGCCGCCGACGTTGCCAATGCCCTGGATCGGCGGCGGCGGCACGGCGAAGGCGATCGCCTCTGGCACGCCCTGCAGGCCGCCCATCAGCCGCTGCGCGATGGTGCGCGCGTCCTGGCCTTTTTGCTTCAGCCGCTCGTCCCAGTCCTTCAGCACCACGAAGGCCACGCCGGCGTTGGCGAGGCTTGCGCGGTTGTCGAGAACCGAAATGCCGCTGACGGTGACGACGTGCTCGACCCCGGGCACGTCGCCAGCGATCTTGGCGATCTTGGCCAGCGCGGCGTCGGTGCGCTCCTTCGCGGCGCCGTCGGGCAATTGCGCCGGCACGATCAGATAGCCCTGGTCCTCCGTCGGCAGGAAGGCGGTCGGAATGCGGGTCAGGCCGTAGATGGCGACCCCGACCAGGGCGAGCGCCAGCACCACCATGGCCGGCGCGCGCCGGGTCATCGCACCGATCAGCCGGGCGTATCCGCCCTCGACCGCCCCGTAAGCGCGTTCGAAGCCGCGGGCGAAGATGTTGCGCTCGGCGACCGGCTTCGGACGCCTGAGCCACAGCGCCGACTGCGTCGGCTTGAGGGTCAGCGCGTTGATCGCGCTGATGAAGGCGGTCGACGCGATCACGAGGGCGAACTGGCGGTAGAGCTGTCCGGTGAAGCCCGGCAGGAACGCCGCCGGAACGAATACCGCCATGAGCACGAGCGTGATGCCGAGCACCGGCCCGGTCAGATCGTCCATCGCCCGCTCCGCCGCTTCGCGGCCGGGCAGGCCCTCCTCGATATAGCGGGCGACGCCCTCGACGATGACGATGGCGTCGTCGACCACGATGCCGATGGCGAGCACGAGCGCGAACAGGGTCGGCAGGTTGATCGAGAAGCCGAGCGCCGCCATCGCGGCGAAGGCTCCGATCAGCGTGACCGGCACCGTCGTCGCCGGCACGAGCATCGCCCGCCAGTCCTGCAGGAAGACGAGAATGACGATCAGCACCAGGATCGCCGCCTCGATCAGCGTGCGGTAGACTTCGTAGATCGCCGCGCGCACGAATTTCGTCGTGTCGTAAGGGATGACGTAGGTCAGACCTTCCGGGAAGCTGGTCGCGAGCGCGTCCATCTTGGCCTTCACTTCGCTCGCGACCGCGATGGCGTTGGCTTCCGGCAGCAGCGACACCGCGATGCCGGCGGCGGGCTTGCCGTCGAGATTGAAGGAATTGCTGTAGGTCTGGGCGCCGAGTTCGACCCGGCCGACGTCGCGCACCCGGGTGATCTGGCCGCCGTTGGCGGGATCGACCTTGACGACGATGTTCTCGAATTCGGCCGGATCGTCGAGCCGACCCTTCAGATTGAGCGTGTACTGGAAGTCCTGGCCCTTCGGCGCGGGCGGCGCGCCGACCTGGCCGGCCGTGGCTTCCTGGCTCTGCTGCCGGATGACCGAGATCACGTCCTGCGGGGTCAGGCCGCGCGCCTGCAAGAGGTCGGGGTTGAGCCAGACGCGCATCGCGTACTGGCCGGCGCCGAGCACGGTCACGTCGCCCACGCCGTCGAGCCGGCGAAGCTCGTCCTGGACGTTGATGACGGCGTAATTCGAGAGGAACAGGCTGTCGAAGCGGCTGTCCGGCGAGACCATGGCGACGAATTCGAGAATCGACGTCGATTGCTTCTTGGTCGTCACGCCCTGGATCTGCACCTCCTGCGGCAGCGAGGAGATGGCGGCGCTGACCCGGTTCTGCACCAGGATCTGCGCCTTGTCGGGGTCCGTGCCGATCGCGAACGTGACCGCCAGCGCATAGGTGCCGTCGTCGGCGCTGGTCGATTGCATGTAGATCATGTTCTCGACGCCGTTGACGTTCTGCTCGATCGGCAGTGCGATGGCTTCGGCGACGGTGCGGGCGCTGGCGCCGGGATAGCGCGTCGTCACCTGAACCGTCGGCGGCACGACGTTGGGATATTGCGCGCTCGGCAACTGGAACAGCGCGACCAGTCCGATCAGCACCACCACCAGCGCGATCACGTTCGACAGCACCGGCCGCTCGATGAAGAAGCGGGAGATCGCGCCGGCGCGACTTGTCGCGCTCATTGCGCGGGAGCCTGACGCGGACCGCCGGCGGCGCCGTTCGGATCGAGCGACGCGAGCTTCGCCTTCTGCGGATCGACCTTCGCGCCGGGAAAGGCGCGCTGGAGCCCCTCGGTCACCACCCAGTCATTCGGATCGAGCCCGGATTCGACGATGCGCAGCTGCCCTTGCCGCTCGCCGGTTCGCACGACCTTGCGCTGGACCACATTGTCCGGTCCGACGACCAGGACGTAGGAGCCTTCCTGAGCGGTCCCGATCGCGTCGTTCGAGGTGAGCAGCGCCTTCTCCAGCCGCCGGATCGGCGTGCGGACGCGCACGAACAGACCGGGAAGCAGGATCTGGTCCTTGTTTTCGAACACCGCGCGCACGAGCAGCGTGCCGGTGGATTGATCGACCTGCGGCGAGGCGTAGTCCATGTGCCCCTTGTGGGGATAGCCGTCCTCGCCCTGGAGGCCGATCTCGACCGGGATGGTCGAGAGGTCGGTCGTCCGGAACGGGATCCCAGCCTTGGCGTTGCTCTCCTTGATCTGGAGCACCTGCGGCTCGCTCAGGCTGAAATAGACGTACATCGGGTCGGTCTGGACGACCGTGGCGAGCTTGGTCGGTCCGCCGACGCCGACCAGCGCCCCGGCGTCGACCAGGTGATGGGTGGCGATGCCGTCGAACGGCGCGCGCACGTCGGTGTAGCCGAGGTTGATGTTGGCGAGTTCGATCGCGGCCTTGGCGTTCTGGATCGAGGCGCTGGATTGCTCGAGGTTCGACTTCGACTGCTGCACCGTCGCCTGCGAGGCGAAGTCCTGGCGGCCGAGCGTGGACTGGCGTTGATACTCGGCCTGATTGTAGGCCTGCTGCGCTTCGGCGGTAGCGAGCGCCGCATTCGCCTGGTCGAGCTGCGCCCGATACTGGTCCTGCTCGATGCCGAAGAGTTTCGTCCCCTTCGTCACCATCGCCCCGTCCTTGTAGTCGACCGACTTCAGGTAGCCCTGCACGCGGGCGACGAGATCGACGGAATTGAACGGCGCGGTGTTGCCGGTCAGCTCGAAATAGAGCGTCGCCGGTTGCTCGACCGGCTGCGCCACCACCACCTTCGCCGGCGGCGGCGGGACGTAGGCGTTCTTCGCGTTGCAGCCGGCGAGCGCAAGGGCGAAGGCGACCGCCGCGGCGGCTCGCGCAGGGATTGCGGAAGCGGAGCTTTCGACCATGAGGCGCTGCTTATTCCGGACCATGCGGCGGAGCTGCTCCCCGGCCGTCGAAACGATGAAGACGAATTCGGACCGGATTGTGGCGGCTTCCCACACCGACGCCACAAACGCGCCGGGGCCTGTGCTATGAGGCGCGAACAAGAACCCTCGAGAGGACCATGCCGCAAACCACCCTCTGGGCGCCCCCCGCGCCCGTCACGGCGCCCGTCCGCGGGCTCGCCGAGCGCGCCGCGGTCAACCGCATCTTCTGCGTCGGGCGCAACTACGCCGCCCACGCCGCCGAAATGGGCCATGCTGCGGTCGAGAAGAGCGCCGGCGACCGGCCGTTCTATTTCACCAAGTCGGCGCGGGCGCTGGTCCAATCGGGCGCGGCCATCCCCTACCCGCCCGAGACGAAGAACTTTCACCACGAGATGGAGCTGGTCGTCGCGATCGGCGCGCCGGGCTTCCGCGTCGCGCCCGAACAGGCGCACGACCTCGTCTACGGCTACGCCTGCGGCCTCGACATGACCCGGCGCGATCTCCAGCTCGCCGCGCGCGACAAGGGCCGGCCGTGGGACCTCGGCAAGGACTTCGAGAACGCCGCCGTCGTCTCGGAGATCGTCCCGATGCCCGGCGTGGCGCTCGAGCGCGGCGTGATCAAGCTCGCCGTCAACGGCGAAGTCCGGCAGAAATCGGACTTGAGTCAGTTGATCTGGGGCGTGCGCGAGATCATCGCCGATCTGTCGCACTTCTATCACCTCGCCCCGGGCGACCTGATCTTCACCGGCACGCCCGAAGGCGTCGGCCCGGTGAAGCCCGGCGACCGGCTCGAGGGCAAGATCGAGGGCGTCGGGACGATCGCGCTGACGATCGGTCCGGCGGAGTAGCTCGCCAATACGCGGTCAGGATTGGATATCCCCATGAACGGCGCCCAATCGCTCTTCGCGGCTCTGGTCGAGGCGGGCGTCACCACCTGCTTCGCCAATCCCGGCACCTCGGAAATGCAGCTCGTCTACGAGATGGGGCTGTCGGACGCGGTGCGGCCGATCCTGTGCCTTCAGGAAGACGTCGTGACCGGGGCCGCGGACGGCTACGGGCGCATGAAGGGCGCCCCGGCCTTCACCCTGCTGCATGTCGGCAGCGGCTTCGCCAACGGCATGGCGATGATGCACAACGCCGCCCGCGCCAACACGCCGCTCGTCAACGTCGTCGGCGCCAACGCCTCCTATCACCAGCCGAACTATCCCGAGCACGAATTCGTCAACGGCCGGATCGTCGATATCGCCCGCGTCGTTTCGCACTGGGCGCAGGAAGCGCGCAGCGCCTCCGAGCTCGGCGCCCTCGGGGCGGAGGCCGCCGCGCTCGCCAGGACCGGCAGGGTCTGCACGATCATCGCGCCGACCAATCGCCACTGGGAAGCGGCCAACCCGCCGCCGGCGGCCCAGGCCCGGCCGCGGCCCGAAGCCGCCGCGGAGGCGATCGATCACGCCCGTCGCCTGCTGACCAACGGCAGGAAGACCGGGCTGGTGCTCGGCAATACCGCGCAGCACGGCGACGCGCTGGAAACGGCGGCGCGCATTGCGGCGAAGTCCGGCGCCGCGCTGCTCGGCGAAACCTTCGCCTCGAGCCGTCTCGCGCGCGGCGAAGGCGCTCCGCTGCTCACGCCGATCCCCTACGAGTTCGAGATGGCGGCGAGGTTCCTGAAGGATTTCGAGCAGCTGGTGTTCGTCGGCGCGCTCCAGCCGGTGGCGACCTTCGCCTATCGCGGCAAGCCGGCGCTGAAGAGCCCTCCGGGCTGCGAACTCTTCGAGATGGCGCCCGTGGAGCAGGATCTCGCTGACGCGCTCGACCGTCTTGCGCGGGCGTTGGGCGCCGAAGGCGCGGACGTCCCGCGTCAGGCGCGGGCCTCGCTCACGCCCGCGAGCGGGCCGCTGACGGCGGCGGCGATCGGCGTTTCGTTGACGCTGCTGCTGCCCGAGAACGCCATCCTCGTCGACGAGGCCGCCACCAACGGTCCGGAAATCATGGCCGCCGCCCGCGGCGCGCGCCGCCACGACTACCTCAACCCGCTCAACGGCGGGGCGATCGGCGGCGGCATGCCGCTCGCGCTCGGCGCGGCGATCGCCTGCCCGGACCGCAAGGTCGTGCTCGTGCAGGCCGACGGCAGCGGCCTCTACAGCCTGCCGGCGCTGTGGACCATGGCGCGCGAAAAGGCCGACGTCGTCATCGTCCTCCTGCGCAACGATCGCTACAACATCCTCGGGCTCGAGCTGGCGCGGGTGCGCGAGAAGGACATGAACGCCCGGATGGAATCGATGCTGAGCCTCGCCAATCCCGCCGTCGACTGGGTCGCGACCGCGAGCGGGCTCGGCGTCCGGGCCGATCGGGCCGAGACCGCCGAAGCGTTCCATGCGCTGCTCGCGACGGCCCTCGCCGAACCGGGGCCGCGGCTGATCGAATGCGTCGTGCCGGTCCCCGAGGCGTGGCGCAAGCTCGAGGCCATGGTCCGCGATTCGCGGTGATCCACGGCCGCCCGGCCGCGACCACGCTTCGGACACCTTCCGCCGCTAACCGCTGCTCCGACCTGCGGGTGACGGGAGAGGGCCGGCCAGCCATGACGAAGACGCGAAATCTTGCCGCCCTGCTGGCCCTGTGCCTCGTCGCGCTCGCCCTGCCGGCCTTCGCGCAGCAGCCGGCGGCCAATCCGCGCATCGCCCTGGTGATCGGCGAGCAGACCTATCCCGACAAGGCGCTGGCGACCACCGCCAACGACGCTGGCCTCGTCGCGCAGACCTTGCAAGAGGCCGGATTCGACGTGGTCGGGGCGCGCGACCTCGACGGTCCCTCCTTGCGCACCGCGCTGCGCGACTTCCTCGACCGGGCGGCGGCGGCCGGGCCGGACATGCAGGCCTTCGTCTATCTCGCCGGCCGCGGCGTCCAGTACGGCGGCGATAACTATTTCGTCCCGATCGACGCGCGGATCCGGCGCGACGCCGACGTGCCGATCGAGGCGATCCGCATCAGCGATTTCACCCATGCGCTCGCGACCCTGCCGGGCGAAGCGCGCGTCGTCGTGCTCGACGCCGCCCGCGCCGGCCCGTATGCGAGCGAGGGACCGCCGCTCGCGCCCGGCCTCGCGTTGGTCGACCCGGAGCCCGGCGTGTTGCTCGCCTTCAACGCCAGCCCGGGCACGCTCGCCGGCGACGAACAGGGACCGTACGGCGTCTACGGCAGGGCGCTCGCGGGCGCGATCCGGCAGGGCGGCCTCGACATCGCGGAGGCGTTCGACCAGGCGCGCGTGCTGGTCAACCAGGAGACGCAGGGCGCCCTTCTGCCGTGGAGCGTCTCGAAGCTCGGCGCGCCGTTCTTCGTATTCGCCCGCGCCCCGGACGCGCCGCCGCCGCCGGTCGCCGCCGTGCGCCCGGACGCCCCGATCGCCAGCTATTCGGTCGACGACGCCTACGCCGCGGCGCTCGCCCGGGACACGATCGCCGGTTATCGCGATTTCCTCGCCGCATATCCCCGCTCGGATCAGGCGCGCCGGATTCGCGCGATGCTCGCCGCGCGCCGCGAGGCGACCTACTGGCGGCGCTCGCGCGACGCCGACACGCCGCGCGCCTACTGGACCTATCTGCGCGCCTATCCGACCGGACCGCATGTCGCCGACGCGCGCCGGCGGCTCCAAGCGCTGTCGGCGGCGTTCATGCCCCCGGGCGATTTCGCGCCGGAGGAATTCGCGGATTTGCCGCCGCCGCCGGCCGAGGAGGGCTTTTACGTTCAGCAACCGATCTACGGCTTCGCCGATCAGGGCCCGCCGCCGCCGCAGCCCTCGGGCCCGTTCGTGATCGAGGATTACGACGTGATGCGCGGCCTGGCGC
>CAMFKX010000116.1 GCA_945957375.1 uncultured Roseiarcus sp.
GGCTGGTATCGCTGGGCGCCCGGCGGCGCCATCGCGGCCGGAGCCGCGATCGGGTTCGCCACGGCCGCCGCGGCGGCGGCCTGGGCCCCGCCCCCGCCCCAGCCGGGTCTGTGCTGGTACTACACCGACCCGAGCCGCACTCAGGGCTTCTGGGACGCCTGTCCTTGAGGAACCGCGGCGTCGCAGCGGCCGAACGACCCCGCGGCGCCGAACACGACGGACTTGCCATCGGCGCCGCGGGCTGCTTTCAGTCGGGGCCCGCCAACACGAGAAAGGCCGGCGCGTCCCGCGCCGGCGCCGCGCATGAGACGGCCTGCTTCCGACCTCACCAGCGCCGATCGGGCGCACCGGCTCAAGAACCTGTCGGCGCAGGTCACCCTTGCGGCGGCCTTCGTCCTGACGGCGGTCAAGCTCACAGGCTGGCTGGTCACCGGGTCGATGGCGCTGATGGCCTCGGCCGTCGACTCGCTCGTCGACGCCGGAGCGAGCTTCGTCACCCTCGTCGGCGTCCGTTATGCGCAACGGCCGCCGGACCACGATCACCGCTTCGGCCACGGCAAGAGCGAGGCGGTCGCCGCCTTCACCCAGGCGACCTTCCTCGCCGGCGCCGCCTTCGTTCTCGCATTCGAGTCGGTCCAGCGCCTCGTCTTTCCGATTCCGCTCGAGGCGCTCGAGGTCGGCGTGGTGCTGATCGCGGGCAGCCTGCTCGCCGCCTGCGGCCTGGTGGCGATGCAAAGCTGGGTGGTGGAGCAGACGGGCTCGACCGCGATCGCCGCGGATCGGGCGCATTATTTGACCGACGTCGCGGTCAACTCCGCCGTGCTCGTCGCGCTCGGCGTGACGCAAGTCACCGGCTGGACCCGCGCCGACCCGGCCTTCGCTCTCGCCATCTCCGGCTACATGCTCTGGAACGCCTATTCCATCGTCGGCGAGGCGCTCGAGCAGCTGCTCGACCGCGAACTGCCCCCCGACGAGCGGGAAAGAATCAAGGACGCCGTGCTCGGCTGCGCCGGCGTGCGCGACATCCACGATCTGCGCACGCGTTTCTCCGGCGACCGCACCTTTGTCGAGTACCATCTGGAGGTCGACCCGGGACTGACGGTCGACGTCGGCCACGCGATCGGCGATGCGACCGAAATCGCCGTTCAGCGCCTGCTGCCCGGAGTGGTCGAGGCGACCGCGCATGTCGAGCCCTACGGCATCGCCGACGCCCGGCTCGACGACGCGGTGGCGGGAAATCCCTGAACTTGCCGAAGGGAGCGGGGAATGGATCACGACGATCACGATCATGAACACGATCACGATCACGGCGGCCATGATCACAGCCACGCGCACGCCCCCGCCGATTTCGGCGCCGCCTTCGCGATCGGCATCGGACTGAACGTCGGATTCGTCGCGATCGAGGCGGCCTACGGCCTGATCGCCGGCTCGGTCGCCCTCCTCTCCGACGCCGGCCACAATCTCGGCGACGTGCTGGGCCTCGCGGCCGCATGGCTTGCGAGCGTTCTGGTCAAGCGCGTGCCCTCGGCCCGCTACACCTACGGACTGCGCGCGTCCTCGATTCTCGCGGCGCTGTTCAACGCGATCTTCCTTCTGCTGACCGTCGGGGCGATCTCGTGGGAAGCGATCCTGCGGTTCGGCGACCCAAAACCGGTCGCCGGCGGCACGGTCATGGTCGTCGCCGCTATCGGCATTGCGGTCAACGGAGTGACCGCCTGGCTGTTCGCCTCCGGCCGGAAGAACGACATCAACCTGCGCGGCGCCTTTCTGCACATGGCCTCCGACGCGCTCATCTCCGCCGGGGTCGTGGTCGCCGGACTGGTCATCACCCTGACCGGCTGGCTGTGGCTCGATCCGCTGACCAGCCTGGTGGTCAACCTGATCATCGTCGCCGGAACCTGGGGCCTGTTGCGGGACTCGCTCGGCATGTCGATGGCGGCGGTCCCGGCCGCGGTCGATCCCGCGGCGGTGCGCGCGTTCCTCGCCTCGCGGCCGGGCGTTGCGACCGTCCACGATCTGCACGTCTGGCCGATCAGCACGACCGAGACGGCGCTCACCTGCCACCTGGTGATGCCGGACGGCCACCCGGGCGATCCGTTCCTGCACGCCCTGTCCGCTGAACTCGCCGCACGCTTCCGCATCGGCCATTCGACGGTGCAGGTCGAGACCGATCCGGACATCGCGTGCGCCCTGGCGCCCGATCACGTCGTATGACGGCGGCGCCGGCGCTCGCGATCCCGCCGTCCGGGTCCAAGGATCTCGACGCGGACTTCTTCCGCCGGCCGGTGGTCGAGGTCGCGCGCGATCTGATCGGCGTGCGCCTGACCGTCGACCGGGTCGGCGGAATCATCGTCGAGGTCGAAGCCTACGACCGCGCCGATCCCGCATCGCACTCGTTCCGCGGGCCGAGAGCCGGCAACGCCGCCATGTTCGGGGATCCGGGCCACGCCTACGTCTATCGCAGCTACGGCATCCACTGGTGCCTCAACCTCGTCAGCGGCCCGGAACCCGGAGCGGCGGTGCTGATCCGGGCGCTCGAGCCGACCGACGGAATCGAGATCATGTCGTCGAGACGCGGAACCGACGATCCGCGCAAGCTGTGCGCCGGACCGGGGCGCGTCTGTCAGGCCCTGGCGATCTCCCGGGCGGCGCACGACGGCCTACCGCTCGACCGGCCGCCGTTCGCCCTGACCGGGTCGGGACGGCGCGGAGAGGTCGCCTGCGGCCCGCGCATCGGCATTACCCGGGGCGTCGAGACGCCGTGGCGCTTCGGCCTCGCCGGATCGCCGTTTCTCAGCCGCCGGTTCTGAAGGGCGAGACGCCGCTTGGGAGGGAAACCGATGTCGACCGACAGCGCGCCGCCGCAGGCGTCCGACCGCGCCATCCTCGCCGTCGTCGCCGCCTACGCCGCGGCGTTCGTCCTGTTCGGCTTCCTGGTCGAGCCGGCCGGAGACGTCGTGCGCGGTCTCGTCGCGATCCTCACCACCCGCGACGCGCTCTTGACCGACTATTTCGGCGTCGGGGGAATCGGCGGCGGATGCGTCAGCGCCGGGCTGCTCACCCTCGCCGCGTCAGCCGTCTACTGGCGCGCCGGCGCGAAGATGACCGGCGCGGCCGTCGCCTGCCTGTTCCTCGTGCTCGGCTTCGGCCTGTTCGGCAAGAACCTGCTCAACGTCTGGCCGATCATCGCGGGCGTCGCGCTCTACGCGCGATTTCGCGGCGAACCGTTCCGCGCCCATCTCAACACCGCCTTCTTCGGCGCCGCGCTGGCGCCGATCTTCTCCGAGATCCTGTTCTCGACCAGCCTCGCCCCTATCGTCAGCATCCCGCTCGCGCTGGCGACCGGACTGATCGCGGGCTTCATCCTGCCGCCGACGGCGGCCCACCTGTTTCGCACCCACATGGGCTTCAGCCTCTACAACATGGGCTTCACGGCGGGCGTGGTCGGGACGGTGCTGGTCGCGATGTACAAGGCGTTCGGCTACGTGCCGAACCCGGTGTTCATCTGGACCAAGGGCGCGAACGGGCTCCTGACCGGCTTTCTGGTCGTCGTGTTCGGCTCGATGGCCGCGGTCGGCTGGGCCTTCGACCGCGGCGCGTTCGCGCGCCTGCCGGTGATCCTGAAGGCCCCGGGACGGTCGCCGACCGACTTCATCGCGCTCGCCGGCTTCGGCGCGACGCTGGCCAACATGGGCGCGGCCGGCGCGGTCGGCGTGATCTACGTGCTCGCGACCGGCGCCGACCTCAACGGCCCGACCATCGGCGCGATCCTGACCATCGTCGGCTTCGCCGCCTTCGGCAAACATCCGCGCAACATCCTGCCGATCATGCTCGGCGTCGCCCTCGGCGCCCTGCTGCGCTCGGCGAGCCCCGCCGATCCGTCGCTCGCGCTCGCGGCGCTGTTCGGCACCTCGCTCGCTCCGATCGCCGGACGCTTCGGCTTCGGCTGGGGGATCGTCGCCGGCCTGGTCCATTCCTCGGCGGCGCTGACCGTCGGCCCGCTGCACGCCGGCCTCAATCTCTACAACAACGGCTTCGCCGCCGGCATCGTCGCCGCGGTGCTGGTGCCGGTGATCGTGGCGCTGCGCGCGGGCTTCGGCTACCGCGACGACCTCGACGCGGAAGCAAAGTGATCCGACCGGCGCGGCGAGCGCCGGAGCCCGTTCCGGCGAGGATGACGCCTGTTCCCGCATTGCCGAGGTGAGCCCATGGACGCCGTGGAAGCGCTTGAAGTTCTCGTGATCGTCGACAATGTCACCGACAGTCTTTCGTCCAACCCGCCCTTCGTCGAGACCGAATTCGCGGGGCGGCTACGGCGGGGCATGCGCCAGCTCGGAGGCTCCTGCCTGTGCTGTGCGGCGCACGGGCTTTCATGCCTGATCACCGCCCGCCGAGGCGCGCAGTCGCAGACGATGCTCTTCGACACCGGCCCGGACGCCTGGGTGTTCGAACGCAACGCCGTACGGCTCGGCGTCGATTTCGCGTCGATCGAGGCCATGGCGCTCTCGCACGGACATTGGGACCACGCCGGGGCCATGCCGCAAGCCTTGCAGATGATGAATGTCGCCAACGGCGGCAAGGCGATTCCGACCTACATGCACCCCGGCATGTTCGACAGGCGCGCGATGAAATTGCCCGACAGCCGGATGATGCCGGTGGAGGACGTGCCCAGCCTCGCGTCGCTCGCAGCCAACGGCGCCGCCGTGGTCTCGACCGTGGAGGAGCAGGTCATCCTCGATGGCTCGTTTTACATCAGCGGCGAGATTCCGCGGGTGACGGCGTACGAGCGCGGTCTGCCCGGCCAACATCGGCTGAATGCCGACGGCGTCTGGGAGCCGGATGAACTCGTCCTCGACGAGCGCTTTGTCGCGGTGAATATCGCCGGCAAGGGACTGTTCGTGTTCACCGCCTGCTCGCACGCCGGCCTCATCAACGTGCTGACGGCGGCGTGCGCCCGGTTTCCCGACGTCCCGTTGTACGGCGTGATGGGCGGGTTTCATCTCTCCGGAGCGACCGAGGCCATCATCCCCCAGACGGTCGACGACCTCGGCGGCTTCGATCCCAAGGTGGTCGTCGCCGGCCATTGCACCGGTTGGCGCGCGATCGGCGCCCTGGCGGCGCGCTTCGATCAGGCGTTCGTGCACAGCGCGGTGGGAAAGCGGCTGACGCTTTAAGCGCACCGCCTTGGCGGACGCGTCAACCGCGTCGCGTGCAATGAACGCTCTCCCTCAGGGCGTAATCCTTCGGTCGCCGCGCGTAAGACACAGTTTAGCCCCAATGGAGAAGCGATCGTCCAAGTCCATCTTGGCGAACGAGTGAATTTCGGCCGCCCATTTTATCACGGGCATTTGAAGAACTTGGCCGGTTGACAGGGATAGTTAAGCACGTCAACATAACTAACCTAACCATATTTTACGCGTTACATTGGGTGCTTAAGCGGAGTCAGCAGCCTGCAGTACAGGCGCGACTTCCACGGGCTTCTGGTCCTGGTTATTTACCGCGTCGGTGCAGGTTAAGCCGCTCCACTTCAAAACCGGTTAGGGACTCGTCAGCTTTCGACGTTCTACGCACTCTGGCTGTAAACAATCCAACTTTGGAGAGTTCGCCATGAATGGCAGCGATATTAGACGGTATCTCTTGGCTTCTACCACGTTGACTGTCACGCTTACTGCAAATTTCGCGCAAGCGACGCCTCTGCCTGGCCTGTCAAATCTCGATTTTAGCAATTACACAGGTTCTGCACCGAAGAGTTACTTTACAAGCGTCAATCCGACAGGATGGACGGGCGGCAACGGCCTCGTCTTCATCGCCGGGACTTCGGCCGGCAACAACGCGACCAACGGCCCCAACAGCACCTGGCAAGCGCCATCGGTGATTGCGTCGCTCGGGAACTACAATTACGTCCAGGCGGATGGAAACCCCTATTACGAAAGCGGATTTTCATACGCAAGCGTCATGGGTCTCACCCCCGGCGATACCTATTCGCTGACCTTCTACCAGGCCGCCAGCCAGCAAACCGGGTACTCCGGCGCCACCACCAACCAGTGGATCGTCGCGCTCGGCGCGGTGGGATCTTTCCTTTACAGTGCGGAAGCAAGTTCGCCGGGAACGCCCAACAGCAGCTGCGGCACGACCTGCGTCTATGTTGACAGTGATCCGAACGCGTCCATCGCGGCCTCGGCGCTGATGAATGTCCCGAGCGAAGGTCTGGTCGACTGGCAACAGACATCGGTGGAACTGACCGCCCACGCGACGACCGAGACGTTGAGCTTCCTCGCCTGGGGCGACAACGGCAACACGACCAACCTGCCGCCGATGGCGTTTCTGACCGGCGTGAATTCCTTCGCCCCTCCGACCGGAGTGCCGGAGCCTGCGACATGGGCGATGGTCGGCCTTGGCTTCGCCGGCCTGGGCATGATCGGCCGCCGCCGTCGTCGTCCCGCGACGGCCGGCTGAGTTCGCTATCCCGCAATTCAAGATCGGCTCGGCGCGCTTGGCCGGGCCGATCTTGATGGCTTGGCGCGACGCGGAGTTCGTCGTTGTTTGATTTTCTCGGTCAGGTGTTCGCGCATGGGCTCCCCAGAGAGCTGCTGCGCCATTGTGTCTGGCTGATCCTGCTCTGCGCGATCTTCGCGCCGCTCGAGTTCTTGTTCGCCGCGAAACGGCGCCTGGCGCCCCGCGGCGCCGTGTTCGGCGATCTCGGGTTCTATTTCATCAGCGGATTCTTGCCGCACTGGCTGTTGCTGGCCCCGTTGGCGATCGCCGCTTATGCTTCCTATCACTTCGTTCCGCGCAATCTGCACGTCGCAGCGAGCGCTTTGCCGCTCCCGAGGACGTCTATTTCCTGATCAGCGCGCGTTTCTGCGGTCTGACGCCGATCTACCTGATCGGTCTCGGCGCGCCGGAGAGCGCGAAAGGCACGCTCGTCGCCACGTTGACGATGATCGCGCTCAACGTCTGGGGCTTCTTCATTCACGCCAACGTGCGCTGGCGTTTTGGTCCGTTCGAACGATTGTTGGCGACGCCGGCGTTCCATCATTGGCATCACACCGCCTCTGGCGTTCCCGACTGCAACTTCGCCTCCATGTTGCCGATCTGGGACATGCTGTTCGGGACATGGTATCTGCCGGCCGCCTGGACGCCATCGTACGGAATCCGGGAAAGACTTCCTGCGACGGTGGCGGGACAGTTGCTCTATCCCTTGCTCCCCCATGACTTCGCCTCGGGCGCGCGCGACGCGATGCTCGGCGAGCCGGCAAAGGGGCCGGGCATACCGCCCACCGCCGCCTGATCGTTCAGCCCGTCGAGCAAGGCCCGCAACGCCGCGTCGTCCGGCCGCCACCGCCCGATCGAACTTCGGTAGATCGGCTTGCGCACCTGCGCGAGGCTCGCGGTCCGCACAAGGCGGTCGGTCTTGTGGAACATCAGGCAAGCCGGATCCCATGGCAGTTCGCATTGGGCGATCAGACGTCGCGCCTGCGCCTCGAAATCGTCGACCAGGTTCTCGTAAACGACGTCGATCAGGACATCCGCAGGCAGAACCGCCCGCCAATGGTCCATCAGGCGTCGATAGGCGCGATAGTAACGGCCGAGTTCGCCGAGGTCATAGCTGAACGGTTGCTCGCCGGCGAACAGTTTGGAGAAGCACGACAGGCAGGTGTCGACGGGATCGCGAACGACGTGCACGATTTTCGCATTGGGCAAGATCAGCCGAATAAGGCCAAGATAGACGAAGTTGGCCGGAAGCTTGTCGACGATCCGTTGGGCGTTCCGGTCCAACGCCCGCAGGGCGGCGAGATAGTCACCTCCCATCGCCCTCAGGCTCTGCGCGGACAGAGCCTGAACATTCTCCGGAAAGGGCGCGCTCCCGCGGTTTTGGACGCTCATGCGTCCGATTGCGCGGGGCAAGTCGGTTCTTTCGCCCGCGCCATGGACTGCGGGGTGGCTGGCCAGAACCTGTTCGACAAGCGTCGTGCCGGAGCGCGGCATGCCGACGACGAACACGGGAACGCGCGAAGGATCGCCGACGCCGGCGCGCGAAGCGAGACATTCCGAGGAAAAGGCTGCGGCGATCCGCTCCAGGAGCAGCAACGCGCCGGCCTCGTCATAGGCGGTCAGCGATCGTTTCTTGGCGGCGCCGCGCAGCAGAGACGCGAATCCGCGCTCGCGTTCCCCGACGTCGTCATAGGCCTTGGCCAGCGCGAAATGCACCTGGCATTGCTCCTCGGGCGGGTAGCTCTCGACGCGCTCGAGCATGGCCTCCAGGGCGGCGATGACCGGATCGCCGGCTTCCACCCGGGCGAGTTCGGTGAGGTAATATGCGTAGTCCGGTCGGTTGGGTTTCAGTGCGACGGCGCGGCGAAACTGCGTGCGAGCGTCATCGATCTCGCCCATTTCCGCCAATATCGATCCGATCAGGGCCAGCGTCGGCGGGTATTCGGGTCGCTCGGCGAGCGCACGACGCGCGAGGCTCAAGGCCTCGCCATGTTGACCGGCATTCTTCAACGCGGTCGCGAGGCCGCCGATCGCATCGATATCATTCGGTTCGGTCGCGAGCGCCGCACGAAAATGAGCGATCGCCTCGGCGTGGCGCTTCTGTCGGTCGAGCAGCGCGCCAAGTCCCTTTTGCACGTCGGGCCGCTTCGGATTGAGGACCTGAGCGCGCTGGAAAATCCTGATAGCCTCTTCGTCCTGCTGGAGACGGCTCAGCGACAGGCCGAGCGCAACCAGCGCCTCCTCATAGTCGGGATCGACGTCCACCGCCTGACGGAAATGTGCGACGGCGTCAGCGAAGGATTCGTCGAGCGCCTGCAACCGGCCGAGCGCCAGGTGGGCCTCGGCAAAGTCGCCGTCGAGATCAATCGCGGCTTGAAAGTGCGCCGCCGCCTCGCCGGCCTTGCCGATCCGCGCAAGCGCCGTCCCGGCGCCAAAATGGGCTTCCGCATGGGTCGGCGCCGCCGCCAGAATCTCCCGATAGGCCGCCACAGCCTCGACATCGCGGCCGCAGGCCTGAAGGCAGGCGGCCAGTCCAAATCTGGCGTCGGTCATGTCCGGTCGAATGGCGAGGGCGCGCTGATAGAAAGCCATCGCCTCGCCGGGGCCGCCGCGGGCCTGCAGGGCGGCCGCGAGATTGGCGAGCGCTTCCGGGGAGTCCGGCGCGAGCGCGACGGCGCGGCGCAGCAGCGCCTCGGCCGCGACGGGCGCGCCTTGGGTCATTCGCAAGGTCGCAAGACAGATCAGCGCGTCGAGGTGCGACGGCTCCGCGCGAAGGATCGCCAGATAGGCGCTCTCCGCCTCATCGACCCGACCCTCACGATGCAAGTTGACGGCCTGGTCGAAACGCATTCGACGACCCTCGCTTCAGATCGGCGCCCCGCGATCATTATCGGCGCGCCGAGCCCAGTGTAAACTGGCGCGCGCTCCTCATTGTCTCCGCGGAAGCGGAAGGGCCGAGCGCGCCGACGCCCGGAGCCGTCGCATCACGCCTTCGGCCGCTCGCCCGGCAGCAAGAACATCCACGACACCAGGATGAACGGCATGGTCAGCGCGGGAATCGCGAACGGGCGCAGCGCGACGTCGAGCGTGACTTGCGCGACCAGCAAGGCTTCTGCTCTATCGCAATCGCTTGCTTGCGCCACTTCGCCGCCGGCTCCAGGCATGGACGCCGAGCCGAACGCTCCCCAAGCTCCAAACGCATCGGGCCGCCCGCTGTAGCGCCCGCGACAAGTATTTGACGCATGTCAATGACAGGACTTGCCTTGATGGCTAATTGAAATAATGAGCGAAGCATCGCGCCTTAACGATGTGTCGTTGATTCTGAAGTGCACGAGACGGTGCAATTTCGCTTGCTCGTACTGCACCGACAGACGCAAAAGCACGCGTCCCCTGAATTTTGAAAATCTTGTCCACATCATCGCATCGACGCTTGAGCGAGAGAGCGCCGGCAACACGACCTTCATATTCCACGGCGGCGAGCCTCTGACATTGGGGCGCGAATATTTTCAGAAGCTGCTTGATGTCGAGACGTTATGCGTCCCGAATCCAGAGACAATAAGGAACATCATTCAGACCAACGCCAGCCTGATCGACGATCAGTGGGCTGCATTCTTTCGCCGCAATCATATCCAGGTCGGCGTCAGCCAAGATGGACCGGCGGATGTCCAGGATCTGCAACGCAGGTACGCCAACAATCGGACCACCTCAAGCGACGTGAGGCGCGGCGTCGAATGCCTGCTGCGCAACGAGGTCGGATTCGGCGTTCTCTGCGTTGTGACGCCTGCAATCATGAAAAAGGGCGCTCATGAGCTCTTTGATTTCTTCCTGCGAAGCGGCGTCACGCGCGTTGGATTCCTGCCTCTCAGGCCTTCATCCGCGGAGTTCGCTTCCCCAGAAGAACGCCGCGCCTTCTATAAACAATCGGCAAGATACGCCAAATTCATGGGCGAGATGTATAAGATTTGGGTAGACAGCGGCGACACAAGTATTGTGATCAGAGAGCTTTCCAACATTATGAGCACCCTACTGGGTGGATCTTCAACGACATGTGTTGGCAGCGGACCGTGTGTGGGGAGGCATTTCGGCGTCGAACCGTCCGGCGAGGTGAATCATTGCGATAAATTCCTGACGGATGAGCGATTTTCGTTCGGGCATATCGCCGAGCAACCGTTCTCGGCGATCCTCCGGTCGGAGGCGCTGAAGAGGGCTCAAGAGTTGGAGATGGGCTTGAGGGAGAATTGCGCCCGTTGCGACTGGTTCACTCAATGCAAAGGCGGCTGCTTGTACCACGCCGCGCTGTTTGCAGGCGCAGGGCTCCAGGATCGCAGCGAGGTCTGTCATCTCAGACCAATCTACGACCTCATTGACAGCGACATCCGGCGCCGCATCGGAGAATCGGTGAAGCTTCCGAATAGTTCAACCGTTGCAGATCATCCAATGGGGAGCGGCTAGAAGTGGAGATGGGAGATGAAAAACAATCCCTCGCTCGTCCAGAGCGTCCAGTTGCTCGATAGCCCGGACAAGCTGCGCAACATCGGCAGCGCCGTCGTCAAGGAAGCAATCGCCCGGGCCATGATCCGAAAGACCAAGTCGGGCGCAGCCCGGACCGGCCTTCAGATCCTCAAGGGGGAGAAAGTCCCGGAAAGCTTCAAGAAGGCGTTCAACATCCGGGTTGACGCCCATGGAGCCGCCCTCGAGAACTGGCCTCGGCTAGGCGCGGCGCAAGGAGATTACTTCGAAGTGTGCTACGAGGACGCTGGGGCCGGGTATTGTGAGTGTTGGCCAGACGCGCCCGACTTCGAGCAGCGCATCACCAATATCTCCGAGACTCGTCTTCAGACGCTGGCGGGCGTGGCCAAGGACGAAATCGCCAAGCATTTCGCTCCGGAGGAAATCAAGGTTCTTCAGGCGCACGGCCTGGTGAAAATCTAGAGTCGCGCGGGCCGGTTTGGGCGACCGCCAGGCGGGGCGAGGCTTGGGGCGCGCCCGCGGCCTGACGTCCTGAATGCGGTCGGCGGGCGCGGCGACAATCGAATCACGCCCGCCGCTCGCCCGGCAGCAAGAACATCCACGACACCAGGATGAACGGGATGGTCAGCGCGGGAATCGCGAACGGGCGCAGCGCGACGTCGAACGCGACCTGCGCGACCACGGTGAACACGACCGCGAGCGCCGCGTAGGCCGTCGCATGCGGCCCGGGCCTGCGGAAGGTCACGCCGAGCGCCACCGCGGTCAGCACCGGGCTGAAGCCGAGCAGGCCCTGGGTCACAAGATCGGTCTCGGCCCCGAAGAGATGCGCGGCGACCACCGCCAGGACCGCGCCGCCGAACGCAAACAGCGCCGCCGGGACCGAACTGACGGCGAGACCGGCGAGAAACAGGATCGCCGAGATGACGCTGCCCTTCAGGAACACCTGCCCGATCGACAGGAAGACGCCGCCGATATAGGCGCCGATCCCGGTCGTCAGTGAGGCCGCCGGTTCGAGCGGGGCGACCACGGCGCCCGTCGGCAGGGCCGCGCCGTGGAGGCCGGCGAAGCCGTACGAGGCGAGCAGCAGAATCCAGGTCACCGCGACGAACGGGAAGGTCAGCGCCGGCGCGCCGAAGGGCTTCAGCGCGCTCGCAGTCCCGAGCGTCGCCACCGTCGAGACGGCGGCGCCGAGCGCGACATAGACATAGAGCGTCAGCCCCGGCGCGAGGAAGGTCGCGAGCGCCAATCCGACCAGCGCGCCGTTGTAGCCGTAGAGCCCGGCCCTGATTCCGGTCTCGTCCGCGCGCAGCCATTGGGCCGCGAGCGTCGCCACCGCGACGCCGAGGATGCCGGCGAAGAGCACCGACGGGGCGCCGGCGGCGAGCGCGCCCCACCCGATGGCGAGCAGAAACAGCGCCCCGGTCAGCGGGTTGTCCTGAAACATCACCTGCCCGAAGCCGCGCAGGCCGATGTCGACGAACCGCAGCGCGGCCGATGCGGCGCAGCGCGCCTCCCACTGCGAAAGCAAGCCTTGCACGCGTCCTCCCGGAATTCCTTGGGGGGCGCAAAGCCCCGTCGACGGCAGAATAGAGCCGCGCGCGACGCGAGAACAAGGCGTAGCGAAAAGGTCGATTTGCGCATTGTGACGGCGCCAGCCATGATGGCGGCGTCGGTCGGCGACCATGGTCGTAAACTTGACGCGTGCGTCCGGTAATCTGCGGAGTCGAGGCTAGCCAGGACAAGAATCATGGGGCGCGTCATCGTACTCACGAACACTTTGACCGACACTCTGCTTCGGGCCGACGTCTGGGTCTTGCGGGTCTGCGCCAGGACGGCGCGGCCGACGATCGGCCGGGCGCTCGCCATCGGCGTCAGTTGGGTCGGAAACGGCGGCTTCTATCCGCTTCTGGCGGCGGCGCTGGTGATCGGATTCGGCTGGCGCAGTTGCGTCGCGATCGTCATCGCCGCCATCAACATGCTGCTGATGCACAGCGTCTATCCGACGATCAAGCGGCGGACGGCGCGCGCCCGGCCGTTCCATTCGCACCGCGATCTCACGCCTCTGCTGGCCGCCCTGGACGAGCATTCGTTTCCGAGCGGCCACATCATGACGCTGACGGCGGCGCTGGTCCCGGTCACGCTTGCGCTGCCGGCGACGTTTCCGCTCGCCGTCGGCACCTGGGTCGCGATGGCCTGGGCGCGGCTGGCTTCGGCGCACCATTATCCGAGCGACGTTCTCGCCGGCGCCATGCTCGCCCTCGTCGTGTCCTACCCGCTGTCGAAAATCGGGCTCAACGTCTCCGCGTTCGGGTAGCGCCGACTTCCGGGACGCTTGCGGCGCCGAACCTCGTCCTTGAGGAGCGGCGACGCGAGGCGACGCGTCTCGAAGAGCCTGCCCCAACTGGAACGTCCTTCGAGACGCCCGCTTGCGCGGGCTCCTCAGGACGAGGCGCGCGGTGGGGCCCTTGCCTGCGAGTCATGCTCTGACAAAAAAGAGCCGCCCGAGGGCGGCTCTTTTGCATTCCAGCGTCGACGCCTTCCGGCTCACTCCGCCGCGGTGCGGGCCCGGCGCGCTTCCGGACCGGCGGTCGCCGGCGCCGCCAGCGGCAGAGCCGCGGGCTGCTCCGACTCTTCGGCCTTCTGCGCCAGGATCAGCGTGTCGCGCATCGAGGCGATGGCGCGGACCTTCGCCATGGCGGCGCCGGTGCCGGCCGGGATCAGGCGGCCGACGATCACGTTCTCCTTCAGGCCCTCGAGCGTGTCGACCTTGCCGTTGACCGCCGCCTCGGTGAGGACGCGGGTGGTCTCCTGGAAGGACGCCGCCGAGATGAACGAGCGCGTCTGCAGGCTCGCCTTGGTGATGCCGAGCAGCACCGGCTGACCGACCGCTGGCTTCTTGCCCTCGGCGATCGCCGCCTCGTTGGCCGCGTCGAGATCGAGCTTGTCGACCTGCTCGTCCTTGAGGAAGTCGGTGTCGCCGGGATCGACGATATCGACCTTCTGCAGCATCTGACGCACGATCACTTCGATGTGCTTGTCGTTGATGCTCACGCCCTGGAGGCGATAGACCTCCTGGATCTCGTTGACGAGATAGGCCGCGAGCTCTTCGACGCCCTTGATCGCGAGGATGTCGTGCGGCGCCGGGTTGCCGTCGACGATGAACTCGCCCTTCTCGATGACGTCGCCATCCTGCAGGTGGATGTGCTTCGACTTCGGGATCAGGTACTCGACCGGCTCGACGCCGTCGTCGTTCGGTTCGATCGTCAGGCGCTGCTTGTTCTTGAAGTCCTTTCCGAACCGCACCGTTCCCGAGATCTCGGCGATGATCGCGTGGTCCTTGGGCCGGCGCGCCTCGAACAGCTCCGCCACCCTCGGCAGACCGCCGGTGATGTCGCGGGTCTTGGCGCTGTTGATCGAGATGCGCGCGATCACGTCGCCCGCGCGCACGCTCGCGCCCGGCTCGAACGAGATGATCGATTCGACCGAAAGCGCGTAGCGGGCGTCGCCGCCGCGCGGCAGCTTCAGGATCTTGCCGTCCGGTCCCTTGATCACGATCGCCGGCTTGAGCCCGGCGGTGCGCTGTGACGACCGCCAGTCGGTGACGATACGCTTGGCGATGCCGGTGGCTTCGTCGACCTGCTCCGACATCGACACGTTGTCGACCAGATCCTCGAAGCCGACCACGCCGTCGATCTCGGTGAGAATCGGACGGGTGAACGGATCCCATTCGGCGATCCGCTGGCCGCGCTTGATCTTGTCGCCCTCGTCGACCTTGAGGCGGGCGCCGTAAAGCAGACGGTGCACCGCGCGCTCGGCCCCGGTCTTGTCGACGATCACCACCGCGACGTTGCGCGCCATCGCCATCAGGTCGCCGTTGGCGTTGCGGGCGAGGTTGCGGTTGCGGATCTTCACCTCGCCGTCGAAGTTCGACTCGATGAACGACTGGTCGGCCAACTGCGCCGCGCCGCCGATGTGGAACGTGCGCATGGTGAGCTGGGTGCCCGGCTCGCCGATCGACTGCGCCGCGATCACGCCGACCGCTTCGCCCATGTTGACCGGCGTGCCGCGCGCGAGGTCGCGGCCGTAGCACAGCGCGCAAACGCCGTTCTTGGCCTCGCAGG
>CAMFKX010000117.1 GCA_945957375.1 uncultured Roseiarcus sp.
GTCACAACATAGCGGCCTTGATCCTCGCCGAAGAACACGGCGTGCTCCGGCCCGTCGAGCGCGACCGTCGCGCCGATCTCGCCGGCCATCGCCATCTCGGCGAGCGCGACCGCGAGGCCGCCGTCGGAGAGGTCCTGCACGCCGGTCGCCTGGCCCGCCGCGATCAGGCCGCGCACGAATTCGCCGTTGCGCCGCTCCGCCGCCAGATCGACCGGCGGCGGAGCGCCCTCGTCGCGCCCGGCGACCGTCGCGAGCCAGGCGGAACGGCCGAGCCAGCCCGGGACGCCGCCGATCAGCAGAATGTCGTGGCCTGCCGCCTTGAACGACGGCGAGGCCGTCTTCGTCACGTCCGCGACCAGCCCGACGCCGCCGATCGCCGGCGTCGGCGGAATGCCGGACCCCATGGTCTCGTTGTAGAGCGAGACGTTGCCCGACACGATCGGGAAGTCGAGCGCGGCCGCGGCCTCGCCGATGCCGGCGATGCAGCCGACCAGCTGGCCCATCGCGTGCGGCTTCTCGGGGTTGCCGAAATTGAGGTTGTCGGTCAGCGCGAGCGGCGTTGCGCCGACCGCGATCAGGTTGCGCCACGCTTCCGCCACCGCCTGTTTGCCGCCCTCGCGCGGGTCGGCCTCGCAATAGCGCTCGGCGCAGTCGGTGGTCAGCGCGAGGCCCTTGGGTCCGTCCTCGAGCCGGATCACCGCCGCGCCGCCGCCCGGTCCCTGCACCGTGTTGCCGAGGATGAGCGAATCGTACTGCTCGTAGACCCAGCGCTTCGAGGCTAGGTTCGGCGAGCCGAGCAGCTTCAGGAGCGCCGCATCGGTGGGCATGGGCGGGACGATCGCCGCGGCGTCGAGCGCCGGCGAGGGCGCGGTCGGCGTCCACGGCCGGTCGTAAAGCGGCGCCTCGTCGCCGAGCTCCTTGATCGGCAGGTCGGCCTTCACTTCGCCCTGGTGCTTGATGACGAAGCGTTTGGTGTCGGTGGTCTTGCCGATGATCGCGAAGTCGAGGCCCCACTTGCGGAAGATGTCCTCGGCCTGAGCTTCAAGCTCGGGTTTGAGCACCATGAGCATGCGCTCCTGGCT
This sequence comes from uncultured Roseiarcus sp., assembly GCA_945957375.1. Classification (GTDB taxonomy): domain Bacteria; phylum Pseudomonadota; class Alphaproteobacteria; order Rhizobiales; family Beijerinckiaceae; genus Roseiarcus. Next base: position 1,083 of record CAMFKX010000117.1, read on the forward strand.
CTCCGACAGCATCATCTCGTAGGCGGTCATGCCCGTCTCGCGGCATGGCACCGCGTCGAGGTCGAGCTCGATTCCGAGGTTGCCCTTGGCCCCCATCTCGACCGCGGACGAGGTCAGTCCCGCCGCGCCCATGTCCTGGATCGCGACCACCGCGCCCGAGGCCATCAGTTCGAGGCAGGCCTCGAGCAGCAGCTTTTCCGCGAACGGGTCGCCGACCTGCACGGTCGGACGCTTCTCCTCGGCGTCCGCCTCGAACGCCGCCGAGGCCATCGAGGCGCCGTGGATGCCGTCGCGTCCGGTCTTGGAGCCGAGATAGACGATCGGGTTCCCGACCCCGGTGGCGGCGGAATAGAAGATCGAGTCGGCCCGCGCGATGCCGACCGCCATCGCGTTGACGAGGATGTTGCCGTCGTAGGCCTTGTCGAAGCCGACCGCGCCGCCGACCGTCGGCACGCCGAAGGCGTTGCCGTAGCCGCCGATGCCGGCGACCACGCCGGCCACCAGATGGCGGGTCTTCGGGTGCTCGGGCGCGCCGAAGCGCAGGAAGTTGAGGCAGGCGACCGGCCGGGCGCCCATGGTGAACACGTCGCGCAGGATGCCGCCGACCCCGGTCGCCGCGCCCTGATAGGGCTCGATGTAGGACGGGTGATTGTGCGACTCCATCTTGAAGATGCAGGCGTCGCCGTCGCCGATGTCGATCACGCCGGCGTTCTCGCCCGGCCCCTGGATCACCCACGGGGCCTTGGTCGGCAGGCCCTTGAGGTGCAGGCGAGAGGACTTGTACGAGCAATGCTCGTTCCACATCGCCGAGACGATGCCGAGTTCGGTGAAGGTCGGCGTCCGGCCGATCAGCGCGACGAAGCGCGCGTATTCGTCGGCCTTCAGCCCGTGCCCGATCGCGAGCGCTTCGTCCACCTTCGGCTCGTGTCCGCTCATCGTCTCTCTCGCCGGAAAACCGCCCCGCCAATAGCCCCCTCGGGCGCCCGCGACAAGCACGCTCGAGCCCGCTGCCGCCTTCGCGCTTTTGGAGTCCTTTGTGGTTGATTTCACCACGAAGGACACGAAGAGCACGAAGATCGGTCTGCCGGGCCCCCTCGGGCCAGCGCGCGAAGGGAAAGGATGACCCCGGGCCGAACATGCGTTACCCTTCCGCCGATTCCGCCGCTCGTTCCCTTCAGAGGAGCCGATGGATAATCCTTTTCCCCGTGCTTGGATGTGGTCGGAGGCGATCGCGATGCTTGAGCGCGCCGAGCGCATGCGCGAGCAGTTCGTCCGCCCGGTCGCCGCTACGGCGCAGGTCGCCTGGGAGCCGCCGGTCGACGTGCTCGAGACCGACCGCCGGGTGCTCGTGCTCGTGGCGCTGCCCGGCGTCGACGTCGATCAGGTCGTGGCGCGGATCGAAGCGGGCGAACTCGTGGTGTCCGGCACGCGCGTCTATCCGGCGGAGATGCGCACCGCCGTCATCCACCGCCTCGAGCTGCCGCAAGGGCGATTCGAGCGCCGGGTGCGTCTGCCCGCCGGCCGCTACGCCAAGATCGAGCGTTCGGCCGCGCACGGCTGCCTGATGATCACGCTGACCAAGGCGGAGGCCGGCGATGTCTGAGGCGACAGCCGCAACGCCCGACGCAAGCGCGCCCGCGCAGGTCGACGAGAGCGTCGCGCCGGTTCCGGGCGACGCGCTGATCATCGTGCCGGTGCGCGGCATGGTGCTGTTTCCCGGCGTGGTCCTGCCGGTCACGCTCGGCCGCCCGCGCTCGATCCTCGCCGCCCAGCGCGCGGTGCGCGAGCAGCGGCCGGTCGGCATCGTCATGCAGCGCAACGCCGAGACGGCCGACCCGATTCCGGCCGACATGCACGCCATGGGGACGATCGCCAACATCGTCCGCTACATCACCGCGCCCGACGGTTCGCACCACATCGTCTGCCAGGGCGAGCAGCGGTTCCGCGCGGTCGACTATATGAGCGGCTGGCCGTTCTTCGTCGCCCACACGCTCCGGATTCCCGAGCCGACGGACCTGTCCGACGCGATCGAGGCGCGCTTCGTCCATCTCAAGAGCCAGGCGCTGGAGGCGGTGCGGCTCCTGCCGCAGGCGCCCGAAGAGCTGATTGCAACGATCCAGAACGCCGAGCAGCCCGGCGCGCTCGCCGACCTGGTCGCAACCGTGATGGACGCGACGCCGGACGAGAAGCAGGAGGTTCTCGAGACGGTCGACATCGTCGCCCGGCTCGACCGGGTCTCGCGCCTGCTCGCCCACCGCATCGAGATCCTGCGCCTTTCGCAGGAGATCGGGCGCGAGACGCGCGCTTCGCTCGACGCGCGCAACCGCGAGGTTCTGCTGCGCGAGCAGATGGCGGCGATCCAGCGCCAGCTCGGCGACGCCGACGAGGGCAAGGCCGCCGAGATCGCCGAGCTCGACAAGGCGATCGCCGAAGCGAAGATGCCGAAGGAGGTCGACGACCAGGCGCGCAAGGAGCTGCGCCGCCTCCAGCGCATGCCCGAGGCCGCCGGCGAATACGGCATGGTGCGCACCTATCTCGACTGGCTGGTCGAGCTGCCCTGGGCGCTGCCGGAAGAGAAGCCGATCGACGTGGCGGAGGCGCGCCGCATCCTCGACGCCGACCACTATGGGCTCGAGAAGATCAAGCGCCGCATCGTCGAATATCTCGCGGTGCTCAAGCTCGCGCCGAACGGCAAGGCGCCGATCCTGTGCTTCGCCGGGCCGCCCGGCGTCGGCAAGACCTCGCTCGGGCAGTCGATCGCCCGCGCCTTGGGCCGCAAGTTCGTGCGCGTGAGCCTCGGCGGCGTCCACGACGAAGCCGAGATCCGCGGGCACCGGCGCACCTATATCGGCGCGTTGCCGGGCAACATCATCCAGAGCATCCGCAAGGCCGGGACGCGCGACTGCGTGATGATGCTCGACGAGATCGACAAGGTCAGCGCCTCGATCCAGGGCGACCCGAGCGCGGCGCTGCTCGAAGTGCTCGACCCGGAGCAGAACAACACCTTCCGCGACAATTACCTCGGCGTCCCCTACGACCTCTCGCGCGTGGTGTTCATCGCCACTGCCAACATGCTCGACACCATCCCCGGCCCGTTGCGCGACCGCATGGAGATCATCAGCCTGCCAGGCTACACCGCGAATGAGAAATTCGAGATCGCCCGGCGCTATCTCGTCCCGCGCCAGATGCAGGCCAACGGGCTCAAGAGCGAACAGGCCTCGCTCGACGACGAAGCGTTGCGCGTCATCATCGAGCATTACACCCGCGAGGCCGGCGTCCGCGGCCTGGAGCGCGAGATCGGGCGGGCGCTGAGGCGCGCCGCGACCCGGATCGCCGAGGGCGAACCCGGCCCGATCGAAATCCGCGCCGCCGACCTCGCCGCCATCCTCGGCCCGTCGATCTTCGACGACGAGGTGGCGATGCGGGTCAGCACCCCGGGCGTCGCGACCGGCCTCGCCTGGACCCCGGTCGGCGGCGACATCCTGTTCATCGAGGCGACCACGACCCCGGGGGCGAACCGGCTGATCCTGACCGGCCAGCTCGGCGACGTGATGAAGGAGAGCGCCCAGGCGGCGCTCAGCATCGTCAAGAACCGCGCCGCGAGCTACGGGATCGACCCGGCCCGGTTCGAGAAGATCGACATTCACGTCCATGTTCCGGCTGGCGCGACGCCGAAGGACGGGCCCAGCGCCGGCGTCGCCATGTTCATGGCGCTGGTGTCGCTGATGACCGACCGGACGATCCGCAGCGATACGGCGATGACCGGCGAGATCTCCTTGCGGGGGCTGGTGCTGCCGGTCGGCGGGATCAAGGAAAAGGTCGTCGCCGCCCACCGCGCGGGGATCAGACGCGTGATGCTGCCGGCGCGAAACCGCAAGGATTTCGAGGACATTCCGGCCGAGGTGCGCGACGCGCTGGCCTTCATCTGGCTCGAGCGGGTCGACGATGCGGTCGCCGCGGCGCTCGAACCGGCGCCCGCGGCGTCGTAAAGGCTTGCGAAACCCGGTTCGGGGGATCATTTTATGAGCATGACCACCAACCCCGTCGAAAAGAGACTGATCGAGGCCCTGAAGACGGTGGACGCGCACGGCGACGTCGCGCCCCCGCACGTCCACGATCCGATGACCATGCTCCTGCGGGAAAACGCCATTCAGGCAAATCTGATGCGCTGGGACGACGAGTGGGGCCGCTACGTTCTCACCGGAACCGGCCGCCGGCGAATCACCGACCGGCGCGCGCCCGGCGCCGTGGTGGCGTTCCGCCGCCGCGCCGCCCCCGGCCCCGACGCCCCCGGCCGCCGCCCCGGCGAGGCCAAGTCCGAGTAGTGTCATCCCCGCGCAAGCGGGGATCCAGAGCCGCACGGCGCGCTTGTTCGGCCTCGCTCCGCCTTGACCGCGTTTGAAGCGCCTCACACCGCCGGCAGGCGCAGGACGGCGCGCAGGCCGCCGAGCGGGCTGTCGGCGAGTTCGAGCTTTCCGCCGTAGACGGCGGCGAGATCGGCGACGATCGACAGCCCGAGCCCCGAGCCGGGCCGCGATTCGTCGAGCCGCTTGCCGCGCTCGAGCGCCTCGGCGCGCGCGGCGGGAGCAAGGCCCGGCCCGTCGTCGTCGATCTCGGCGATCAGCGTGGCCGGCGCGTCGCGCGCCGCGGACGGGGCGCGGCGGATGCGGATCTCGACTTTTTCCGAGGCCCATTTGCCGGCGTTGTCGAGCAGATTGCCGATCAGGTCGGTCAGATCCTGCCCCTCGCCGCGGAACTTGAGGCCGGCTTCGAGGTCGGCGGTGAAGTCGAGGCCGTGTTCGTCGTGCAGCTTCTGGAAGGTGCGCACGAGCCCGGCAACGACCGGCTCGACCTCCGTCGCCCGGCCGGGCGCCCGCGCCCGCGCCGCGGCCCGCGCCCGGTCGAGATAGAACGTCACCTGACGGCGCATGATCCCGGTCTGCTCGCGCACCTTGTCGGCGAGATTGGGGCTCGCCGAATCGGCTTCGTTCACCAGCACGCTGATCGGGGTCTTCAGCGCATGGGCGAGGTTGCCGACCTGGGTGCGGGCGCGCTCGACGATCTCGCGATTCGAATCGATCAGTTGGTTGACCTCGGCCGCGAGCGGCGCGACGTCGCGGGGGAAATCGCCCTCGATGCGCTCGGCGTCGCCCCGGCGGATCGCGACGACGCCGTCGCGCAGTTCGCGTAACGGGCGCAAGCCGTAGCGGACCGCGAGCGCGGTCGAGCCGATCAGCGCCAACATGAGGGTGAGGAAGGTGCCGGCGAGCGCATATTCGAAGCTCGCTTCCTGCGCCCGGATCACGTCGGCGTTGGCGGCGACCTGGACCAGGTAGCGCCCCTCCTCGCCGGCGTCGATCACGCGCTCGATCATGCGCAGTTGCCGGCCGCCCGGTCCGACGACATAGCCGCTGAGCGTGTCGCCGTGGTCCGGGGACACCGCCACCAGACGCGGAAGCTGGGTCGCGAACAGCGACTTCGACGCCCGGATCTCCGGCGGGCTCGGGTCGAGGCGGGTGATCTGCCAGTACCAGCCGGAGAAGGCGAGCTCGAACTGCGGCGCGATCTCGGCAGGCGCGCCGCCTTTCGACTCGTCGCCGGAGAAATTCGCCACCAGCGCCTTCAGATAGACGCCGAGCTGGTCGTCGAAATTGGCCTCGGTCCAGCGCGCGTTGAGCGCGCTGAGGCCCAGGCCCGCGAGGGCCAGGATCAGCGTGCTCCAGAACGCCGCCGACAGGAACAGCCGGGCGGCGATCGAGCGGGCCGCGAACCGCACCGCCATCGAGGGTTACGGCACCTCGCGCACGGCGCCGCGCGCCGCGCTGGTGGCGAAGGCGGCGTAGGCGCGCAGCGCCTGCGAGACCTTGCGCGGGCGCGGCTTGGCCGGCTTCCAGGCGGCGGCGCCTTTGGCCTCCATCGCCGCGCGGCGGGCGGCGAGCGTGTGGTCGTCTACCGCGATCCGGATCGTGCGCGCCGGGATGTCGATCTCGATCCGGTCGCCCTCCTCGACCAGGCCGATCGCGCCGCCCTCGGCCGCTTCCGGCGAGACATGGCCGATCGACAGGCCCGAGGTGCCGCCGGAGAAGCGGCCGTCGGTGATCAGGGCGCACGCCTTGCCGAGCCCCCGCGACTTGAGGTAGCTCGTCGGATAGAGCATCTCCTGCATGCCCGGACCGCCGCGCGGCCCCTCGTAGCGGATCACCACCACGTCGCCGGCGCCGACCTTGCCGCCGAGAATCCCCTGCACCGCGTCATCCTGGCTCTCGAAGATGCGCGCCGGGCCGGAGAACTTCAGAACGCTCTCGTCGACCCCGGCGGTCTTCACGATGCAGCCGTCGAGGGCGATGTTTCCCTTGAGCACCGCCAGCCCGCCGTCCTTCGAGAAGGCGTGCTCGGCGTCGCGGATGACGCCCTTGGCGCGGTCGTCGTCGAGCTTTTCGTAGCGCGCCGACTGGCTGAAGGCGACCTGGGTCGGGACGCCGCCGGGGGCGGCGGAAAAGAACTCCCGGGTCGCATTGCTCGAGGTGAGCTTGATGTCGTGGCGCGACAGCGCGTGCTCGAGCGTCTCGGCGTGGACCATGCGCACGTCGCGGTTGAGCAGGCCCGCGCGGTCGAGCTCGCCGAGGATGCCCATGATGCCGCCGGCGCGGTGCACGTCCTCGATGTGCACGTCAGCGACCGAGGGGGCGACCTTGCACAGCACCGGGGCGCGGCGCGACAGCCGGTCGATGTCGGCCATGGTGAAGTCGACCCCGCCCTCGTGCGCGGCGGCGAGCAGATGCAGCACGGTGTTGGTCGAGCCGCCCATCGAGATGTCGAGGGTCATGGCGTTCTCGAACGCCTTGAAGTTGGCGATCGAGCGCGGCAGCACGCCCTCGTCGTTCTCCTCGTAGTAGCGCCGGGCGAGATCGACGATCAGATGGCCGGCCTCGACGAACAGGCGGCGGCGGTCGGCGTGGGTCGCGACCACCGTGCCGTTGCCGGGGAGCGACAGGCCGAGCGCCTCGGTCAGGCAGTTCATCGAATTGGCGGTGAACATGCCCGAGCACGAGCCGCAGGTGGGGCAGGCCGAGCGCTCGATCGCGGCGACGTCGGCGTCGCTGACCTTGTCGTCGGCGGCGGCGACCATCGCGTCGATCAGGTCGACCTTGCGGACGCCGTTCGAGAGCTTGACCTTGCCGGCCTCCATCGGGCCGCCCGACACGAACACCGCCGGAATGTTGAGGCGCAGCGCCGCCATCAGCATGCCGGGCGTGATCTTGTCGCAGTTCGAGATGCACACGATCGCGTCGGCGCAATGGGCGTTGACCATGTATTCGACGCTGTCGGCGATGATCTCGCGCGAGGGCAGCGAATAGAGCATGCCGTCGTGGCCCATGGCGATGCCGTCGTCGACCGCGATGGTGTCGAACTCCTTGGCGACGCCGCCGGCCGCCTCCACTTCGCGCGCCACCAGCTGGCCGAGGTCCTTCAGATGGACGTGGCCGGGGACGAACTGGGTGAAGGAATTGGCGATGGCGATGATCGGCTTGCCGAAATCGCCGTCCTTCATGCCGGTGGCGCGCCAGAGGCCGCGGGCGCCGGCCATGTTGCGGCCATGCGTGGAGGTGCGCGAGCGATAAGTGGGCATGTGTTCGAGCCTGCGGATGCTGGAGGGCGGCGGGGGCACGCCGGAAAGGCGACAGTTTCGCATTTTCGGGCGATGCGCAGCAAGGGCCGGAAACGATGACCTGACGGGCAGGGCGTCGAGGTGCTTGTCGACAAACAGCGGTGTGCTTCCGTCAATGAAACGTCGGAGATACTTTTGAGATCAAGTCTTGTTATGATCATTTGAGGCAGAACCAAGTTCTATTCGTGCGACCAATTGACACGAACAGTGTTATCGCCGTTGCGATTCTTTGGGGACGGGTGTACGCCTGTTAATCAGGCAAATCGAAAGTTGCCGGGGAACAAAGTATTCGGGGAAACTGAAATGAACGGCGATACGCCACCAGCGCGTCAGGCATAGTCGCGTATGGACGTGAGGTCACGTCGCATACTTACGGCTATCTGGAAGTCAATCTAACAGTATTCTGCTCAACCGCAAGGCGCGGCCGTCGCGCTGTCGCGGACGCTTGCCCTCATCCCGCGAAAGACCGTCATGTACACCGCCAATGAACTCCAGTTGCTACGTAACGCCGATCCCGGCGTGACGCTTCCCGGCGTCGACACGCCGACCGGAAATCTCCTTCCGGCTGGATCGCTCAAGCCGCTGAGCGCGCTGTCCACCAATTCGTCCGCCCCGATCTCCTACAACCCAGGCTCCAATGTCGTCACGATCAACCAGGCCGGCGCGACGCTGAGCGGCTACAATCTCGGCAGCGCGCAAGTCTACATCCGCGCCAATAACGTCACGGTGTCGAACTGCAACTTCACCCAGACCGGCGGCTATTGGGCGATCGAAACCCAGAGCGGATTCGGAAACGCCACGATCGCCAACAACACCTTCGACGGCGGGGCGGTTTCGTCCAGTCTCGCCGCCTGGATCATCTCCTCCGGCACGACCAACATCACCAACAACAAGTTCCTGAACACGCCCTCGGACGGGATCGACGTCTCGGGCGGCGGGGTCATCTCCGGCAATTACTTCTCCGGGGCGGGCTACACTCCGACCGGCCACCCGGACGCGATCTGGATCACCAACAGCGCCGCGCCGCTCGCCATCTCCAACAATTTCATCGACTGGACCTCCAACGATACGTCCAATCACCAGACCAACGACTGCATTCGCGTGACCGCGGAACTCGGCGGCGTCAGCAACGTGACGATCCAGAGCAACTATCTGGTCGGCGGCGCCTTCTGCATCGACGCCGGCAATTTCGGAACCAACGGAACGTTCAGCAACATCTCCGTCGCCAACAATTACCTCGGTTTCGCGACCAATTCCAACTGGTACACCGGTCCGATGACCGGGGTCACGCTCAACAACAACGTCATCTACGACTATACCAACGTCGCCTACTCGACCGCTGCGTGGTCAGCCTATCAGGCGGCGGGGCTGCCGACCCCGACGCTGCTGGTCTCGACCAACGGGTCGACCATCAGTTCGGCGTCGGCGAGCGGCCCCGCGACCCTCTACGGCAGCGTGGGCGCCCATCTCAACGGCGGACCGCGCGAGACCAATTACGTCGGCGGCTTCGGCACGCAGTATATCTGGTGCGCGACCGGCGCGAACATCTTCACCTATCTGTCGCCGGCCGACTCGACCGTCGCCAGGCCGGACTACATCACCAACTTCGATCCGGCCAAGGACGTGATCGACCTCAGCGCGGTCGACGCCTCTCTTCTGCCGGGCGTCTTCAAGACCTTCACCTTCATCGGCGCCAACGCCTTCGACGCCGCCGGGGCCGAGGTGCGCTACCAGCAGAACCTGTCCAGCGACACGACCACGATCCAGGTGGCGCTGGCGGGCGACACGACGCCAACCATGCAGATCGTCATCAACGCGCTGGTGACGCCGACCGCCGCCAATTTCGCCCTGACCGCGGCCCAGTCGCAGGCGGCGCTGGCCAACGGCGCGGCCCTCCCGGTCCCGACGACCGGCTACGCCGATCCGATGCGGTCGTATTCCTACACCAACGTCCAGGGCCGGAGCTTTACCTCCTACACGTCGTTTTACTCGTCGAGCACGCTGGTCGCCGACGCGCTCAACCTCAGCGCGTCGAACGGCGAACTCGACCTGATGAGCGTCGCCAACGTCGGCTACGACGCCGTCACGGTGACGCGCGGAGGCGGGCGCGAGACGATTGCGGGGCAGGGCAAGGCGGCGAGCGTGACCTATCACGTGAACGAGACCATCCAGGCCGGCAACGCCGGCGCGGCCGAGACCTTCGCCTTCAGCGCCGGGTTCGGCAACGAGACGATCAACGGTTTCGGGACGTCGGGCGCCGGAGCGGAAATGCTGCAACTCTCGGCCGCCGCCTTCTCCTACCTCACCCCGGGCATGTCGCAGGCGCAAGACCTCGCGGCGGTGCTGGCGACCGCGACCGGCGGCCCGAGCGCGACGACCATCGTCGACAGCGCTGGCGATCGCCTGACGCTCAATGGCGTATCGGTCGCGACGCTCTCGGCGAACCCAGAGCTGGTGAAGTTCTTCTGACGCGGCGCGCGGGATCTCGAACGCCGGCCGCTCTCCCGCGGCCGGCGACGTCGTTTCCGGGGCCGAGGTTCGACAACGACGCATTTCGGCGATAGCCTCGGCGGACGACGTGATGCGCCGCCTCGCCGTTCGAGGGCCGCGCCGGATCGAACGATGGGGAGAGGTCGATGACCGCAGCGCTCGCCCGGTCCGAGGCCTCGCTCGAGGACCGCTGGACCGCGCCCGAAGGCTGGTTCTACATGACGGGCATGCAGGCGCTGGTTCGCCTGCCGATCCAGCAGCGCCTGCGCGACGCCGCGGCCGGGCTCAACACCGGCGGCTACGTGTCCGGCTACCGCGGCTCGCCGATGGGCCGCTTCGACATCGAGCTGTGGCGCGCCGAACCGATCCTCAAGCGCCTGAACGTCGTCTTCCGCCCCGGCCTCAACGAGGATCTCGCGGCGACCGCGATCTGGGGCGCGCAATATGTCGCGAACTTCCCCGGCGCCACGGTCGAGGGGGTGTTCGGCATCTGGTACGGCAAGGGGCCGGGGGTCGATCGCTCCGGCGACGCCTTGCGCCATGCGAACTTCACCGGCGCCGCCCCGAAGGGCGGCGCGCTCGCGCTCGCCGGCGACGATCACGGCGCCCGCTCCTCGACGGCGGTGAATTACTCCGACACCTCGTTCGTCGCCGTCGGCATGCCGGTGCTCTATCCGTCGAACACCCAGGAGCTGATCGACTTCGGCCTGCACGGCCTCGCCATGTCGCGCTTCTCCGGCTGCTGGGTCGGCATGAAGGTCGTCACCGACGTCGCCGAGGGCGGCGGAACGGTTTACGTCGGTCTGGACTCGCCCGCGATCGTCCTCCCGGACCGGCCGAGCAACCCGCCCGGCGGCGTGTCGGCGAGGCTGGACCTGCCGACGCCGCCCGCCCTCGTCGCCCAGGAGGAGCGGCTCTACGCCCACAAGCTGCCGGCGGCGCTGGCCTACGCGCGGGCGAACGGCCTCAACCGGATCGTCGCGGGCGCGCCCGGCGCGAAGGTGGGCGTGGTCGCGGCCGGCAAGGCCTGGCAGGACCTCCTGCAGGCGCTCGGCGCGCTGGGAATCGGCGAAGTCGACGGCGGCCCTGGCCTCCGGCTGCTCAAGGTCGGCATGGTGTGGCCGCTCGATCCGGTCGTCGTCCGCGAATTCGCCGAGGGACTCGACCTCGTCATCGTCATCGAGGAGAAGCGGCCGCTGGTCGAGGACCAGATCCGCGCGGTTCTCTACGGGTCGGCCGGCGCCCCGCGCATCGTCGGCAAGTTCTTCGACGGAACCGCGTTCGACCCCAACCACGGCGGCGTCGCGATCCCCAATTTCGGTGAGACGACGCCGGAACTGGTCGCCGCGACGCTGGTCACGGCGCTCCGGGGCCATGATCCGGCCTGCGCGCTCAGCGCGCCGAACGCGTCGGCGGCGAAGCCGAGCAATCGACCGGCGCCGCTGCGCGCGCCGGGCTTTTGCGCCGGTTGCCCGCACAACCGCTCGACCCGCGTGCCGGAGGGGAGCCGCGCGCTCGCCGGCATCGGGTGCCACACCATGGCGATGATGGTGAGCCCTCAGCAGACGACGACCGTCTCGCACATGGGCGGCGAGGGCGCGATGTGGCTCGGCCAGCAGCCGTTCACCACGCAAAAGCACGTGTTCGCCAACCTCGGCGACGGCACCTACGCGCATTCGGGGATGCTGGCGATCCGGCAGGCGGTCGCGGCCGGCGTCCCGATCACCTACAAGATCCTCTACAACGGCTTCGTCTCGATGACCGGCGGCCAGCCGATCGAAGGGGGCATGACCCCGGCGCAGATCCTCGCCGAGCTGGCGGCGGAGGGCGTGAAGAAGATGGCGCTGGTGGTCGACGATCCCGGCCGCTATCTCAACGTGGCGCTGCCGCCGGGCGTGAGCCTGCGCCATCGCGACCGGATGGAGGAGACGCAGCGCGATTTCCGCGAATACGAAGGCGTGTCGGTCATTCTCTACGATCAGCCGTGCGCCACCGAGCGCCGGCGGCTGCGCAAGCGGGGCAAGTGGGCCGACCCGGCCGTCCGCACCTTCATCCACCCCGAGGTGTGCGAGGGCTGCGGCGATTGCGGCAAGGTGTCCAACTGCATGGCGATCGAGCCGCTCGACACCGAATGGGGCCGCAAGCGACGCATCAACCAGTCGAGCTGCAACAAGGATTTTTCCTGCGTCGAGGGCTTCTGCCCGAGCTTCGTCAGCGTCCACGGGGGCGGATTGCGCAAGCCCCAGGCGGCGGCGCCGCTCGACCTGCTGCCGGTCCCGGAACCGGCGCTGCCGGAGATGGGCGAGCGGTGGAGCGTGCTCGTCGCCGGCATCGGCGGTTCGGGCGTGGTCACGGTGAGCCAGACCCTCGCGGTCGCGGCCTGGATCGACGGATTGTTCAGCTCCAACCTCGACCTGACCGGCCTCTCGCAAAAATACGGCGCCGTGACCGCCCATGTCCGGCTGGCGCGGACGCCCGACGCCCTGCACGCGACGCGGATCGCCGCCGGCGAGGCCGACGCGCTGATCGGCTGCGACCTGATCGTCGCGGCCGGCGACGATTGCCTGTCGAAGATCAAGGCGACGACGCGCGCGGTGATCGACGCGGATCTCGTCCCGACCGCCGAATTCGCCCGCAACCCCGACTGGAGCGTGGATCGCGAGGCGATCATCGAGCGCCTTCGCTCGATGCTCGGCGATCGGATGATGGTGCTCGAGGCGCAGCGCCTGGCGAAGGATCTGCTCGGCGATTCGATCGCCGCCAACCTGTTCATGCTCGGCGCCGCCTGGCAGCAGGGCCTGATCCCGGTCACCCGCGCGGCGCTCGAACGAGCGATCGAGCTCAACGGCGTCGCCGTCGAGGCCAACCAGCGGGCTTTCGCATGGGGGCGCCGCGCAGCGCACGATCCGACCTCGATCGAGGCGCTGGCCCGAGTGAGCGAGCCCGAGGCGCTTCCGGAGCAGACCCTGGACACGGTGATCGAGCGGCGCGAGGCCCGCCTGAAGACCGCCCACGGCGCGAAAGTCGCGCGGCGCTACCGCGCGCTGGTCGATCGCGTCCGGGCGGCGGAGCAGGGCGCCGGCCTCGGCGAAGCGCTGACCGCCGCGGTCGCGCGCGCCTATCACAAGCGCCTCGGGGTGAAGGACGAGTGGGAGGTCGCCCGGCTGTTCGCCGCGCCCGAATTCGCCAAGTCGCTGAACGAGACGTTCGAGGGGCACTACAAGGTCCATCTCCATATCGGCGCCTGGCCGTTCGCCAAGGCCGACGCGGTGACCGGCGAGATGCGCAAGGGCGAGGCCGGCCCCTGGGGGCTCGCGGCGTTGCGGATGATGGCGAAGCTGAGGTTCCTGCGCGGCACCTGGTTCGACCCGTTCCGCAACACCGACGAACGCAAGCTCGACCAGCGCTTGCTGGCCGAGTTCGAGGCCGACGTCGAGGCTGTGCTGCCGCGGCTGACCGCAACCAGCCACGCCGCCGCCGTCCGGCTCCTTAGCCTGCACGAGACGATCCGGGGTTACGGCCGGGTGAAAGAAGCGAGCGCCGCGCAGGCGGCTGTGGCGCGCGCCGCGGCCCTGCGGCAGTTCAACGCGCAAAAGGCGCCGATGGAGATGGCGGCATGACGGTGAAGGGCCTGTCTC
>CAMFKX010000118.1 GCA_945957375.1 uncultured Roseiarcus sp.
TGCCACGACAGGGTCGCTCACGGCCCGCTCCGGTAGGCGGGATGCCACGACAGGGTCATCCGCTCGATCAGCCGCGCCGTCACATCGGCGAGCTTGCCGAGCAGCGCGTAGATCAGGATCGACAGCACGACCACGTCGGTCATCATGAATTCGCGCGCCTGCATCGCCATGTAGCCGACGCCGGACTGCGCCGCGATCGTCTCGGCCACGATCAGGGTCAGCCACATGACGCCGAGGGCGTAGCGCAGGCCGACGAAGATCGACGGCAGCGCGCCGGGCAGGATCACCCGGCGGACCAGATTGCCCCGCGTCATGCCGTAGCTGCGCGCCATCTCGATGAGCTGCGGATCGACCGAGCGCACGCCGTGCAGGGTGTTGACGTAGACCGGGAAGAACACGCCGAGCGAGACGAGGAACAGCTTTGCGCCTTCGTCGATGCCGAACCAGACGATGACCAGCGGGATCAGGGCGAGGTGGGGAATGTTGCGCACCATCTGGAGGGTCGAGTCGGACAGGCTCTCCGAGAGCTTCGACAGGCCGTTGGCGAAGCCGAAGGCGAGGCCGATCGTCCCGCCGACCGCGAGGCCGGCGACCGCCCGGACAAAGCTGACGCCGATGTTGGCCGGCAGTTCGCCGGTCGCGGTGAGCCGCCAGGCCGCCGCCGCGACCGAAGCCGGGGACGGCAGCACGCCGTCGGCGATCAGGCCGAGGCTCGAGCCGGCTTGCCAGAGCGCGATCAGGAGCGCGGGCGCGATCCATCCGGAAAGCCCGTCGCCGAGGCGAAAGAGCCTCGGCCTCGCCCGGCGCAGACGGCCGGCGGCCATGCGATCGAGCGAGGCGGCGGTGGCGTCGGTCATCGGCGACCTTTCGAGTGCAAGGAGGATGGGCCGGGCGAGCGCGTCACTCGGCGGCGGCGGCCGGCCGGTAGGCCCCGACGCCGAACTCGCCCGGGGCCATGCCGTGCGAAAGGCGGCCCGGCGGCGCGATGCCGAGTTCGGGGAAGAGCAGTTCGCCGACCTTGTAGGCCTCCTCGAGATGGGGATAGCCGGAGGCGATCACCGTCTCGACGCCGAGCGCCTGGTATTCACGCAGACGCGCCGCGACCGTCTTGGGATCGCCGGCCAGCGCGGTGCCGGCGCCGCGGCGGACGAGGCCGATGCCGGCCCACAGGTTCGGGGCGATCTCCAGGTTGTCGCGGCTGCCGCCCCGATTGAGCGCCACCATGCGCTTCTGCCCGACCGAATCGGACTCTTCGCCGAGCTTCTTCTGCGCGGCCGCGATCGCCTCGTCGGAGAGATGGGCGATCAGCCTGTTGGCGACGCGCCACGCCTCCTCCTCGGTCTCGCGCACGATCAGATGCATGCGCAGGCCGAACTTCACCTCGCGGCCCCGCGCTCTGGCGCGGGCGCGCACGTCGTCGAGCTTTACCCTGACCGCCTCCACCGGCTCGCCCCAGGTGAGGTAGACGTCGGTCTGCGCCGCGGCGAGGTCGTGCGCGGCCTCCGACGAGCCGCCGAACCAGACCGGCAGCGGCTGCTGCACCGGCGGGAACAGCAGGCGGGCGCCCTTCACGGTCTCGTGGCGGCCGGCGAAATCGACCGTTTCGCCCGCCATCAGGCGGCGGAAGATGGTCAGGAACTCGGAGGCTTGGGCATATCGCTCGTCGTGCGACAGGAAGATGCCGTCGCCGGCGAGCTCCTTCGCTTCGCCGCCGGCGACGAGATTGACGAGGAAGCGGCCGTTGCTGATGCGGTCGAGCGCGGCGGCCTGACGCGCCCAGTGGGTCGGCGTCGCAAGGCCCGGCCGCAGCGCGGCGAGCAGGCGCAGCCGCTCGGTGTGGGTGGCGAGGGCGGCGGCGACGATCCAGGGGTCCTCGCAATGCGAGCCGACCGGGATGAGGGCGCCCTTGAAGCCGAGACGGTCGGCCGCCTGGGCGATCTGCTTGAGATAGGAGAAGTCGGCGGAACGATTGCCGATGTCGCTGCCGAGGTAGGATCCGTCGCCCGTGACGGGGATGAACCAGAACAGGTCGAGCGGCTTCGAAGGGATGGGCATCATCGAATTTCCTTGGGGCGGGACGGATCAGGAGCCGGTCTTGCCGTCCCAGACGATGTCGCGGACGACGACCGGGATCGGAATGAGCCCGAGACGCTGGAACCGGTCTGCGACGGCCTGCTGCTGGGCGACGATTGCGTCGGTGACGGCGCTGAAGGTGAACTCCGCCCGACTGACCGCCCTCTGCTGCGCCAGGAGATCGACGCCGCTCGCTTCGGAATAGAGCGCGGCCACGTCGCTGCGATGCGCGCCCGCCCATTCCGTCGCCGCGGCCACGTCGGCGTTGATCGCGGCGACCACATCGGGATGGGCGGCGACGAAGTCGCGGTTGGCGAGGTAATAGCTGTTCTGCACCGTCGCCTTCGGGTCGATGGGCAACGGGCGCGCCTCCTGTCGCAGTTCGGCGATGGCGAAGAACGGGTCCCAGATCGACCAGGCGTCGACCGCGCCGCGGCCGAAGGCGCTCGCCGCATCGGCGGGCGCGAGATAGGCGGGCGTGATCTCGGTCCAGGGAATCGCCGCGCTCTCGAGCGCGGTGACCAGCAGGTTGTGGGCGCTCGAGCCCTTGGCGACGGCGACCTTCCGGCCCTTCAGATCGGCGAGCGACTGGACCGGCGAGTCCTTGCGCACGACGATCGCCTGCCCGTAGCCGCGTGCGGGGATGGCGCCGACATAGCGGATGGCGGCGCGGGCGGCCTGGGCGAAGATCGGCGGCGCGTCGCCGGTGTAGCCGTAGTCGATCGAGCCGGCGTTGAGCGCCTCGAGCAGCGGCGGCCCCGACGGGAACTCGACCCAGCGCACCGAGACGCCCTGCGGTTCGAAGCGGTTCTCCAGCAGCCTGCGCGCCTTCACCAGAAGCAGGGGACCAGTCTTCTGGTAGCCGATACGCAATTCCTTGACCGGCGCGGACAGCGCCGCGCTCGAGCCGAGGACGGCGAGCGCGGAGGAATAAAGCAGGAACGATCTGCGGTTCATCGCCAACTCCAAAAGCATTGGCGAATTAATCTATTAATTCTATTAATTGTGTCAAGTTTCATTTTTCTCCGCCTGCGGTGCTCCGTTTGGCGAAGGGTCGCGCCTGCGACCGGCTTTTCCGGAGGCGGAATGTCCCATCGGTATTTCGTTGACTAATTTGGTAGACTTTTTATATTCTGAAGCTCGGAGGTTTGCGCCATGGTCCACTCAACAAACGTCCTGCCTCTCCGTCCCTGCGGGGTCGCGCCGCACGTCGGAGTTGAAAGCGGCGCGTACCGGTCGGCGATGCGCCAGCTCGCGAGCGGCGTCGCCGTGGTGACCGTCGGCGAAGGCGACGCGCGTAACGGCATGACTGCGACCTCGGTGACGTCCCTCTCGGCCGAGCCTCCGACGCTGCTCGTCTGCGCCAACCGCGGCGCGTCGAGCTACCCGGCGTTCGAGCGGCTCGGCGCCTTCGTCGTCAACGTGCTCGCCGCCGATCAGCGGGAGATCGCCGACTGTTTCGCCGGGCGGACTGGCGCAAAGGGCGTGGAGCGATTCGCCGCCGGCGACTGGATTGCTCTGCCGGACGGCGGATTCGCGCTCGCCGGGGCGATTGCCGTGTTCGACTGCGTCCTTGAGGAGCGAATCGAGCGGCGCTCCCACGCCATCGTCATCGGCCGGGTGCGGCGGGCGCTGATCGGCGCCGGCGCGGGCGCGCTCGTCTACTGGCGTGGCGGCTACGACCAGGTCGGCTGGAGCGACGCCGAGATTTCCCGAGCTGTCGGTCTTCGCCCGCGGGGCTGATCGACGACGGAGCCTGGCGCCGCCATCGGACTCGGCGGCGGAGTTTGACGCGCCGCCGGCGAAGCGCCATGGGTGACGACCATGACCGACGTCTCCATTCCCGCCGCGTTCGGCGCCGGCCTCCTGTCGTTCGTCAGCCCGTGCGTGCTGCCGCTTGCGGCGCCGTATCTGTGCTATCTCGCCGGCGCCAGCGTCGAGGCGCTGGTCGAGGGCGGCGAAGCCAAGGCGCGGCGCGACATTCTGCTGACCGCGCTCCTGTTCGTCGCGGGCTTCAGCACTGTGTTCGTCGCATTCGGCGCCACCGCCTCGGCGCTCGGAACGCTGTTCCGGCAGTGGAGCCACGCGCTGTCGATCGCCGCCGGGATCGGCGTGATCGTGATGGGCCTGCACTTCCTCGGCGTCTTTCGTATCCCCGCCATGCTGCGCGAGGCGCGCGTGACCGTCGACCGCCCGCCCGGGATCTGGAGCGCCTACCTGATGGGCATGGCGTTCGCGCTCGGCTGGACGCCGTGCATCGGGCCGATTCTCGCGACCATTCTCGCGGTCGCCGGGAGCCGCGAGACGGTCGCCGCCGGCGCCGGGCTGCTCGCCGTCTACAGCCTCGGCCTCGGCCTGCCCTTCATCGCCGCCGCCGCCGCCATCGGTCCGTTCCTGCGCGCTTCCGGCGCGATCAAGAAGCGCTTCGGGGCGATCGAGACCCTGGTCGGCGTCCTGCTGGTCGGCACCGGCGTGCTGTTTCTCACCGGCGGCTTCCAGTCGATGTCGCTGTGGCTGATCGAGACGTTCCCCCAGTTCCAGCAGATTGGGTGAGGCCGCAGCCAGGCGGCGGCCGAGGCCGGAGCCGCCTGCTTTCACCCTGCCGCCTTCGACCGCTGTCGCCGAAGCGAAACCCCCTATAGGACAGTCCTTTCTCAACACGGGATTCGCGCGTGAGCTTCCTCGACGAACTGGCCTTCGGCCCCGGCCGCAACTGGCGGGCATGGGGCCGGGCGCTGACGCTGCTCGCCGCCCTCGTCGGGCTCGTCGCCCTCCTCCTCTATTTCACCGTCTCGGGCGATTATGCGTTTCTGAACGCGGCGGTCTACACCGGCTCCCCGACCGGCGAATATCACACCGTCGGCGAAAAGCTCGCGGCGCGGGCGCGCAAGGCCAACGGTCGCCTCGATGTCGTCGTCACGGCGGGTTCGGTCGAGAACGTCAAGCGCCTCGCGCGCGACAAGGGGCGATGCGCCCCGGCTTTCGCCTTCGTCCAGGACGGCGTGCCGATGCCCGAGGACGCGGGGCTGGCGAGTCTCGGCCGGCTGCCGAAGCCGGAATCGCTGCTCCTGCTCGCGCGCCGCGGGCGCGCAGTCGCCACTTTCGCCGACCTCAGGGGCGCGACCGTCGGCATCGGTCCGGAAGGCTCCGGAACCGCCTTCCTGATGCAGCATCTTCTCGAGGATTCCGACCTCGCCTCGCTCGGCCTCACGCCGTCCAACCATGCGCTGGCCGAGCAGGCGGAGCTGGTCCACGCCGGCAAGCTCGACCTTGCGGCCTTCGTGATGAACGAAAACGCCCCGCTGATCCGCAAGCTTATCGAGGACGAGGATCTTGAAATCGTCGCCCCGCCCGGGATCGACGGCCTGACGGAGCGCGATTCGTGGCTGAGGGTCGGCAGGATTCCGGCGGGCTATTACAACGTCGCCCGCCAGATTCCGGCGACCGACAAGGACGTCGCGCAAGTCGACACGCTGTTGATGACCAACGCCTGCGTCGGTCGCGCGGAACGGGTGGCGTTCCTGAAGCTGCTCAGCGACGAGTTCCCGGGCTTCGTGCGCGCCAACCCGCCGCCG
Source organism: uncultured Roseiarcus sp. (assembly GCA_945957375.1). GTDB lineage: Bacteria > Pseudomonadota > Alphaproteobacteria > Rhizobiales > Beijerinckiaceae > Roseiarcus. Next base: position 5,649 of record CAMFKX010000118.1, read on the forward strand.
TCGGCGAAGTCGCAGGACTCGGCCCCGCTCGCCGACGAAGCGCGCGAGTTCTTCGCCATCGGCGAGCCGGCGATCCCCGACCGCTATTTCCCACGGCTGGTGAACCTGATGTCGCCGGCCTACTGGATCTACCTGGCGATGGCGGCGACGGTCCTGTTCAACGCGATGGAAGTCTATAGCCGCTTCCGCCTGTGGCGCATCGACGCAAACCGCGAAGCCCTTGAGGGCCGCCTGAAGGCGCTGGTTGAGCCGGCGCTGACCCGCGAACAGATCAAGGCGGTTCCGGACGACGCGCGCCTGGCGACGCCCGAGCGGCGGAAAGCCGCGCAGGCGCTGATGAAGGACCTCATTGCGCTGCGCGCTCATTGTCAGGCGCAGTTGCAGTCCTTCGTCACCCCGATGGGTCGCGAACTTTACTACCGCTACCAGGAGGCGATGATCGAGGAGGCGATCGCAGCGCTCGCGACCCTGCTCGGCCGACCAGACGGGACGAAGCGGACCTGAAGAGGCGTTCGCCGCCTCTCACTGGCGGCGGGGCCGCCACGGCAGAACGGCGGCGGGCGCGGTCGGCGCCTCGGCGGTGACGAGGCCGAGCGCGTCGATCGCCGCGTCGCGCTCGCGCTCGGCGCGCGCGAGCCGGCGGGCGAGTTCGTCGGTGCTCGAACGGCTACTGCCGGCGAGCACGATCCCGCCGATCAGCAGCGCCAGACCGGCGAGCATTCGCGCCGGCGTATAGGTCGCGACGCCGAACATCAGCGCGACCACCGCCATCGGACCGACGACCGCCGCGGCCCTGCCGACGTAGGCCAGCCGGCGGCTGCGCATGATCTTGTCCTGAAGCGCCTCGATGTGAGTCTCGAGCGCCTCGATGCGGGATGTGACGGACGCGTCGTCCTCTTCGTCGGAAAGGGTCATGCCAGTCCATGTAGGCGCGACGGGAAGGACATTCAGCCCCGCTATTGGCGCATCTGACGCATGTGCTCCGCCGAGGCGCGCGCGCGCTGGTGCGCCTGGCGGCTCTGGTTGCGCATGTGGCTGCGATGCGAGCCGGTCGGCCGATGCTCGGCGTGGGCGCCGGGCATGGCGTCGGTCTGGGCGGATGCGACGACCGGCGAGGCCGCAACCAGCGCGGCGAAGGAGGCGGCGACGATGAACCGGATCATGGGATCCTTCCTGCTCGATGGCGGTTGAAAAGAAGACGGGTCCGGTCATAGCAAACCCGCCGAGGCGACGTCACGGGGGTCGACCGCGACGTCGTCGAGTGCGATGCGCACCCGGATCGCGCTGACCTTTCGCCAGCGCGCGCCTCTCTGTCGCGGCCAGCGACGCTACATGCGCGGCCCGCCCATCGTGCCGTGGACATGCGTCGGCTGATTGAAGGTCGCGTGAACGTGGTTATGCGGCCGATGCTGGGGACGCGGGTTACCGCGGCTGTGTCCGCGCAGCGTCAGCGTGTCCGGGTGCATCGGGTTGTGGCGCGGCGACGTCGACTGCGCGGCGGCGGGCGCGACGGCGGCGAGAGAGGCCAGGGCGAAAGCGAGGGCGAGGCGGGTCGGCAAAGGGGATCCTTCCGGATTGGCGCTCAAGAAAAACCCGCCGTCTCCGGCGGGCTCGCTTGCGTTGGCGAGGGCCGGACGCGCCGGCCCCCAAGCGTCCGAAGACGTCGATCACATCTGCTTGTAGGTGATCTTGCCGTCGTCGCCCTTCTTCCAGACGTACCAGACGAAGTCGACGGACTTGCGGTCGCCCTTCGTGTCGTAGGCGATGTCGCCGATGACGGTGTGGAACGGCTGACCGGAGTGCATCACTTCGGCGACCTTCTTCGGGTCGAGCGACTTCGCCTTCTCGGCGGCCTGCTTGATGATCTGGAGGCCGGCGTAGGAGTAGAGCGTGTAGGCTTCCGGATCGAAGTTCTTGCCCTTGAACTCGGCGACCACGTCCTTCGCGTTCGGGTTGTTGCGCGGGTCGGGACCGAAGGTCATCAGCGTGCCCTCGACGCCGGGGCCGCCGATCTGGGCGAACTCGTTGTCGGTGATGCCGTCGCCGGAGATCATGACGGTGTTCATGCCCTGGTCGCGCATCTGGCGCAGGATCAGGCCGCCCTCGGTGTGCAGCCCGCCCCACATGATGTAGTCGGCGCCCGATTCCTTGATCTTGGAGACGATCGCGGAATAGTCCTTTTCGCCGGTGTTGACGCCTTCGTAGAGGACTTCGTTGACGCCGAACTTGTGCATGTTGTCGCGCGCGGCGTCGGCGAGGCCCTTGCCGTAGGTGGTCTTGTCGTGGACGATCGCGATCTTCTTGCCCTTGAGCTTGTCGCGCGCGAGTTCAGCCCACACGAGGCCCTGCTGGTCGTCGCGGCCGCAGGTGCGGAAAGCGTCCCACAGTTTGCGGTCGGTCAGCTTCGGATTGGTCGCCGAAGGCGTGACGAACAGGATGTTGTTCTCCGAATAGACGTCGGAGGCGGGGATGGTGACGCCCGAGTTGAAGTGGCCGATGACGAACTTGACTCCGTCGCCCACGAACTTGTTGGCGACCGACACGCCCTGCTTCGGATCGGACACGTCGTCGCCCTGCTCGAGCACAAGCTTTTCGCCGAGGATGCCGCCGGCCTTGTTGATGTCGTCCACGGCCTGCTGGGTGCCGTTCACGAGCTGCGCGCCGAAGGCGGCGTTCGGCCCGGTGATCGGACCCGCAACGCCGATCTTGATGTCGGCGTTGGCGGCGCCGGAAAACGCCAGGGCGGCGGCGAGCGCGACCCCGGACAGCCAATACTTCTGCATGCGTTGATACTCCCATAAGTTCGGGGCGCTCGGCCCTCCCGGAGCGGCCCCCGGCGGACAGAATCCACCTCGGACGCCGATACTTTCCCGTTTTCGGGAAAGAGTCATCTGAAAAAACGGCAAGGCCGCCGGTCGTCGAGCCGACCGTCAGCCGCCGGTCTTGGCCCGCCAGTTCAGGCCGACGCGCTCGTAGGCCCAGGAATATTGGGTCGCCATTTGCCGGGCGCGCATCGCCCGGTAGCCGAGGGCCGCGACGATCAGGCACCAGACGTAGGCCACCAGGAAGAACTGCAGCGAAAGCAGCGGCTCGCCATAGAGGGCGTAGTGCAGGAAGCGCACGCCGGCCGTCAGGAACAGCATGTAGACCGCGATCATCGCCATCGACCGCCAGGTCTGCGCCAGCGCGCGCCCCGCCGCCCACGAACCCGCTCCGCCGAGGATGACCGTCAGGACGATGAACGTGAACAGTCCGTAAGGCGTAGCCGCGTACAGGATCCCGGCCATCAGTGGCCCCCCTCGAGATAGGCCGCGCGCACTTCCGGCCGGGCGAGCAGCTCGGCCCCGGTGCCGGACATGGTGACCTGCCCGTTGACCATGACGTAGCCGCGGTGGGCGAGCTTGAGCGCGTGGAACGCGTTCTGCTCGACCAGGAACACGGTCAGTCCCTCGCGCTTGTTCAAGTCGGCGATCACCTCGAAGATCTGCTTGACCACCAGCGGCGCGAGTCCGAGCGAGGGTTCGTCGAGCCTCAGCAGGCGCGGCCGGCTCATCAGCGCGCGGGCGATCGCCAGCATCTGCTGCTCGCCGCCCGAGAGCGTGCCGCCGCGCTGGGGCGCGCGCTCTTTCAGGCGCGGGAACAGCGCAAACACTCGCTCGAGGTCTTCTTCGAAATGGGCGAACTTGTTGATCGAGGCTCCCATCTGGAGGTTCTCGAACACCGTCATGCGCGGGAAGATCCGCCGGCCCTCCGGCGATTGCGCGATCGACAGCCGCGCGATCAGGTGGGTCGGCAGCGCCGTGATGTCCTTGCCGTCGAACAGGACCTTGCCGCGCTTGGCGCGCGGCGCGCCGAAGATGGTCATCATCGTCGTCGACTTGCCGGCGCCGTTGGCCCCGATCAGGGTGACGATCTCGCCGGCGTTCACGTCGATGTCGACGCCCTTGAGCGCCTGGATCTTGCCGTAGAACGTCTCGATGCCGCGCAATTGCAGGAGCGGCGCCGCGCCCGCGGCCGCCGCGCTCATTTCTCCAGCTCCTTCTCGATCGTCTCCACTTCGTCCTCGTCCGCGACGCCGAGATAAGCGGCGATGACTTTCGGGTCCGCGCGCACTTCATCGGGCGTGCCGTCGGCGATCTTCACCCCGTAGTCGAGCACGACCACGTGGTCGGAGATCTGCATCACCACCGACATGTCGTGCTCGATCAGCAGCACGGAGGTGTCGTGTTCGGCGCGAATCGAGCGCAGCAGCGTCGAGAGGTCGGCCGATTCGCGCGGATTGAGCCCCGCCGCCGGTTCGTCGAGGCAGAGCAGCACCGGCTCGGTGCACATCGCGCGCGCAATCTCGAGCCGACGCTGGGCGCCGTAGGGCAATTCGCCCGCCGGATCGTCGGCGCGGTCGGTCAGGCCGATCTTGTCGAGCCAGTATTTCGAGCGCTCGACCGCCTCGGCCTCGCGGCGACGGTAGCTCGGGGCGCCGATCAGGCCGAGCACCGTCATGCCGCTCGCGCGCATCAGGGGATTGTGATGCGCGATCATCAGGTTCTCCAGCACCGTCATGCCTTGGAACAGGCGGATGTTCTGGAACGTGCGAGCGACGCGGGCCTTGCGCGAGATTTCGAAGTCCGGCATCCGCTCGAGCAGGAACAATTCGCCGTTCGGGGTCGCGCCGAAGCGGCCGTTGGTGTTGGTGACCGCCTCGACGTCCGCGGGCGTCACGACGCCGTTGCGCGCGAGCACGAGCCGCCCCTCGGTCGGCTTGTAGAAGCCCGTGACGCAGTTGAACACGGTGGTCTTGCCGGCGCCGTTCGGGCCGATCAGCGCGGTGATGTCGCCGCGCCCGACCGAAAAGGAAAAGGCGTTGACGGCGATCAGGCCGCCAAACCGCATGGTGAGCTTTTCGACTGCGAGAAGGGGTTTCTCGATCCAGTTCATCAGCCGTGCCCTTCCTTGACGAGGTCGCCGGACACGGATTTTCGCTCCTTGAGGAATATCGAAGGCTCGCGGGTCGAGACGAGGCCGCGTGGCTTCCAGATCATCATCACCACCATCGCCGCGCCGAACAGCAGCATGCGATATTGGGTCGGGTCGAAGTCCTCGCCGAAGATGCGCTTCATCCAGTCGAGTTCGCGCATCAGTTCGGGCGCGCCGATCATCACCGCCGCCGCGATCGCGACGCCGAGCTGCGAACCCATGCCGCCGAGGACGACGATGGCGAGGATGGTCGCCGATTCCATGAAGGTGAAGCTCTCGGGGCTGACGAACCCCTGGCGCACCGAGAAGAACGAACCGGCGAAGCCGCCGAACATCGCGCCCAGCGCGAAGGCGGTGAGCTTGGTGTTGGTGGTGTTGATGCCGAGCGAGCGGCAGGCGATCTCGTCCTCGCGAAGAGCCTCCCACGCCCGCCCGATCGGCAGGCGACGGAGCCTCATGGTGACGAAATTGGTGAACAGCGCCAGCGCCAGGATGAGATAGAACAGGAAGATCGTGCGATAGATCGGCGAAAAGGGCAGATGGAAGACCGCCGAGAAGCCGTCTTCCTCGTCGTTGAACGGGATGCCGAAGAAGGTGACCTTGGGAATGCTCGAGATGCCGGCATAGCCGTTGGTGAAGTCGACCCAGTTGATGAGGACGAGCCGGATAATCTCGCCGAAGGCGAGCGTGACGATCGCGAGGTAGTCGCCGCGCAACCGCAGCACCGGGAAGCCGAGGATGACGCCCCACATCGCTGCGAGCAGGCCCGCGAGCGGCAGACAGATCCAGAACGACAGGCCGAGCGTGGTCGAGAGCAGGGCGTAAGAATAGGCGCCGACCGCATAGAAGGCGACATAGCCGAGATCGAGCAGGCCGGCGAGGCCGACCACGATGTTGAGACCCCAGCCCAGCATCACGTAGATCAGGATCTGGACGCCGTAGTTATTGATCCATTTCAGCGAGCCGTTCGGCCCGAGCAGCCCCAGCATGATCAAAGGAAAGAGGATTACGAAGCCGAGCGCGAAGGGCCCGAACCATTGCGAGAAGCGGGTGCGCGCCTTGGTCGGCGGCGCCGTGCCCTCGCCTTCGGCCGCCGATTCGGCGAGCGCTCCGCCCATCCCGCCGGCCGCGACAGCGCCCACCCGGTCGAACCAAATGCGGTAGTCCGGCGGCGACACCTGACGGAAGAACACGAACAGGAACACGACCGCCGCGATCGCGAACGAAAGCGGCCAGCGGCCGGTCAGGATCAACTCGTTGTTGATATTCGACTCAGCGTGATAGCTGATGATCGGAAAGCAGAGGCCGAAGGCGACGAGGGCGGCGGCGGCGGCGTTGCGGATCGCCGTACCGATCGTGGCGCCCGAAGCCTCGTCCGATTGGTCGGCCGGCTTGGATTGCGGCGCGGCGGCCATCAGACCTTCTCCACTTCAGGCCGGCCCAAAATGCCGGATGGCATGAAGATCAGGGTGATGGCGAGGATCATGAAGGCCGCCACGTCCTTGTAGTCGGTGGTGAAGTAGGACGACCAGAACACTTCGATCAGGCCGATCAGCAGGCCGCCAAGGACGGCGCCCGGTAGCGATCCGATGCCGCCAAGCACTGCCGCCGTGAACGCCTTCACGCCCGGCACGAAGCCGTCGGCGAAATTGACCACGCCGTAGTAGATGACGAACATCACGCCCGCGACCGCGGCCAGGGCCGCGCCGATGATGAAGGTGATCGAGATGGTCGCGTCGACGTCGATGCCGAGCAGCGCCGCCATCTTGCGGTCCTGTTCGCAGGCGCGCTGGGCGCGGCCGAGCGAGGTGTGCTTGACGAGATACCAGAAGGCCGCGAGCAGAACCACGGTCAGCGCGACGATCAGGATCTGGCGGACCGACAGCGTCACCGAGTAGCCGGCGGAGCCGTCTGTGATCTTGAAGACGTGGTTGGGCAATTGCGGCGCCGGCTTGTTGCGCGGCCCCTGCACCACCTGGACAAAATTCGACAGGAAGATCGACATGCCGATCGCCGAGATCAAAGGGGCGAGACGGAACGAACCGCGCAGCGGGCGGTAGGCCAGGCGCTCGATCGACCAGTTCCACAGCGCCGTCAGCGCCATCGCCCCGATCAGCACAACCACGAAAGCGAGCGGCAGCGAGCCGACATGCAGGAGTTGGGTCAGGATCATGAACAGGATCAGGGCGATGAAGGCCGAGAGCATGAACACGTCGCCGTGGGCGAAGTTGACCATCCCGATGATACCGTAAACCATCGTGTAGCCGATGGCGATGAGGCCGTAGATCGACCCGAGGGTCACCCCGTTGATGAGCTGCTGGAGGAAATTGTCCATACCTGCTGGTCCCCTAGGTATCCTCCGCCGTTCGCAGGAAGCGTGCCACGCGAACGGCCACTCGTTTTCACACGCGAGCCTCCCATAGCGCTTATCGATTCACTTACGGGCGTACAAGCCGTCAACTCGCACGGAAATCCTATCGAGCGCGGATCGCTGCGGCAACGGTCCCGCAACCTGTCCGATCGCGCCGAAGCTGTGCGCCCACGACGCGACGCCAAGCATTCGTTATATCTTGCTGAGTATAACGCGATGTGTTGTCGCCGATATGGACTTTGGCGCCGACGACAGGTTAGGACAGCGATCGTATAGAACGCCCGACGCGGTTCGCCGCGACGAACGAGGCGGCGTCGCCAGGGACGCTTGCGGACCAGACGACGGGGCTGACAACGTCGCCCGTGACGGGGAGGAATTTGACCGATGGCGATGACCATGACCGGGGAGGCGACGCTTCCGGCCGCTCGGCCGAAAGTCTGGGCGCTCCTCAACGATCCCGAGACCCTTAAAGCCTGCATCCCCGGATGCGAAACGCTGGAGCGGGTCGGGGACACCGGATTCACAGCGACGGCCAAGGTCAAGATCGGCCCGGTCTCGGCGAAGTTCAAAGGCAAGGTCGAACTCACCGACATCGTTCCCGACGTCGGCTACACCATTTCGGGTGAGGGCGAGGGCGGCATCGCCGGTTTCGCCAAAGGGGGCGCCAAAGTGCAGCTCTCCGACGTCCCCGACGGCGGCACGCTGCTCAGCTACAACGTCGAGGCCCATGTCGGCGGCAAGATGGCCCAGCTCGGCTCGCGCATGATCGACGGCGTGGCCAAGCAGATGGCCGACAAGTTCTTCGCCAACTTCGGCGAGATCGCCTCGAAGGCGGCCACTCCGGCCGATGTCCTGGCGCATCCCCCGCATGGCGAGGCGCACGTCACCCATCATTTCTCGGAGGGCGAGCCGCATGCGCTCGCCGCGCCGCTCGAGCCGTCGGCCGCATCGGCCCCGGCGACGGCGCGCCCCGCTCCGGCCCGCGCATCGACCGCCGTTCCGGCGTCGGTTTCCCCACCCAAGAAGAAGTCATGGTTCAGGAGGATTTGGGAATGGTTCACGTCTCGATGACGGTCAACGGCCGGCGCGTGTCGGCTGAAGTCGATCCAAGGACGCTGCTCGTCCAGTTTCTGCGCGATCATCTGCGCCTCACCGGCACCCACGTCGGCTGCGACACGTCGCAGTGCGGCGCCTGCACCGTCCATGTCGACGGCGCGGCGATCAAGTCGTGCACGACTCTCGCGGTCAGCTGCGAAGGCGCCAACGTCACGACCATCGAAGGGCTCGCCCAGGGCGGCAAGCTGCATCCGATGCAGAAGGCGTTCCAGGATAATCACGGCCTGCAGTGCGGCTTCTGCACGCCGGGGATGATCATGGCCTCGGTCGACCTCGTCAATCGCGAGGGGCATGCTCCCTCCGAGGAGACGATCCGCCACGGCCTCGAGGGCAACATCTGCCGCTGCACCGGCTACCACAACATCGTCAAGGCGGTCGCGCAGGGCGCGCGGGAAATGGGCGCCGGCGCGTCCGCCCAGGCTGCCGAATAATCGCTTTTTCAAAGAGATCAGGGAGAGAACACCATGAGCGCGACAGGCATCGGCGCCTCGGTCAAGCGTCTGGAAGACATTCGCTTCATTACCGGCAAGGGCCGCTACGTCGACGACGTCAATCGTCCCGGCCAGGCTTACGCCTATTTCCTTCGGTCGCCGCACGCCCACGCGACGATCGACAAGATCGACCTTTCCGACGCGCTGGCGGCTCCGGGCGTGGTGGCGATCTACACCGGCGACGACATCGCGGCCGACAAGGTCGGCGGCCTGATCTGCGGCTGGATGATCCATTCCAAGGACGGCTCGC
>CAMFKX010000119.1 GCA_945957375.1 uncultured Roseiarcus sp.
GGTCCGCCGGACCCGCCGCGGGCGAGCGATCGCGAGGTCCGGCTCCAGCCGCACCCGGAAGCGCGCTCGCCCGCGCTGGAGCCGCACGCGCCTGCCGCGATCGAGCGCTCGTCGCCGCGTCCGCGCCCGGCGCAGAACCGCCGACTGCCCGACGAACCCGCTGCGGCGGCGCACAGTCCGCCGCGCCTCGCCGGCCTGCGCCGCGGCGCGGCGCCTGTTCGTGACGAGCCCGTCATCGAGATCAGCATCGGCCGCATCGACATCCGAGCCGCGGCCGCGCCGGGCGTCCAGGCGTCCCAGCCGGCGCCGGCGAAGCCGCGCGGCGATCGCCTCGCCGCCTATCTCGAACGCCGCAGCCGCGGGAGCCGCTCGTGAGCAGTCCGCTCGCCATCGCCGCGGTCACCGCGATCCTCAAGGACCTGCTCAACGAAGGGCTGATCAACAACGACCTGTCGCCCGTCGGCAGCTTCACGGTCAGCGCCCTGCCGCCGGACCGCATCACGACCGGGGAAACCGAGGAGAACAGGCTCAACCTCTTCCTGTATCAGGTGACGCCCAACATCGGCTGGCGCAACGCCCTGCTGCCTTCCCGCGACGCGCAGGGCGCGCGGCTGACCAACGCCCCTCTGGCGCTCGACCTCCACTACCTGCTCACCGCCTACGGGTCCGTCGATCTCAACGCCGAGATCCTGCTCGGCTTCGCGATGGACCTGATCAACGAAACGCCGGTCCTGACGCGCGACATGGTGCGTCGCGCCCTGACGCCGCAGAATCCCGTGGCTGTCGCCCTCATTCCTGCCGATCCGCAGGGCCGGACCGCCATCGACCTCGCCGACCAGATCGAGGCGCTGAAGATCGTGCCCCGGTTTCTGAGCGCCGACGAGCTGTCGAAACTGTGGACCGCGATGCAGGCGCGCTATCGGCCGACCGTCGCCTATCAGGTGACGACCGTGATCATTCAGGGCGCCCGGCCGACGCGCAGCGCGCTTCCGGTGCTGAGCCGCGGACAAAGCGACAGAGGCGTCGCCACGCAGCCCTCCACCGCCGCGCCGCTTCCCAGCTGGCCGACCCTGATCGCCCTGTCGATCGCCTCCGCCGGGGCCGGTCGCCGCGCCGCCGCCGAAATGGGCGACACTCTGCTGTTGCAGGGCGTCCTTCTCGAGGGCGACGCCGTCACCGCGGAGTTTCGCCATCGGCTGCTCGCCAATCCGCTCGAGATCGTCGCCGCGCCCGGTCCCGATGCGGGAAACCTGAGGCTCGATCTGCCGGGAGCGGCGGACGCCGCCGCGCCGGACTGGCCCGCCGGCGCCTACGGCGTCGCGCTCCGCATCGCGCGGGCGGGGAAACCGATCCGACGCACCAACGAACTCCCGCTCACCCTGGCGCCCCGCCTGACCGCGCCGCCGACGCTCGCCGCGGCGGGCGGGCAGACGACCCTGACGCTCGCAGTCGCGCCTCCGGTATGGCCCGAGCAGCGAGTCGACGTTCTCGTCGGCAGCGACCCCTATCAGGCGACCGTCGCCGCGAAGACGCAGAGCGTGGTCGTGCCGACGCCGGGCCTGACGCCGTCCGACGCGCCGGTCCCGGTCCGGCTGCGGGTCGACGGCGCGGAAAACAACCTCGTCCGCGACCGCAGCCTGCAGCCGCCGCAATTCGACCCGCAACAGTCCGTGGCGGTGCCGGCATGAGCGACGCGACCGGCTTTGCCGCGAACAACAGCGCCTATCTGAAGGCCGGGCTGCACTGGCTGCGGCTGCTGCTCGCCGATCGCGCGAGGTCGATGGCGCCGCCCCTGCCGGTGCAGGAAGCCGCGCCGACGCGCCACTGGCGCCTGTTCGGCCTGGACCTGCCGGCCGGCGACGGCGCCGAAGCGCCGAAACTGCTCGCCCCTCCACAGCAGGAGAGCGTCAAGGCCGCCGCTGCGAAATTCGAAGAGGCCGCCGGATTCGAGCCGCGACCCGCCCTCGCCGTGCTGGCCGAGCGGTTCGGCCTCACCGATTTCGAGAAGGACACCCTGCTGCTTTGCGCGGCCATGGAGATCGACCCGCATCTGCCTGCGCTCCTCGCGGAAGCGCAGCGCCCGCCGGCCGTCGCCGCGCCGACTTTCGGTCTTGCGCTCGACCTGTTTGCCGATCCGAGCTGGGATGCGCTCTCGCCGGCCCGCCCGCTGCGCCGCCATCAGCTTCTCGAAGTCCACCAGTCCGGCGCCGCCTCTCTGATCGCCGCGCCGCTGCGCATCGACGAGCGGATCGCGGCCTACATCAAGGGTCTCAACTATATCGACGAGCGCCTTCTGGCGATTGCCGAGCCGGTCGCGCCGCCCGCATCGCTTCCCGCTTCGCAGGAGGCGATGGCGCGGCGGATCGCGGGGTGGGTCGCGCGGGATGGAGCCATCACGCGAATCGAGCTGGTCGGACGCGACCGCGCGTCGAAGCGGGAGGTGGCCGCCGCCGCGCTGGCCGCGGTAGGCGTCAGCCTGCTCGCCGTTCCGTTCGGACTTCTGCCGCACGAGGCGGAGGGGATCGAACGGTTCGTCAGCCTTTGGGCGCGCGAGACGCAGTTGACGCCGATCGCCCTGTTGGTCGCGCCGCCGGAGATGGCGGGCGCGGAGCCGGGCGAGGGCGTCCGCCAGGCGCCGCCGTGGGATTGGCTGCTGCGCCTGCCCGGCATCGTGATGATCGACGCGCCGTCGCCCGGCGCCGGCTCGACGGCGCATATCATCGAGATCGCCCCTCCGACCATCGCCGAGCGCAGGGCGCTCTGGGCTTCGGCGTGGCCCGACGGGGCGCGGCCGGACGCCGCGGCGCTCGAACGCCTTGCGGGCGAATTCGCCCTTCCCGCCTCCCGCATCCGTTTGGCGACGCAGGCGGCGCAGGCGGAGGCGGACGGTCCGCCGCAGATCGACCGGCTGTGGACCTGGTGCGTTACGCATGCCGGCGGCGCCCTGGAGGGTTTGGCGGAGCGGCTTTTGCCGCGCGCCGCCATTGACGAGGTCAAGGTGCCCGAGCGCGATCGCGAGCAGCTCGACCGGCTGATCCGCCACGCGCGCAGCCGCGGGGCCGCGCTCGACGGCTATGGATTCTCCGCCATCGCGAGCCGCGGCCTCGGTCTCGCCGCGCTGTTTCACGGCGAGAGCGGCACGGGCAAGACCATGGCGGCCGAAGCCGTCGCGCACGAGCTCGGCCTCGCCCTGTTCCGGGTCGATCTCGCCTCGGTGATGAGCAAGTACATCGGCGACACGACGAAGAAGCTGCGCAGCATTTTCGATGCGGCCGAAGGCGGCGGCGTCATGCTGCTGTTCGACGAGGCCGACGCCGTGTTCGGCAAGCGCAGCGAGGTCAAGGACAGCCACGACCGCTTCGCCAATATCGACATCAACTACCTGCTGACGCGCATGGAGGCGTTCAGCGGCGTCACCATCCTCGCCACCAACATGAAGCATGCGCTCGATCCGGCCTTCCTGCGCCGGCTGCGCTTCGTGATCGGCTTTTCTTTTCCTGGCCTCGTCGAGCGCGAGGCGATTTGGCGCGGCGTGTTTCCGCCGGAGGCGCCGCTCGAAGCGCTGGATTATCCCGCGCTCGCGCGCTTTCCGCTGACCGGCGGCAGCATTTTCAACGCCGCGCTCGGCGCCGCCCACGAGGCGGCCGCGGAGGGCAAGCCCATCGCCATGCGCCACGTCTTGGTCATCGTGCGCGCGGAACTTCAGAAGATGGAGCGTCCCGTCGCGGAGCGCGAGTTCGCGCTGCTGCGCGAAGTCCCCGGAGGAGGCGCGCCATGAAAGTGCGGCTTCGCGTCGCGGCGCTTTCGCTCGAGGCGGACTGGGCGGGTTCGGGCCGCGCCGCCTTCGCCGACGCGCTTCGCGCCGCGCTCGAAAGGGAGCTGGGCGAAGCGGCGCGCCGAGGCGACTTCGCGACCGGGATGCAGGCGGAGCGCCGCCGCCTCGCCGTGCCTGCGGCGGCGCTGGCCTCGCCGAAGTCGGCGGCGCGGGGGATCGCCCGCGCCGTCGGCGGAGAGATCGCGCGGCGGGAGACTCCCGCCGCGTCCGGCCGCGGGAGGCCGTCGTGAGCGCCTCGGCCTACGCCACGCTCCAGCCGGCTGAGGCGCAGGCGCTTCCGCGGGTGTCCTTGCAGCGCAGCTGCGCGTGTGAGGAAAAGGGCGGGCAGTGCGCCCGATGTCACGCCAGGCGCGGCGCGCTCCAGCGATCCGCGGCGGGGATGAGCTTCTCGCCGGGGATGGCGGCGCCGGCCGCGGTCAGCGATGTGCTGCGCGCCCCCGGCGCGCCGCTGCCTTCTGAAACGCGCGCGTGGATGGAGGGCAGTTTCGGCCACGACTTTTCCGGCGTGCGGATTCATGCCGACGGCCCGGCGCGCCGCTCGGCGGAGGCGGTCGACGCGCATGCCTACACCGTCGGCCAGCACGTGGTGCTCGGCGGCTCCGCGCCGGGCCTGGGCGCCGACGCCGGCGCTCGCCTGCTCGGCCACGAGCTGGCGCATGTCGTGCAGCAGTCGCGCGGCGGCGTGGCGTCGGGCGTCGATCCCGATCCGGGACTCGAGACCGAGGCGCAGCGGGCGGGCGAGGCGGTCGCGGAGAGCGAGCCCGTGCAGGTCATGGGAGGGTCTGGCCCCGGCCTCCAGCGCGACGCGAAGTCGGATGCGCAGGCCCCGACGCAGTCCGAGGCCGACGGCCCTTATCTCGACGACCCCGATCTCCTCGCGATGGGTTATCGCGAGGGCGACTACGCCTACGTGAGCGAAACCGTCACCATCGACGACGTTCCGGTGAAGGCGGGGGAGCGCAGCTATTCCTATGGCCGCGAGCAGGATAGCGGGGTCGAGGACGCGCAGAAGATCTTCCGCGCGGCGATGAAGAACCGCCAGGGCGTGACGCCTGTCGCCATCGACGGCGAGATCGCCATGGTGCAAGGAATCGGCTCTGAGGATCAGGGCGAGATCCTCGGTAACGAGGTCATCGTCGTCCACGATCTGGCGACCGAGGCGGAGCTGACCCGTCGCGCCGGAACCTCGAATCCGCAGACGTTCAAGACCTTCGCGAAGCAATACGAAAAGGAGAAGGGGACGAGCCAGGGGGCGGTAAAGGCGTTCTTCGACTATCGCAACGCCTATTCCGACGAACTGCGCAAGGGCTACAAGACGATCGACGCCGCCGCCGGCTTCGCCAATTTCACCGGCAAGGTCGTCATCGCGATGATGGCCAGCGGCGGCGATCCGTTGGCCGCCTTCGCCCCGGGCATCGCCGGCACGGGCGTCGAGTACGGCAGCAAGGCGATTGGCATCGACGACGAGATTGCGGAAGGGCTCGGCGCCCTGACCACAGACATCGTCGGCATGGGCAATCCGGCGAAGATGACGACGGCGCAGGCCGTCGCGCCGCTGGTCGGCATGGGCGCGGAAAAGTTCGCCACAGAGATCGGCGCGTCGAAGGACGACGCGGCGCTGGTCGGCCAGGGCGTCACGGTGGCGTTTGGCCACGCCGGGTCGATGGGCAGGAAGGCCCCCTCGGCAGGGGACGCCTTTCGCGCAAGCCTGCATGGGCCGGTCGGCGAAGCCCCGGCCGCGAGGCTGCCGGACGGAGGTGCGTCCGCGCCTTCCGGGACGGAGACGAAAGCGCCCGGCGTGCTTCCGCACGCCGAGGAGCCGCTCCCGACGAAGGCCGCCGCGCCGACGGAAACGGCGCCCGCGGCGACCGGAGTGGAGGCAAAGGCGGCCGTCGCGCAACCGCAGGGGGAGAGCCCGCTACCGGCAAGGACGTCGGCAAGCCGGCCCGTGTCGCCGCCAGGGGTCGACGAGGCCGTCGCGGCGATCGAACCGAACCAGGCGACCGCGCGCAAGCCGGCGGACAAGGGCCATGAAGCGGTCGCTACGCCCGAGGGAGTCGGGCGTTGCAGCCCTGCGCCCTGTCCGGTCATCCAGGTCGAGTATCAAAAGGAGCTGTCCGACAATCCCGACCTCAAGACATGGAACGACGAGGTTCAGGGGTTACGCCGGACCGACCCGACGCGGGCGGCGGACGAAGCAGCGAATCTCATTCGCGCCTGCGAGGCGGCGCGCAGCAACGCCCGCCGCGCCGCCCACGGCCCGGGAAGCAAGGCACCCCCAGCCAGTGGGTCGACAGGCCCTCCCGGCGATGCGATGCGTCAGGATGCGCAACGGCTCGACGCGCTGCGCAAGATCGCTGCGCGGCAGGAGGCCACCCTCGGCAAGACCGATCCCGCCTTGGCCGCGCGCATCCAGAAAGAGACCGTCGCGCTTCAGAACAGCCGCGAGGCGGCGAAATCGGGAGAGCCGACGCCGGCCGCTGCGCCCGTGTCGCGACCTCCTGTCGGACCCAAGGTCGAAAACCCGCTGCCGCCGCTTCAGGCCGGTCCGTACCGGAACGGGCCGGATGCGGTGGCCGGACATCATGTTCACCAATCGGCCGCCATGTCGCCGCGGGGAACGGTTTCCGCAAAGGGCAATCCCAACCACAATCCGGCGATCGCAATCCGGCAGAACGTTCCAGGATTCACCGAGGGGCAGCATGGCGCCGCTTCCACGACCCAGCGAAACCTCAACCGGGCGATGCATGGCGAGACCCACGAACCCAACGTCGGCGACTTGCAGATCCGGTCGAGCGGCGAGGGGACATCGGTCACGCCGTCGCCCTACTACGAGGACGTCAAGGCGTACTTCGCGCTCCGCGCCGCCGGTCGCAGCCACCAGGAAGCGCTCGATCTGGTGACGCGTTCGCGCGATCAGATCGACGCGTCCGGCGCTCCCATCGTACGGGTGCCCACGCGATGAGCGCGCAGCGCGCCCTCGCCGTGCAGTCGGCGCCCGCCGTCCGGGCGGCCGCGCCGGCGACGTTGCAACGAAGGTGCGCGTGCGAGGAGACTGGCGAACGGTGTCCCCGCTGCGCCGGCAAAGGGCCGCGGCTGCAACGGTTCGCGGCCGGCGCGCCGCCGCGGGGGCTACCCGGGGCCGTCGGCGACGTGCTGCGCAGTCCCGGCCAGCCGATGCCCCCCGCGGTCCGCGCGCGGATGGAGGAAGCCTTCGGCCAGGATTTCCTGGCCGTGCGCATCCACGCCGACGCGCCCGCGCAGCGCTCCGCCGCCGCGGTCAACGCGCGCGCTTATACCGTCGGCCGACACGTCGTGCTTGGCGGATCGGCGCCGGACCTCGCCGGCACGGCCGGTCTGCGGCTGCTCGGCCACGAACTCGCGCATGTGGTGCAGCAGGGGCGCGGCGGCGTGGCGGCGGGCGTCGATCCCGACCCGTCGCTCGAGACCGAGGCGCGGCGGGCGGGCGACGCGATCGCGGCGGGACGCCCGGCGAGCGCTGGCGGCGCCGCGCCCTCCGTGCTGCAGCGCGACGCCGAGCAACCCGACTATCCCGCGATGGAGAAGGTGACCGGCTATGTCGCGCAGGCGCTCGGCTTCAACGAGAGCACCTCGCGGGTCGTCGCCGCAAGCCTCGAAGGCGGAATGTCCGGCTTCTCCCACCAGTGGAACGAAGGCAAGACCGGCGAGCGGCTCGGCAAGAAGGTGAAGGGCTTCTCGATCACCGACGTTCCCACCCTGATCAAGGGCTATCTCGTCGGCGTGTTCGAGGGCGTGGTCAGCCCGATCACGGATCTCTTCGCCATCGGCGTGATGGTGGAGCAACTCGACGCTTTCGTGTCGAACCTCGCGTCGAGCGCGATCTCGAAGGCCGCCGAGCTTGCGAAGGACCTGAAGGGCGTGGTCGACGCGCTCGCAAGTCTCGGCAAGCCCATCAAGGCGTTCTTCGTCGGCCTGAAGAACGACGCGCGCGCGACGTTCAAGATGCTGGTCGGCATGCTGAACAGCAACGGCGGGCTCATCGAGAAGGCGGTCGGCTTCGCCCGCTCGTTCGGAAGAACCCAGGGCGCGGAAGTCGCCAAGTCGCTCGAGTCGCCGTGGGAAGAGAAGAAGAAGCAACCCGAGGAGAAGCCGGCCGGCGCGCTCGGCTATGTTTCGAACCTCTTCGGCGAGGGCCGCGACGCGCTGATCGAGGCGCCCTGGGCGAAGGTCGGCAACAAGGCCGGGTACGCGCTGGGCTTCGCGCTCATCCAGGTGGTCCTGCTCGTCTTCTCCGAGGGCATCGGCAACCTGATCACCCAGATCGGGCGCAGCCTCGGCGGCCTGGCGAAGGCGGGCACCGTCCTCGGCCGCACGATCGAGGGCGTCGCGAAATTCGTGACCGTGGCGGGCGGCGTCATCACCAAGATCGAAGAGGGCGTGAACGCCGCCGTCCAGTTTCTCCTGAAGCCGATGATGCCGGTGCTGGAGCCGCTGCTGAAACCGCTCGCGGGCGTCATGGAGCGGATGGGCGGCTTCCTCCGCAAGCTGTTCAACATCGCCGAGAAGGACGCCGCGCAGGTCGCGACGACGGCGGCTGCGAAGACGCTGGGCGCGGCCCATCCGGCCCCGCCCGCGCCGCATCTGCCGACTGCGGCGACGCCGCATCCGCATGCCCCAACGCCGCATCCGCATGCGCCGGCCGCAAAGACGCCCACGCCGGGCGCCGGGACGCCGCACGGCGCGCCGCACCCGGCGCCGAAGCCTGCAGCCGAGCCGCATCCCGCAGCAAAGCCCGCAAAGGCGCCCGATACCTCGGCCGCGCCGCACGCTGACCCGCACGCCCCGGCGGCAAAGACCCCGGATCCGCAGCCGCAGGCCAAGGCGCCGGAGGCGCACAAGCCCGAACCGAAGGCCCCGCATTCGGCCTCGGACGCCGCGCACAAGCCGATCACCGAGCCCGACCCCGTCGGCGGCGGTCACCATGTGCAGACGACGCCCGACGGATTCGAACTGTGCAGCGGGCCGCCGTGTCCGAATCTGCGCGTGATGTACAAGGAACAGCTTGCCGCCAGCGACGAACTGCGTCGGGAGATGCAGCGGCTCGACACCATGCGCAAGATCGCGCTGCGGCAGGAAGCCCAGCTCGGCAAGACCGACCCCGCCTTCGCCAAGCGCATCAACCGCGAGGCCGCCGAGCTTCAGAAGAAGCTGGAGGCGGCGAAGCTCGGCAAGCCTTCGCCCGTCTTCGCGCCGGCGGCTTCCGCGCCAATCGGCCCGAAAGTCAAAAACCCGTCGCCGCAGCTCAAGACCGGTCCGTACAAGAAGGGCTCAGGGTCTGTGGCTGGACATCACGTCCACCAATCGGCGGCCATGTCGCCGCCGAAAGTTGCATCCGCAAAGGGCAACCCGAACCACAATCCCGCGATCGCGATCGAGCAGAACGTCCCGGGCTTCACCGGCAAGCAGCACGAAGCGGCCTCTGCAACGCAGCGCAACATCAATCGAGCGATCCATGGCGAACCTCACGAGCCCAAGATCGGCAAGGTGAAGATCGAAGCCAAGGGTGCTGGCGCGAATGTGACGCCGTCTCCTCACATGGAGGACGTCAAGGCCTATTACGCGTTGCGGGCCGCCGGCCGATCGCATGAGGAAGCGCTCGAGCTGGTGATGCGCTCGCGGGCTCAAATCGAAGCCGCCGGCGCCCCGACCCTGAGAGTGCCGACGCGATGACCGGCTTTCCTCGATCGCCCCGCATCCTGAAGGCCGGTCTCGTTCTGCTCGACCCGGTGCTGTTCACCGTGAATCGGATCATCACGCTGCAGTACAATCCCGACCAGCTGACCCGCACCCTCCAGATCCTCTCGGCGGGCGGCGACAGCCAGGACCGGACGGAAGCGCTGCGCCTCAAGGGGCCCGCCGTCGAGATCTTCAAGCTCGAAGCCGAACTCGACGCTACCGACCAGCTCGAATTCCCTTCCGACAACAAGGACGCCGTGGAGCTCGGCGTCTTCCCGCAACTGGCGCTGCTGGAATCGCTGGTGTCGCCGACGAGCGACGCGATCGCCGCCGCCGACGCGCTTCTCCGGGGCGGCGCGATCGAAATCGCCCCGATGGAGTCGCCGCTCACCCTGTTCGTGTGGAGCGCGCAGCGCGTCGTGCCGGTGCGCGTCACGGAATTCAGCGTGACCGAGGAAGCGTTCGACATCACCCTCAATCCGATTCACGCGAAAGTCAGCCTGTCGCTGCGCGTGCTTTCGGTCAACGATCTGCCGATCGACCATCGCGGCGCGGAACTCTTCCTCGCCTATCTGCGGACCAAGGAATCGCTGGCCCGGCGCGCCGCCGACGGAGCGCGCACGCAACTGGGAGCGCAAGGCTTCTGATGCCCGACCTGATGGACCCCAATCCGGCGCTGCCGGTTCCCACGCTCCAGCCGTTTGACGACTACAGCCGCTACCGCGGGCTCGACCTGCAGCCGGCCGTCGATTCCAGCGGACGCGCGATCGTCGTCGTGGCGCGGCGCTTCCTGCCGCAGCCGGGCGCGCTCGCGCAGGTCGGGACGGTGACGGTGAAGGCGGGCGACCGCCTCGACATCATCGCCGCGCAACAATTGGGCGACGCGCGATGGTGGTGGCGGCTCGCCGACGCCAACGGCGCGATGGACCCGTTCGAGCTGACCGCCGAGGCCGGGCGCCCGCTTCGCCTGACGCTACCGCAGGGCATGACCCTGCCGCGAGGTTGACCCGTGCTCAGAGGCGTCAGCCTTCAGATCATGATGGGAGCGTTCGCGCCGTCCCCGATCGCGCTGGAACTCGCCGAAGCGCTCGTTTCGGCGCAGGTCACCCAGGCGACGGAGGGGCGCAGCGGCTTCACGCTGAGCTTCGCCTACGGCAAGAATTCGCTGGTTCGCGAGAAATTCCGCAACCGCTTCTTCGATCCGCCGCAGCGCGTGGTGTTGACTGCGATGATCGGCGGATCGCCGATCGTGCTGATGGACGGCGTGATCACGCGCCACGACGTCACCGCCGCCAACGATCCCGGAGCCTCGCAGCTCACGATCACCGGCGAGGATCTGTCCCGCCTGCTCGACACCGTCGATCTGAGCTGGGTGATGAAATATCCGGCCATGCCGCCGGAGGCGCGCGTCGCGCTGATCCTCGCCAAGTACCTGCCGCTCGGCATGGTCCCGGCGGTGGCCCCGAGCATCAACCTCGACGTGCCGCTGCCTACCCAATACATCCCGAGCCACATGGGCACGGACCTTCAGTACGTGACCTATCTCGCGAAGTCGGTCGGTTACGTCTTCTACGTCGATCCGGGACCGTTGCCGGGCATGTCGATCGCCTACTGGGGACCGGAGATCAAGGTCGGCTCGTCGCAGACGACGCTGTTCGTCAACAGCGACGCAATGAGCAACGTCGACACCATCACCTTCAGCTACGACGGCTTCGCCAAGTCGCTGTTCCTCTTCCTGCTCCACGACGAGCGGATGCCGGTCAACCTCCCCATCCCCATCCCCGTTCCGGACGTCAATCCGTTGGCCCCGCCGATGGGACCGCGCTGGCCCATCCCGCTGCGCGCCGAGCCGTTGACCGGGATGGCCAAATACTCCCTGCCGCAGGCGCTCATGATCGGCCTCGGCAAGGCCGCGCGCGCGGCCGAGGTCGTCACCGCCAGCGGCTCGCTCGACGTGCTGCGGCTCGGCCGCGCGCTGCGCGCGCGCCAGCTCGTCTCGGTCGCCGGAGCCGGCGCGCCGCACGACGGGACCCACTACGTGCGCAGCGTGACCCACGAGTTGCGGCCGGGCGAGTACAAGCAGCGCTTCACCCTGTCGCGCAACGCCTTCGAGTCCTGGGCGGCATAAAGGAACGGAGCCGATGAGCAGAAAGACCATGGCGCAATACGGCTTCGTCGACAGCGTTCGCTCCGACGACGACGACGAGCTGCCGCCTGCGTCCGATCCGATCACCGGCGCCAAGCGCTACTACGGCAAGTATCGCGGGACGGTGCTGCCGACGCCGGACACCGACCGGCGCGGCCGGTTGATGGTGGAGGTGGTCGACCGTGACGGTCCCAACATCACCGGTTGGGCGCGGCCGTGCCTGCCGTGGGCCGGCATGCAGCTCGGCTCCCTGATCGTGCCTCCGCCCGGAGCGAAGATCTGGGTGGAGTTCGAGCAGGGCCTGCCCGACTTTCCGATATGGGTCGGCTGCTGGTGGGGGTCGACCGCCGAGACGCCGACCGTCGCGAAGACCGCGACGCCCCTCATGCCGATTTTCGCGCTGCAGACGTTGCTGCAGCATGGGCTGGTGGTGACCGACACGCCGTACCTGCCTTACCTGCCCACAGGAGGCGTCCTGATCGGCAACACCACCGCCTGCATCGCCATCGATTCGTCGGGCGTACGCATTTTCGGCCCGACGGTGCAGGTGAACGGCGATCCTGCCGGCCTGGTGCCCGCCGCCGCCGCCCTCCTCGTCACCAAGTGAAGGAAGCGCCGCCATGCCCGGCTTCGTAGCCCTTCCGGCCAATCAGGTGACGTGTTCGCACGGCGGCATGGGCAAGCCGGCGCCGCTCTCCTCGCGGGTCTTCGTCATGGGCCAGCCGGTGGTGCCGCTGAGCGCGGTCTACACGATCGCCGGATGCAGCCTTGCCGCCTCGGGCAGTTCGCCGCCCTGCGCGACCGGAAGCTTCACCGCCGGGACGACCCGCGTCATGATTTCGGCGGCAGGCGCGCTGGTCCCGGCCGTCATCGTGCCGGCGCTCGGCCAGTGCGTTCCGACCGGCCAGCCGCTGGTCGCGCCGCCGGCCGGCCAGTCGCGGGTGTTCGCGTCGTGAGCGCGCCGTTCAACGCCGCCGCGCCGCTTCGGATCGCCGCCGACGGTCGCACGGCCGGCGCACCTTACGCGACCCATGTGCGCGACATGATCGAGACGCTCCTCTTCACCCAGCAGGGCGAGCGGGTCATGCGCCCGGAAATGGGATCGGGGCTTCTGCAATATCCCTTCGCCGCCAACAGCCCCGAACTCGCCGCCGCCTTGCAGATCACCGCACGCTCCGGCCTCGAGCGATGGCTCGGCGACGTCATCGAGATCCAATCGCTGTCGGCTGATGCGGTGGATGCGACATTGACGGTCACCCTCGTCTGGGCGCTGCGCGGGACGGGACAATTCTCCACGGACGCATTCTCGCGGAGTCTCGCATGAGCGGCTGCGACGCCTTGCAGGCCGCCTGCTCGAGCGACGAACGGCGCGAACTGGTGCGGGCAAGCGGCGCGCTCTGCGGCATCGACGACGTCGAGGTCTACGACGATGGCGTGACGCTGTGCGTGCGCCTGTTCGGTGCGGTTCCCGAGGGGTTGAAGGCCTGGAACGTCGTCGTCACCGGCGGCGCCCGCATTACCGGCATCGCGGTCACCGGGGTCGATCTCGAGGACCATGAGGATGAGGGCTCGTGCCTTCGCGTCACGCTCGACCGGACAGGCGATTTCTCGACCTATTGCCTGTGCCTCGTCGCGCCTCCCGAGACCGACGACGCCACCTGCTCCTTCGTTCCGCTGCCGCAACCGCCGATGGTCGCGGCCGTCCCCGCCGGGGTCGATCCTCGCTACGCCTGTGCGGAATTTCACTTCCATCCCGACTGCCCGAGCGACGACGATTGCCTGCCCGCGCCCTGCGTCCCCGAGCCGCGGCCGCCGGACATCGCCATCGATTACCTCGCACGCGATTTCACCGGCTTTCGCAGGCTTCTCATCGATCGTCTCGCGCTCACCATGCCCGACTGGCAGGAGCGACATCTCCCGGATCTGCAGATCACGCTGGTCGAACTGCTCGCCTATGTCGGCGACCGGCTGAGCTACCAGCTCGACGCCGTTGCGACGGAGGCCTATCTCAGCGCCGCGCGCAAGCGGATCTCCGTGCGCCGCCATGCGCGCCTGCTCGACTACCGGATGCACGAAGGCTGCAATGCCCGCGCCTTCGTGTGCGTGGAGATCGACGGCGGCGACCTCCTCGACCACACGGCGTCCGACTTTCTGTTCGCGGCGGCGGATGCGGGCGACCTTTCGCCCCCGTCGGGACTGGTGGCTCCCTCGCGGCTCGACAACGCGACTCTGATCTTCGAGCCGATGGCGTGTGCGCCGGACGCGCGCATCAGTCTGCGCGCCGCGCACAGCAGCATTTCCTTCCATACTTGGCGGCAGAGCGAGTTCTGCCTGCTGAAGGGGGCGACCCGGGCGACGCTGCGCGACGGCGGGCAGCCGGGCCAGGGAGGCTCCGCGCGGCGTCTGGCTCTGCAGCCGGGCGACCTGCTGATCCTCGAGGAGATCCGCGGCGCGGAAACCGGCGCGGCGGCCGACGCCGATCCGGCGAAGCGCTGGCCCGTGCGGCTGACGCGCGTCGAAGAACGCGTCGATCCGCTGGATGGCGCGCTGCTTCTCGAGATCGAATGGGGCCGCGCCGACGCGCTTCCGTTCGCGCTGCGCCTGTCCGGCTGGACCGCGCCCTCCGCGGTCGATGCGCTGCGCCTGCCGCGCGGCGGCGCCGTCGTCGTTTCCGCCCGGGACGCCGCGACCGACGCGCTCCCCGAGGGAGGGTTCGCGATCGAGACCCCGCCGCGTCACGGCAAGGCGACCCTCGATGCGGACGGCATGCTGACATACGTGGCCGACGGGGATTACGCCGGCGCCGACATCGTCGAACTGTCCGTCACGACCCCCGCAGGCTCGAACGTTCCCTTCACGCTCACCCTGCTTGTCGGCGACGAACCCTACTGCCGCATCGTCGAGACCGCCGTCGCGCGCGGCAACGTGATCCTCGTCGACCACGGACGGACCGTGATCGAAGAGAACGATCGATGGCTGGTGGACTGGGCGGAAAGCGCGGACTGCTGTCGCTGCGAAGGGATCGCCGCCGACGTTCTCCGCGCGCCCGCGCCGTTCGCGATGACGCTCGAACAGACCCCGATCGCTTGCGCGGCGCCCGCGCCCTGCGATC
>CAMFKX010000120.1 GCA_945957375.1 uncultured Roseiarcus sp.
TACCGGATGGTCGCGGCGTTCACGTGGATGGCCGGGACAAGCCCGGCCATGACGGCCTGGGGCAGCCCACTCCACCGGCCTTCGGATGGTCTCCCTCCTCCGAATCGCCGGCACAGCGCGGGGGAGCGGCGCCACGCGAAGCGTGGTGGAGGGTCGTGTCCCAACCGGTGGTGTAGCTCTTCTGGAGCAAGCCGCTCGCGAAGCGCGCTCCCCATAGCGCCGTAGCGAGCGAGCGGCTTGCGGTGGTCATCGTCGACTCTCCGGTAGGGTCGGATTGCGAACTCAAACGCAACCGAGGATCCGACGATGACCGACGAGAGAATGGCGCTTCAGTCCCTTCTGGAGAAGACCCCCGACGCGGATTTCCTGCGTCGGATGATCGGCTTTGCCGCCCAGCGGCTGATGGAGCTGGACATTGAAAGCCGCACGGGCGCGGCGCATGGCGAGCGCTCGCCCGACCGCCTCGCCCAGCGCAACGGCTATCGCGACCGCGACTGGGAGACGCGGGCCGGCACGGTCGAGCTGCGCATCCCCAAGCTGCGCAAGGGCAGCTACTTCCCGAGTTTTCTCGAGCCGCGCCGGCTGGCCGAGAAGGCGATCGCGGCGGTCGTTCAGGAGGCCTATGTCCAGGGCGTCTCGACCCGCTCGGTCGACGACCTCGTGCGCGCCATGGGCATGGACGGCATCTCGAAGAGCCAGGTCAGCCGCCTGTGCGAGGAGATCGACGAGAAGGTCAAACCGTTCCTCGGCCGCCCGATCGAAGGCGACTGGCCCTACGTCTGGCTCGACGCGACCTACCTGAAGGTCCGCCGCGGCGGCCGCATCGTCTCGACCGCGGTCGCGATCGCCATCGGCGTCAACGGCGACGGCCGGCGCGAGGTGCTCGGCCTCGACATCTGCCCCTCGGAGGCCACGACCTTCTGGGACGCGTTCCTGCGCAAGCTGGCGCGGCGCGGCCTGCGCGGCGTCAAGCTCGTGATCTCCGACGCCCACGAGGGCCTGAAGGCCGCAACCGCCAAGGTCCTCGGCGCCTCGTGGCAGCGCTGCCGCGTCCACTTCATGCGCAACGCGCTGGCCCACGCCAACAAGAACGGCCGCCGCGTCGTCTCCGCCTTCATCGCGACGGCCTTCGCCCAGACAACGCCCGAGGCCGCCAGGAAGCAGTGGCGCAACGTCGCCGACCAGCTGCGCGCCAAGCTGCCCAGGCTCGCAGCCCTCCTCGACGAGGCCGAGGTCGACGTGCTCGCCTTCATGGACTTCCCCAGGGAGCATTGGGACAAGATCAGCTCGACCAACCCCATCGAGCGGCCCAATGGCGAAATCAAGCGCCGGACCAACGTCGTCGGCATCTTCCCGAACGACGACGCGATCATCCGCCTCGTAGGAGCCATCCTGATGGAGCAGAACGACGAAGGGGCCGTCCAACGCGCCCGATACATGACGCTGGAAACCATCGCCCCCGTCAGCGATAATCCCATCGTCATCCTGCCCGCCGTGGCCGGATGAGCACCCGGCCAGCCCGGAGAGCGACGGGCCTCAAAGAGCTACACCACGCATCGGGACAGGATCTGGTGGAGAGGCGGATCGCGCGGAACCTTGGCGGTTATACCGCCACTCCTGGCCCGTCGTCCGAGGAGCCCGAAGGGCGACGCGGCGATCCAGAGCCGCCGCCCCGGACCTTGGGCAGTGTGCGCCCGCGCGGAGTTTTTGACCCTTTGACATCTGGATCGCCACGTCGCTTTGCTCCTCGCGATGACGGTGAAGCATCAGAGCCCCCGCCTTGGGAGTTACGATTTTCGCAATTTCTCGCGCAAAGCGAAGAAATCGGCGGGTCTTCGGCTGCTGACGCCAAGTTTTCCCGGTCCGCGCGGCCGCCGGCTTGTTTCCGCCTCGCGTTCAGGCGATAAGCAATCCTGGAATATGTACACAAGCTCGGAGGAATCCGCCGAAGCGGGCTCTCGAGTGGGCGGGTTGACGGCCGCGCGGCGCGGCGCGGCCCGTTATGGGGCCGCCGCGCACGGGGTTGGTTTATGACATTTGCCCATCCGCTCGCCCGCGCCGCCCGAGTTTGGACGGCCGCCGGAGTCGATGAGGGCGAGCAACGTGTTCTTGTGATCGTCACGACCATCCCCCTCGATCCGGGGCACAAGGGATACAAGAAATCGCTGGTGGAGAAGCTGACGCGCGCCGCCCGCGACTACCTGAAGGATTCGAAGGAGGCAGGGTCCTTCATCCTCATCAACCGACTCAGGGACTGGGCGCCGCTCAAGGCCTGAAGGCGCAGGCGGCCGGACGGCCGCTTGCGCTGACGAACAAACTCGCATGTGATAGAGGGCGAAGCGCGCGAGGCGCCGGACCTTCGGGAGAGGTCGTGATGACAAACGTATTTTCGCCGGGGTCGAATCTCACCGAGACGCTGGCGCCGTTGCGCGCTAAATGGGGATGGATCGTCGCCCTCGGCGTCGTCTATCTGGTCGCCGGGCTGATCGCGCTCGGCAGCGTAGCCGCCGCCACCGCCGCGAGCGTGCTCGTCGTCGGCGCGATGATGATCGTCGCCGGCGTGATGGAGGTGATCAGCGCCTTTCAGGTCAAGACCTGGGGACGATTCACCTTCTGGCTGCTGCTCGGCCTGCTCTACATCGTCGCGGGCTTCGTCGCCTGGGACAACCCGTTCCTGACCGCGGTCTGGCTGACGCTGATCCTCGGCGCGGCGCTGGTCGCCTCCGGCCTGATGAGGATCTATATCGCCTTCAGCATGAAGCAGCACTCGCCGTGGGTGTGGGTGGTGATCTCCGGCCTGATTACCCTGATCCTCGGCCTCATCATCCTGGCCCACTGGCCGGTGTCTGCAGTCTATACGCTCGGCATTTTCCTTGGGGTCGACCTCGTGTTCGCCGGCGTGAGCTGGATCAGCCTCGGTCTCGGGTTCCGAAACGCCGCCTGACGCGGCGCCGTCATCGGAGGGCCGCGCAGACGCCGCCCTCCCTTCGTCATGCGCGCGATGGTGTTGCAGCGGGTCGGCGAACGGCTCGTGACGGAGGAGCGGCCGGACCCCATCCCGGGCCCGGGGCAAATTCGTCTGCGTATCGAAGCCTGCGGCGTCTGCCGCACCGACCTGCATGTCGTCGACGGCGACCTTCCCGATCCGAAGCTGCCGATCGTTCCGGGTCACGAGATCGTCGGCCGGGTCGAGGCGGCGGGCGCGGGCGTCACGCTTCCGATCGGCGCGCGGGTCGGCGTCCCCTGGCTCGGCCGGACGTGCGGACATTGCCCCTATTGCCTGAGAGCGCGCGAGAACCTGTGCGACGCGCCGCTCTTCACCGGCTATACCCGCGACGGCGGGTTCGCGACCCATACGATCGCCGAGGCGGCCTACGCCTTCCCGCTCGACGACAGCCTCGACGCCGTCGCCACCGCGCCGCTGCTGTGCGCGGGATTGATCGGCTGGCGCTCGCTGAAGGCTGCGGGCGACGCCGGGACGGTCGGCCTCTACGGATTCGGGGCCGCCGCGCACATCGTCGCGCAGGTCTGCCGCTGGCAGGGCCGGCGCGTGTTCGCCTTCACCCGCCCGGGCGACGAAGCCGGCCAGGCCTTCGCCCGCGCGATGGGCGCGGACTGGGCGGGCGGCTCGGACGAGCGGCCGCCGGCGCCGCTCGACGCCGCGATCCTGTTCGCCCCGGTCGGCGCGCTCGTTCCCGCCGCCCTCGCCGCGCTCCGCAAGGGCGGCCGGGTGGTGTGCGGCGGCATTCACATGAGCGACATCCCGGGCTTCCCCTACCGCCTGTTGTGGGAGGAGCGGAGCCTCGTGTCGGTCGCCAACCTCACCCGCGCCGACGGAGAGGAATTTCTGGCGCTGGCGCCGAGGATTCCGGTCCGCTCCACGACGCGGGCCTATCCCCTCGAACAGGCCAACGAGGCGCTGGATGATCTTCGCGCGGGGCGGCTCGAAGGCGCGGCGGTGATCGTTCCTGAAGGCAATCGGCAGTAGGCAGTAGGCGGAAGACGAGCTGTCTACGGCCCGCGCCTCTTGTCCTCGGGCAGATCGTCGTCGTTGATCGCGCGCCAGCCGGCGCCGTCGAGGTCGTCGAATTGCCCGGTCTTCAGCGCCCAGAGGAAGGCCGCGAGGCCGAGGAACCCCAGCGCCAGGGCGACGGGGACGAGATAGACGAGAACGTTCATCGGGCCGCCTTTCTCGCATCGCGCGCCCTGAGCGCATTGAGCGTCACCACCACCGACGACCCCGACATCGCGATCGCCGCGATCAGCGGCGTCACGAAGCCGAGCACCGCGAGCGGGACGGCGATCAGATTGTACACCGCCGAGATCCAGAGGTTCTGCACCATGAGGCGGCGCGCCTTGGTCGAGATGGTCACGGCGTCCGCGACCGGCTGGAGACGCTCGCCGAGAAACAACGCGTCCGCCTGCGCCTGCGCGACATGGGCGGCGGAGATCGGCGAGATCGAGACATAGGCCGCCGCAAGCGCGGGCGCATCATTGAGACCGTCGCCGACCATGAGCGGCTTGCGGCCGGCCGCCATCAAGGCCTGAAGGCGGGTGATCTTGTCGGCCGGCTTCAGTTCGGCCTCGTAGCGGACGTCGCCGAGCTCGCGGGCCGCGAGCGCCACCGCCGCCTCGCGATCCCCCGACAGGATCTCGATATCGCGGCTGCGCGCCAGCTCCGCCACCACGGCCGAGGCGTCGACGCGCAAGGCCTGGCGCACGGCGAACACGACGAAACGGCCCGCCCGGGAGAGCGCGATCAGCGAAGCGTCCGGCCAGCGCGCGGCGACGGGCGCGGCCGTCTCTTCCGCCCCGCACCACGCGACCGAGCCGAGCCGGGCGGTCTCGCCCTCGAACGTCGCGGTCACGCCCTCGCCGGGGAACTCCTCGGCCGCGAGCGGCTCCTGCGGACCCGCCGCCTCGGCGATCGCCTTGGCGAGCGGATGGCGGCTCGCGAGCGCCAGTCGTCCGGCGAGCGCGAGGTCGGCCGGCGCGATGTCCGCGACGTTGGCGAGCCCGGGCCGCGGCTGGGTCAGCGTGCCGGTCTTGTCGAAAACGACCGTGTCGCACGCCGACAGGCGCTCGAGCGCTTCGCCTGAGTGAAGGATGAGCCCCCGGCGGAACAGCGCCCCGGCGGCCACCACCTGCACCGCCGGCACGGCGAGGCCGAGCGCGCAGGGGCAGGTGATGATCAGCACGGTGATCGCGATCGTCAGCGCCTGCTGCCAGCCCGCCCCGATCGCGAGCCAGGCGACGAAGGTGGCCAGCGCCGCGACATGCACCACCGGGACATAGAGCCGGGCGGCGCGGTCGGCCAGCATGACGTAGGACGACCGCTGCTCGACCGCGCCGGCGAGAAGGCCGTTGACCTCGTCGAGGAAGGTGCCGCTGCCCGCGTGCTGCACCCGGACGCGCAGCATGCCGGTCAGATTCAGGGTGCCGGCGTAGACCAGCGCCCCGGGAAAGGCTTCGACGGGCGCGGTTTCTCCGGTGACGAGGCTCTGGTCGATCTCCGAGCGCCCGTCCTCGACCACGCCGTCGACGGCGATCCGTTCGCCCGGCCGGGCGAGCACGAGGTCGCCCACGCCGACCGCGGCGATCGGCGTTTCGCGCGCCTCGCCGTCCTCGCCGAGCTTCATCGCCCGGTCCGCGCGCATGGCCGAAAGGTTGATGGCGAAGTCGCGGGTGCGCCGGCGCATCCGCTGGTCGAGCAGGCGCCCGGCCAGCAGGAAGGTCAACAGCATGACCGCGCCCTCGAAATAGGTGCCATGCTGATGCGAGATCGTCTGCAGCACCGACATGGCGAGCCCGAGGATCACGCCGAGCGAGATCGGAACGTCCATGTTGAGCGCGCCGACCCGCAGCGATCGCGCCGCGCTCTCGAAGAAGGGCATGCCGGCGTAGGCTGCGCATGGCAGGGCGACGAGCGCCGACAGCCAGTGGAACAGGTCGCGCGTCGCGGAATTGGGGTCGTCCTCGGCCCCGGCCCACAGCGCGACCGAGAGCAGCATCACGTTCATGGCGCCGAACGCGGCGACGCCGAGGCAGCGCAGCAGGCGCTTCTCCTCCTGAAGTTCGGCGCTGTCGGCGGCTTCGGCGGTGAAGGGGAAGGCGGGGTAGCCGAGCGCCTCCAGCCGTTCCAGGATCACGGGCGGCTCGAGCGCGCCTTCATCCCACTCGACCGTGACGCGCTTGTTCGCCAGGTTGACGCGGGCGCCGCGCACGCCCGCCTGTCTGCCGAGGCCTTTCTCGATCGTGACGATGCAGGTCCCGCAATAGACGCCGTTCACGACCAGATCCATCGCCGACACGCCTTCGGCCGGCCGGCGGACGAAGTGCGAAAAATCCTGCGCGTCCGCCAAGGCCGCCTCAATCCGCCGCGGTGTCGGCGACCGTCATCTTGTTTTCGCTGCGGAACATCGGCTGGCCGCCGCGGCTCGCCTCGATGATCAGCGTCCATCGCCCGTGGACGATCGGCGTCGCGACCCCCTCGTAATTGTCGCCGTCGGAGGCGAGCGGCACGCTGCGGTCGAGCGCGGCGTCGAACGGGTGCTGGAACCGCGCGGTGACGGCGAGATCGCCGATCGGCGCGCCGTTGCGGTCGTGGAACTCGACCATCACGCGCTCGCCGGCGCCCTCGGCGCGAGTCAGGACATCGGCCTTCCAGCCTCTCTCCGCCTGCGCCTGCGCCTGGGCGATGCGCTTGTTGAACGCCTGGCTCGCGTCATAGGAATTTTCCAGCGCCTCGCCATGCAGCGTGTGGAGCGCGAAGTAGATCAGCGCGCCGTTGGCGGCGAACATGAACATGAAGAACCCGGCGAGCCAGGCGAGCACATGTCGTCCGGTCAGTTTTGCGGACACGGTCAAGTCTCACTCCACGCGATTGCGCCAATATGCGCGCGCCCCCGCGCCCTGCAAGCCCTTCTGCGGCCGTCGGTCGCGGTCACGGCCCGAAGAAGTGGTCCACCACCACGTTGCGTTCGCCCGTCTTCGGGTCGACGGCGGTGAAGGTGATCGGCGTCGACGACGCCTTCAGGTTCACGTCCGGCGCCGTCGTCACGTAGACCGGCACCTCGAGCGTCGAGTCGGCGTCGAGCCGAACGCCCAGCCGGCCGTCGGGGAGCGACTTGGCGACCACGCTGGTGACCGCGATCCCGGGGACGCCGGCGACTTCGAGGGTGAAATCGGCCGCCTCGGGCAGCTTGTTCGAGAACCGCAAAGTGTAGCCGTTGCGGATGCCGCCCTCGGCCGTCTGGGTGAACAGCGGCGCGCGCACGTGCAGCACGCTCAGATGCGAGTTCGCCCGCGTCGTCAGCACATAGAGCATGATGCCGGCGGTCAGCGCGATCAGCGCGGCGTACATGATCGTGCGCGGGCGGATCAGATGGAAGACATTCGCCTCGCCGCGTTGACGGCGCTCGCGATTCTCATCGTTGTCGTAGGCGATCAGCCGCGTCGGACGCTTGATCTTGGCCATCACCGTATCGCACGCGTCGATGCACAGGCCGCAATTGATGCAGCCGAGCTGAGGCCCCTTGCGAATGTCGATCCCGGTCGGACACACGGCGACGCATTGTACGCAATCGACGCAATCTCCGGCCGGCTCATTCAGGACGCGCGCCTTGGCGGCGTCCTTGACCGACATGCGCGGCTCGCCGCGGTCGAAGCGGTAGGTGACGTTGAGGGCGTCGTTGTCGGTGAGGGCCGCCTGGATGCGCGGCCACGGACACATGTAGAGACAGACCTGCTCGCGCATGTGGCCGGCGAGCGCATAGGTGGTGAAGGTCAGGATGCCGGCCCAGATATAGGCCACCGCCGGCGCCTGGAGGGTGAAGAACTGCCTCATCAGCGTCGGCGCGTCGACGAAATAGAGCATCGCCGCCCCGCCGGTCGCGAGCGCGATCAGGAGCCAGACGGCGTGCTTGGCGCCGCGCTTCAGGATCTTGTCGGCGTTCCAGGGCTGTTCGTCGAGCTTCATGCGGGCGCGGCGATCGCCCTCGATCACGCGCTCGACCCAGAAATAGAGGTCGGTCCAGACCGTCTGCGGGCAGGCGTAGCCGCACCACACCCGGCCGAACAAGGCATTCGACAGAAACAGGATCAGCGAGGCGAGGATCAGCAGACCGGTGAAGTAATAGACTTCCTGCGGCCAGATCTGGATGAAGAAAAAATAGAACCGTGAATGCGCCAGATCGGCCATGACCGCCTGGTCAGGCAAATACGGTCCACGGTTCCAGCGAATGAATGGGAGGATATAGTAGATGCCGAGGGCGATCCACAACACTATCCATTTGAGGCGGCGATAAGTCCCCCAGATCCTCTGGGGGTAGACTTTCTTGGCCGCTTCGTACAATGGACCGTCGTCGTAGACCTCCTCGGCTCCAACAGACACGCAGTATTCCTTCTTCGCTTACTTTCCGCCGCCCAAGCTATGAACGTAAACGGCGAGGGACTTGATCGTCTCGGGGTCGAGGCGATGTCCCCACGCCGGCATCACGCTGTTGCGAGCGTTGGTGATCGTATAGACGAGATCGTTGATGTCGTTGCCGTACAGCCAGACCTTGGTGGTCAGGTTGGCGGCTCCCATGTCGACATTACCCTTCCCGTCCTCTCCGTGGCAAGCCACGCAGTTGTCGGCGAAGACCTTCTTGCCTGCGGCGACGTCGACGCCCTGCTCCGGCGCGAGGCCGTCTAGGGTGCGGACGTAGTTGGCGACCTGACGGATCTGATCGGCCTTGAGAATGCCGTCCTTGCCGAAGGCGGGCATCATGCTGGTGTGCGTGTCGGCGTCGTTCGGCGCGCGGATGCCGTGGGTGATCGTCGCCTGGATCTGGTCCAGCGTGCCGCCCCAGAGCCAGCGTCCCGCGGTCAGGTTGGGGTAGCCCTTCTGGCCCTGTCCGCCCGAACCGTGGCACGGCGCGCAATTGTCGCCGAACGCCGCCCGGCCCTGCGCGAGGGCGAGTTCGAGCATCTTCGGGCTGTCGGCGATCTGCTGCAGCGAAGCCTTCTGCAGGTCGGCGGTCATGTCCTTGCGCACCTGGTTGCTGAACGCGACGTCCGCCAGGACCGCGGCGCGGTTGGTGTGGCCGAGCACGCCGGGAGCGAAGCTGCTGGCGAGCGGCCAGGACGGGTAGAAGATCCAGTAGCCGAAGGCGAAGACGATCGTCGCGTAGAAGATCCACAGCCACCAGCGCGGCAGCGGCGTGTTCAACTCGCGGATCCCGTCCCACTCGTGTCCAGTGGTCGTCTGACCGGAGACCTTGTCGACTTGTACCGGGTCAGTGATCATCGCTCAATCCTCCCGCAGCGGCATGCGGGCCGCCTCATTGAACCGCGCGCTATTCGCCGGCCAGAGCGCGTAAACGAGCACCGCCAGGAAAAACAGAAAGCAGTAGACGGTTCCGCCGGACTGGGCGAACTGCGCCAACATTTCATAGGTCGATGACATGGTGTTCCCCCGTCAGCGCAGGCTGGCCTTGTCGTCGAACTGACTGAAGTCGACGAGCGTGCCAAGCATCTGGAGATAGGCGATCACGGCGTCGCCTTCGGTGAGCTGCGGCGAGCCGGGATAGAACTTGCGCACCACCGCCTTGGGGTAGCGCTTGAGCAACGCCGCGGCTTCCGGGGTGTCCGGGCTGACCTGCGCGTTCAGGTCGGCCATGACGTTGGCGGTCTGCTCGTCGGTGTAGGGCACCCCGACCAGCCGGTTCACGTCGACGTTGGCGGCGATTTCGCGCGTGTCGAGCGGCGTGTCGAACAGGAAGCCGTAGCTCGGCATGATCGACTGCGGCACGACCGAGCGCGGGTTGGTCAAGTGCGCGACGTGCCAGGCGTCGGTGTACTTGCCGCCGACCCGGGCGACGTCCGGGCCGTTGCGCTTCGAGCCCCACTGGAACGGGTGGTCGTACATGCTCTCGGCCGCGAGCGAGAAGTGGCCGTAACGCTCCACCTCGTCGCGCAGCGATCGGATCATCTGGCTGTGGCAGAGGTAGCAGCCTTCGCGCAGGTAGATGTTCCGGCCCGCCAGCTCCAGCGGCGTGTAGGGCCGCATGCCCTGCACCGGTTCGATGGTGCTCTTCAGGTAGAAGAGCGGGACGATCTCGACCAGGCCGCCGATGGCGACCATGATCAGGATGCCGATGATGAGAAGAATCGGGTTCTTCTCGACGATGTGGTGCTTGGCGAAGAACCCGCCGCCATGCGACTGCGTTGAGCTGCTCATATCAGGTCCTCATTCCGCAGGCTGGAGGGAAGGCTGCGCCGCCGGCGCCGCGGCTTCGGAGGCCGTGATCGTCATGTAGACGTTGTACAGCATCAGGCAGTAGGCCACGAGGAACAGGAAGCCGCCGAGGGCGCGGATCACGTAGAACGGATGCATCGCCGCGACCGTCTCGATGAACGAGTATTCGAGATAGCCAAGCGGGGTGTAGCTGCGCCACATCAGGCCCTGCAGGATGCCCGACACCCACATCGAGGTGATGTAGAGCACGATGCCGAGGGTCGCGATCCAGAAGTGCCAGTTGACCAGCTTGAGCGAGTAGAGCTCGCGCTTGTTCCACAGCCAGGGGACCAGGCAGTAGAGCGCGCCGAACGACACGAAGGCGACCCAGCCGAGCGCGCCCGAGTGCACGTGGCCGACGGTCCAGTCGGTGTAGTGCGACAGCGAGTTGACCGTCTTGATCGACATCGCCGGGCCTTCGAAGGTCGACATGCCGTAGAAGGCGACCGACACGACCAGCATGCGCAGGACGGGATCGGTGCGCAGCTTGTCCCAGGCGCCCGACAGCGTCATCAGGCCGTTGATCATGCCGCCCCACGACGGCATCCACAGCATGATCGAGAAGGTCATGCCCAGCGTCTGGGTCCAGTCCGGCAGCGCGGTGTAGTGCAGATGGTGCGGGCCGGCCCAGATGTAGAGGAAGATCAGCGCCCAGAAGTGGATGATCGACAGCCGGTAGGAGTAGATTGGCCGCTCGGCGCGCTTGGGTACAAAATAATACATGATGGCGAGGAAGCCGGCGGTCAGGAAGAAGCCGACCGCGTTGTGGCCGTACCACCACTGGAACATCGCGTCCTGCACGCCGCTCCACACGATCACCGACTTCGACGAGAACAGCGAGATCGGAACCGTCGAGTTGTTGCCGAGGTGCAACATCGCGATCGTCAGGATGAAGGCGAGATAGAACCAGTTCGCCACGAAGATGTGGGGCTCCTTGCGGCGGAAGATGGTCGCGAGAAACACCAGCAGGTAGGTGACCCAGACGATGGTCAGCCAGAGGTCGGCGTACCATTCCGGCTCGGCGTATTCCTTGCTCTGGGTGATGCCGAGCAGGTAGCCCGTGCCGGCGATCAGAATGAAGAAGTTGTAGCCGAGAACGACGAACCACGGCGCAAGGTCGCCGGCCAGACGCGCCCGACAGGTGCGCTGGACCACGTAGAACGACGTCGCGAGCAGCACGTTGCCGCCGAAGGCGAAGATGACGGCGGAGGTGTGCAGCGGGCGCAGGCGGCCGAAGTTGAACCACGGGGCGAGGTTCAGGTCGGGGAAGGCGAGTTCGGAGGCGATGTAGACGCCCACCGCCATGCCGGCGAGGCCCCAGAACAGGGCCATGATGGTCGCGAACTTCACCGGTCCGAAGTTATAGTTCGGCAGCCCGTTGATCTCGAGCGGCGGAAAGGCCGCGTCGCGCTTGTTGAAGCGCTGGAAGATCGCGAAGATGGCGATCGCCGCGCAGATCACGCCGAGGCCCATATGGAAGGCGTAGGCCGGCTCGATCGTCTTGGCCGCGATAAAGAGACAGAGAAGGGCCAGGATCGCGAGCACCGCGATCATGCCGATTTCGCCGCTCCAGAGCGTCTTTGGTTGAGATACCGTTTGCATTCCTCATCCCCAACACGAGAGGCGGGCCTTCGTCCCTTGTCGCGCCGCGCGCCCGCGCGGCCGACCAAAGTCCGAAAACGTCGAGTAGAGCCACAGCCGTCCGACAGGTCGCCAATGCGGCGGCCAGACTACGCGACCAGCCCCTAATGCATGCTCGACCCTTCCTCGTCCACCCGTTCCATGGTCGCATTCACGCCGCCATTCCGCCGCAAAGCACTGCGAAATATCGAAAACCCCACCACAAGGCCAAGGTTTCCGAGCGTCTCCGGGCGTCTCCGGCCACGCCGCCGCCACAAGCGTGACCATCTGTCGCATAGGCTGCAGCGGCGAACGGGCTGGGCGAAGCGGATCGCAGGGGGTGCATCGCGACCCGGCAGCCGCTCAAGCGAGCGCGGCGGCGTATTCCACCCTGTCGGGCGCGCGGGCGTCGCGGTCCGCGGCGGCGAGGCGAGCAAGCGCGTCGGGGCGCACGATCTCCACCCGGCGCTTGCGCGGCAGTCTCAGGAAACCGCGGTCGCGGAACAGCGTGAAGGTCCGGCTGACGGTCTCGATGGTGAGGCCGAGATAGTCGGCGATGTCCTGGCGCTGCATCGCGAGGTCGAGCACGATGTCGCCCGGCTCCGCCGAGCGCGTCGACAGCATAGTCAAGAACCAGGCCAGCCGCTCCTCGGCCGAGCTCCGACCGATCATCATCATGTGGTCGATCGACAGCGTCAGCGCGCGCGTCGCGCCCTCGAACAGCGCGGCGTTGAGGCGGGGGTCGTCGTTCATCCGCACCCTGCACGCATGACGCGGCAGCACCGCCATCGACGCGCCGTCGACCGCCTCGATCGTCAGCTTGTGGGCCGCGTCCGGTTCGAGCCCGCAGACGTCGCCGGGCATATAGAAAGCGAACACTTGGCGGCGGCCGTCGCGGGTGAACTTCACCGCGCGGAACATCCCGCGCATGACCAGATAGTAGCTTTCGGTCGGGTCGCCCTCGCCGACGACCTCCTGGCCCGCCTCGAACGGCACGATCAGCGCCTCGAAATGAGGAAAGCTCTCGGCGAAGAGATCGCCGATTTTCGGCGAGTCTTCGGCATGATGATTGAACGCATAGGCCATTCGCCGACCTGTTCCCCTTGACCGTCGTTGGGGGCGTCGGGCTGGGCGGCCCAGGCGCTCCGTGGCGGCTATCCGCCCCGCGCATGCGGACTATATGGTCGCCGGCGGCGGCGGCGGAACGGGACCATTTGACGCACACCCTCGCCCGGGCGTGGGTCGGCGTCGCGAATTGACGCCGTTTCCGGCGCTCGCGAGGCGAAATCGATCTGTTTCGCTCGACAGACCGCGTCGGAGGCGCCAGTTGACGGTGCATGGCGCGAGTCCGCTCCTCCTACGTCTGCCAGAATTGCGGGGCGATCACGCAACGCTGGCAAGGAAAATGCGAATCCTGCGGCGAGTGGAACACCATCGTCGAGGAGGCCGCGGCGCTCGGCGTCGGCGGCGCGTCCACGCGCAAGGGCGCGTCGGGCCGGCCTTTCCCGCTGGAGGATCTCTCGGGCGTCTCGAAGCCGGAGCCTCGCGTCGTCACCGGCATCGGGGAGCTGGACCGGGTGGCCGGGGGCGGCTTCGTGCCCGGCTCCGCCACCCTGATCGGCGGCGAACCCGGCATCGGCAAGTCGACCCTGCTCATCCAGGCCTGCGCGGCGGTGGCGCGCTCCGGCGCGCGGACGGTCTATGTCTCGGGCGAAGAATCGACCGCCCAGGTCCGGCTGCGCGCCTCCCGGCTCGGGCTCGCCGCCGCGCCGGTCCAGCTCGCCGCCCAGACCCTGGTCGAGGACATCGTCGCGACGCTCGGCTCGGGCGACGCGCCGAGATTCGTCGTGATCGACTCGATCCAGACGATGTGGAGCGACGCGATCGAATCCGCCCCGGGCACAGTGAGCCAGGTCCGCGGGGCCGCCCAGGCGCTCATCCGCTTCGCCAAGGCGAGCGGCGCGGCGCTGCTGATCGTCGGCCATGTCACCAAGGACGGCCAGATCGCCGGCCCGCGGGTCGTCGAGCACATGGTGGATGCGGTGTTCTCGTTCGAAGGCGACGGCGCCCACGCTTTCCGTTTGCTGCGCGCGGCCAAGAATCGCTTCGGGGCGACCGACGAGGTCGGCGTGTTCGAAATGACCGGATCGGGCCTCGCCGAGGTGCCGAACCCCTCGGCGCTGTTCCTCGCCGGCCGGGACGGCGCTTCGGCGCCGGGCGCCTCGGTGTTCGCCGGCGTCGAGGGCGCGCGCCCGCTGCTGGTCGAGATCCAGGCGCTGGTCGCGCCGACCACGCTCGGCACGCCGCGCCGCGCCGTGGTCGGCTGGGAGCCGGCTCGGCTCGCGATGGTGCTGGCGGTGCTCGAGGCGCACGGCGGACTGAAGCTCGGGCAGTTCGACATCTACCTCAACGTCGCCGGCGGCCTGAGGGTCGCCGAGCCCGCGGCCGACCTCGCGGCCGCCGCCGCGCTCGTGTCCTCCCTCACCGGCGCCGTTCTGCCGCACGACGCGGTCTATTTCGGCGAGATCGCCCTCTCCGGCTCGGTCCGTCCGGTCGCCCACACCGGCCTGCGCCTCAAGGAGGCGGCGAAACTGGGTTTTTCGCGCGCCTTCGCTCCGCCCCCGCCCCGGGCGGACGACGAGACTTTCGCCGCGAACGTGACGTCGATCGGGTCGGTCGCCTCGCTGGTGGCGCTGGTCGCGGCTTCGGCGGTCGAAGCGAAATCGCGCGGAAAGCCGTCCAGCGCGCCTTTCTCCCCGTCAACCGGGTGACGAACCCGGAAGCCTTGGGTATAAGGC
>CAMFKX010000121.1 GCA_945957375.1 uncultured Roseiarcus sp.
CGAATGCGCGATGATGTCGACGCGCTCGGCGTCGCTCGCGAGGGCGAGGCGAATGACGTGCTCGAGTCGGTCGCGCGCGGCGGTCGCGCTGTTGGTGTCGTAGACGTAGTCGCCGAGTTGGCCGCGCGACGCCCAGGTGAAGAGCACCGGAACGCCGGTGAATTTGGAATCGTGATCGAGCTGGGTCGCGCGATAGACGCCCTCGGCGAACAGCGTGTTGTAGCCGTGCACGAAGATGAACATCCTGCGGCTTCCCTTCGGCCGCTCGAGCAACTGCGCGTTCAGCGCCTGAACGAACGCCTTGTCGCCGTCGAGGTAGGCCGCGTCGCGCACGACGAAATCCGTGGCGGGGTTTCCCGGCGGGTTCGCCGGCGTCTCGATCTGGCCCGGCTGATGGCTCGGCGGGACCGAGATCGTGATCTCGGCGTAGTTCAGGGCGCTCGATCGCTCGCCGTTGAAGAACGTGCCGGGCCTCGGATCCCGCTCGCGCGTGGTCGCGACGAGCAGCGTATGCACGGTCGCGTCCGGCGCGCCGACGGCGTTCGGCGTCAGGAAGCCGGTTTCCGGCCGCGACGCGCAGGCGACCAGCGGCGCGCAGACGATCAGCGCAGCGAAGATGGATCGTGCCCGTCGCATTTTGCCTGCCTCCCCAAAGTCTTTTCCGGCGTTTCTCTACGGCGCGAGCGGCAACGCCTTCAGCGCCTTGCGGGCCGTGCCGAACGTCCCGAGCTGGTAGATCGCCGCGCCGGCCGGCGAGAACGAGAAAGGCTCGAACGGCTCCTTCAACATCGTGTCCAGGTCGGCCTGCGAGGCGACGCCGGTCGTGACATGCGGATTGAATTTCTCACCCGCCGCGACCTTCACGAAATCGGCGACGTAGCCGATCAGGTAGTCCTGGATGTCGCGGCCGCCTTCGTCGCTGGCGAACGCCGCCGAAGTTCCTGTCTTCGCCGCATAGGGCTCGACCGCCGCGATCAGTTCGGCCTGCAACCGGCGCAGATCCTCGGTGGGCTCGATGACGATGCCGGCGACGCCTATCGGCGGAGACGGGAGGTAATAGGTCTTGATCGCCTTCAGCGTCCAGCGCGTCGGCTTCTCCTTGTCGAGGACGGCGCTCGCCGCCGCGTAGACCTTGTCGAGCGCATCGGTGCGGACGAACTGCTGCAGCAGCGTGATGTGCGGGCGATGCTCGGCATCGAGGGCGAAGCCCTCCGGGTAAAGCTTGAGCAAGCGGGCGTTCGCCGCCGTCGCGCGCTCGATCATCGGGCCGCCCGGCTCGAGGACGATGTCGATCGCGGTGACGGGATTGTCCTGCGCGCGGGAGGCCGGCGGAAGGGCTGTCAGCAGCCCCAGCCCGATGGCGACCGTCGCAACGATTCCGCGGATCAATCTGAACAAGCGCGCCTCCTTCCAAGTTCCTCACGCGCTCAAGACTAGCCGCAGGTCCGTTCCAGGACCCGCGGCGCTTTCAGCACGCCATGTGGCGGATCGCAGGGCGGGTCCCTGCGATCCCTTTTGATCAGTCGCCGACGCCCTTGGCCGCCGCGGCCGATTCGGCCATTCGCCTCTGCATTTCGGCCTTCAGCGCGTCGAGATTGAAGCTCGCGCCCGCCTGCATCGGCGGATAGTCGAGCAGGGTCTGCGCTTCCTTGGCGAGCGCCTGCTGCACAAACACGAAGCGCCAGAACTCGTACTTGAACCAGTCCCAATATTGCGCCGAGCCCTTGGCCACGCCGTCGCCCGACCAGCCGGTGCGCTCGAATGGATCGAGGCGCAGGTTGGTCAGGATCGGCATGTCCGGGTGGTTCTTGTGGCCGACCCAGCCTTCCGGCTGGTCGATGAAGCGGTACTTGAAGTCGTCGATGCGCACGGCGCCGAGCGTGCTCTCGCCGAAGTAGATGATCTCGTGCCGGGCGGACGGACCCTTGCCGGTGATTGCGGCGGTCTGGTCGTAGCCGTCCAGGTGGTTCTTATAGGTCCGGTCGCCGATCGTCTTGCCCTTCAGGAGCTCTTCGGTCACGCCCGGATCGCCGGCCGCCGCGACGAAGGTCGGCAGCCAGTCCATGCCGGAGAAGATGCCGTTCTGGATGGAGTCGGCCGGAACATGGCCTGGCCAGCGCAGCAGCGCCGGCACCCGGTAGCCGCCTTCCATGACCGTTCCCTTCGACAGGGCGAAAGGCGTCTGTCCGCCGTCGGGCCAGGTGAACTGCTCGGGCCCGTTGTCGGAGGTGAACAGGACGATCGTGTTGTCGTCGAGCCCCTTGTCCTTGAGGTAATGCATCACCGCGCCGACGTCGTCGTCGAGTTGCGCCATGCCGGCTTCCTGCTCGGTCCAGCCGTTGTCCGAGTTGCGCATGCCCTCGTACTTCGGCGAGAGATGCGTGACGACATGCATCCGGGTCGGGTTCAGCCACAGGAAGAACGGCTTGTTGTCGGCCTTCGCCTTGTCCATGAAGGCGAGCGAGGCGGAGACGAACGCCTCGTCGACGGTCTCCATGTTGTATTTGATCCCGGCCATCGGATGCGGCGGCAACGGGCCTTCGTCCACGATCTTCTGTTTGCCGATCTTGCCCCAGCGGGGCATCTCGGTGGGATCGTCGACGTCGGTGGCCCAGCTGTGCAGCATGTTGCGCGGCCCGACCTGGTTCAGCAGCGCCTGCGGATAGTTGGGATGGAACGGGTCCTCCATAGCGTCGAGGTGGTAGAGGTAGCCGAAG
Organism: uncultured Roseiarcus sp.; assembly: GCA_945957375.1. Classification (GTDB taxonomy): domain Bacteria; phylum Pseudomonadota; class Alphaproteobacteria; order Rhizobiales; family Beijerinckiaceae; genus Roseiarcus. The sequence continues at coordinate 2,718 of CAMFKX010000121.1, forward strand.
AACTCGTCGAACCCGTGCAGGGTCGGCAGGAACTCGTTCTTGTCGCCGAGATGATTCTTGCCGAACTGGCCGGTGGCGTAGCCCATCGATTTCAGGATCGAGGCGATGGTCACGGCTTGCGCGGGCATGCCGATCGCGGCGCCCGCCTGGCCGACCGTGGTCAGGCCGGTGCGGATCGGCAGCTGGCCGGTGACGAAGCTCGCGCGACCGGCGGTGCAGCTCGCCTCGGCGTAATAGTCGGTGAACAGCATCCCTTCCTTGGCGATCTTGTCGAGGGTCGGGGTCTTGCCGGCCATCATGCCGTGGCCGTAGGCGCCGATGTTGGTGATGCCGATATCGTCGCCCATGATCACGACGAAGTTCGGCTTCCTGGTTTCGTCCGCGCGGACGGATCCGGGCGCGGCCATCGCCAGTGCGCTGATGCCGAGCGCGAGCCCGGCGGCCAGTTTCAATCTCATGATGTTCGTCCTTCTTTGCGCGTGAACTGACGGGTCCGCCGGCGTGCGGCGGCTATTTGGGAAACAGGAAGGTGACCGCGAAGCGTGCGCCCCAGCCCTTGGCGGCGGGGTCGGGGCTGGCGGCGTAGTAGCGCGCCCCGACCGCGAAGCTGACCCGCTGCGAGCCGATCTTGACGACTTTCGACACGATCGCGTTGATCGGGACCTGCCACGTCTTCGCATGCCAGTCGTAGGTGCTCTCGCTGTTCAGCGTAAACGACCAGGCGTCCGCCGTCGTGTAGGAGAGGAACGGCTGCACGAAGGTGAAGTTGACCTCCTGGTTGGGGTAGCCGGTGCTGGCGAACGACCAGACGTGATTGACGAGCGCGCCGACGGTCCAGGGCCCCGTCTGCTTCAGGGCGACGCCGGTCGGACCCGCGCCCCACTGGTGGACCGAATAGATGTCGCTGCTGCCGGTCGGCAGCATCAAGATCGGGCCCACGCCCCAGGTGATCCCGTTCCACGTTTTGACCGGCACGAGGAAAAAACTCTGCAGCGTGTCGCCGGTCCCGAAGATCCGGCCGGAGTCGACCAGCGCGTCGTTCGTCCAGGTGACCGGCAGGATGGTGCGCGAGATCAGGTTCCAGTCCGCGTTGAGCGAGAAGGGGACGACCGGCTGGATGTTGAGCGTGAGCCGTTCGCCGGTGCTCAGCCGATTGAGCCCCTGGTCGTAGTTGAACTGGAACGGCACGCTGATCAGCGAGGCGACCGGGTTGGCGAGCTGTTTGGCGAGCTTCTGGTCTTCGGTCTCTCCTCCCTGCGTTGCGGCGGAGACGCCGTTGTCTGGGGCCGCCTGCTGCGCGCGCGCGGGTCCGGTCGCGCCGGCGAGCGCGAGCGCCGCGCCTCCGCATGCGACAGCGATGCGGGCGAGCGATTTCCGCCGCCTCCCTTCGAGCTCCGCGCGCATGAACGATCCTTCGAGAACGGCCTGCATCAGAAATTGAACTTCAGCGCGACGAACGGGCCGTAGATCCATTCCTGCAGGCGGAAGCTGCCGGTCGCGGCGGCCTGCCTGTCGTAGCCGTAGGCCATGCGATATCCGACGGTCGTCGCGATGGTCTGCGACCAATTGTAGCCGACCGCGCCCAGCACCTGGGCGGTGGCGCTGTCATGGAGCCCGCCGACATCGGCTTCGCCGTTGACGAACCACTTGTCGTTGATGCTATAATGCGCGGACAATCCCACGATCGGATCGACCCAGCTCCGGCTGACGGTCGTATTGGCGAAGCCGACCGCCGGGCTCGCGAGCGAGATCGCGACCTGATCGTAGAAATAGCGCGCCCCGACGGTCCCGTAGAGGGCGAGGTTGGGCGATCCGAGCGGTATCCTCAGACCGCCGAAGGCGGAGATCAGGGCTGTGTCCAGTCTGAGGTTTCCGCCGGCGCCGGAGAGCGCGCTGGTCGCCGGGAAATTCAGGCTTGTCCCGAGGTCGGCCCAGATGACGTCGAGGCCGGCGATGAACGTGTCGTTGCGGACGACCGCGGCGCCCGAGAACGCGCCCTGAACGTGCTCGAGCAACGCGCCGAAGCCGGCATGAAACGGCGCGGTCGGGAACTGCCGGGCGCCGGCGTTGCCGGCCAGACTCCCGATCCAGCCGTAGAGCGTGATGTTGACCTGCCATCTCGAAGGGACGACGGGGGCGGGCTCGACCGCGGGCGCGGCGGGCTTCTTCGTCGGCAGATCGGCCGCCATCGCCGACGCGCCCGCGATCACGCCGAGGGAAACCCCGATCGCACCGAGAAAGCCCCTGGTCATCAGATACGCGTCTTGCGGCATGTCATCTCGAGTTCTCGTAACCGGGCGCCAAGGGGACCTATTCAAACGCAAAGACGCGCTTCCAATCGTTCTTCATGCTCACGACGATCCAGCCGTCCTTCACGGCTTCGTCGTAGAGCGACTGCGGGAACGCGCCGAGCTTCGGGGCGGGCAGGCCGAGCGCGGGGCCGTAGGCGTATTCTCGCTCGGCGTCGTCGTGCAGCACGATCATCGCGAGCCGCGCGCCGTCGCCGCCCCTGGCGTACTCGAGCATCTGCCGGTCGCCCTTCGAGTTGCCGAAGGCGAACCGCGGGCGGCGGCCGATCATCAGGTGGATGCCTTCGGGCTTGCCTGCGTTGTCGTCGTTGAGCAGGACCTTGGGCTCCTTGGTCAGGAACGCCTTGCCGTCCGGGTCGTAGCGGAACTGGGTCGCGAGCGCCGAGCCCACGACCTGTTCGCGCGGGATTCCGTACACCCGGTCGGCATAGCTGCGCACGAAGTCCTGCCCGCCGCCGGTGACGATGTAGGTCTTGAAGCCGTTCGCGCGCAGAACCGAGAGCAATTCGAGTTGCGGCAGATAGGTGAGCTCGGTGAACAGCCGGTTCCAGCGCGAGTCGCGCGCTCGCGCGAGCCAGTCGGCGGCCTCGACGCGATAGGTCTCGACGTCGACGTCGGTCAGGGTCGCGACGATGATCTTGACCAGATCCTCCATCGTCAGCCGGGCGACCGCGGCGCGCCCCTCGGCGAGGACGGTCTTGAACGGCTCCTCGCCGGCGACTTCGGGCCTCCGCCGCGCGAGGTCCGGCACGCGATCGAGGCAGAAGTAGACCTGCGTCGGGATCGGCTGCTCGACCCACAGGGTGCCGTCCTGGTCGAAGGCGGCGATCCGCTCGTCCAGCGGGACGAAGTCCTTGCTCGACGGATCAGTGGTCGTGCGCAGGAAGTCGAGGATCGCCTGCTTCGCCGGCCCGTCGCGCCACGACGGCAGCGGCGCCGCGTCGGCGGCCCGCGCCGCGTCAGCCGTCAGAACCTCAGGCAGCATGGGCATCGCCGCGAGCGCGGCGATCAGGCAGCGACGGCTCAGGCCGTCAGCGCCGGACGAACTCAAGGAACGTCTCCTTTCAAAGGCTGGCGTCGCACGCCCGACGGTCAACCCTTGACCTTGAGGGCCTTGCGGATCGCGTCGATGTCCTTCTCGTTGAGATCCGTCCTCACGATCTTGCCGCCGAGGGGTTCGACCACGGCGCCGAAATCGGCGATCGTCGGCTTCTCGCCGACGAGGATTAGCGCCGAGGTGTCCTTTTCGAGCGCCTGGGCGAAGGCGTCGAGCCGCGGGTCGTCGAGCAGGACCTCGCTGCCGATTCCCATCAGCGCCCCGAGCGAGCCGCCCGTCGCCGCGCCGGCAAGCGCGCCCCCCGGTCCGGCGATCAGGCCGAGCAGGGCGCCGGTGATCATGCCCCAGCTCGCGCCTGCGCCGACGTTGCGATCGTCCTGCGCCCAGGTGCTGTAGATACTGACGAAGCCGAGCGTGTTGCGCGACAGGATCGCGACGTTGCCGATCCAGGCGTAGGTCGGCGTGTGATCCTCGAGCGTGTCGAGCGCCTTGCGCGCGGTGCGCTTGCCGTTGAACACGATCGCTTCGAAACCGTACATGAGCCTTCCTCCGTGGCGTTGATCGGCACGTCGCTGGAGTTCCTTGACCAGAACTGCGTTCGATGCGCGCCTGCCCGCGCGACAAGACACAAACGCGTCGCGGCGCCGCAACTCAGGGAGCGCAAGCGCTGCTCATTGACCGCATTTCTTTTCCTCGCTAGCACCGGGTCCAGTCGCGGCGCGGCGGCGCAAGGGCGGGATCGGACGAGGCGGTGACGGTTGTTCCGTACAAGCTCCAGATCGTCGACACGTCCGATCCGGACGAGTTCGCGGTTGCGCTGGGCCGCCTCGTGGGCCGGGTGTGGCTCGAGCCGCGCGGCCGAAAGGGCGACTTTCACGCCCGGCTGACCTCCCTCGACCTCGGGGACGTCGGCATCTTCCACGGAGACTACGAAACCGGGTTCGCCGCCCGGTTTCCGGACTTCATCAGCTTCGCTGGCAGCCCGGCTCCGCTGCGGGGCGCGGGCGCGCACGAGATCGGCGGAAAGGGCGTGTCGGTGTCGAGAAGCCAGGGCGCCGTCCTTTCGCCGGGCGACGTGACGCTTCGCTATGGACCGAAGTTCGAGCACCTCAGCATGACGGTCCGCCCGGCCGCGCTGATGACCAAGCTCGCCGCGATCGTGGGCGACTTGCGACTCGGCCCGCTGCACTTCAACCCGGCGGTCGTCGCCATCGGCCCTCAGGCGCAGCGGATGGAGCGGCTGCTCCGCTATGTCACAGCCGAGTTCGATGGCCCGGATTCGTTCATGTCGCCGATCCTGCAGTCCGACCTGCAGCAGGCGATGATGGCGGCGTTCCTGCTCACGAACGCCAGCAATTACACCCCGCTGCTGCTCGGAGAAGCCAGACCCGCGGCGTCGTGGCAGGTCCGCGTCGCGGAACACTACATCGAAGCGAGCTGGGACCAGCCGATCACGATCGAGGAACTGGCGTCCGTCACCGGGGTCAGCGCCCGCAGTCTGTTCGCCGCCTTCAAGGCGGGACGGGGCTATTCGCCGATGGAGTTCGTCAAGCGCGTGCGCCTCGGACACGCCCGGCGGACGCTGTCGAGGCCGGACCCAGACACGTCGGTCCTGACCGTCGCCTTCGCCTGCGGCTTCGGCAACCCGGGCCATTTCGCCAAGGACTACCGCCAAAGTTTCGGCGAGAGCCCGTCCGACACGTTGCGGCGGGGTCGCGGCGGCGCAGCCGCTGGGTTGGCCTGACGCGCTGAACGCTCGGCCATACGTCGTCGCGCTGGCCAGCGGAAAATTGCGGCCGATGAGCAGCGCTTGCGCTCCCGGAGTTGCCGGCCTTCGCGCTATTTCGTCTTTGCGGGACAGCGGCCGGGACACCGAAAGACGCCAAGCCGGGTCTGGCCCTTTTCCTGCCGACGAGGCGTCCTGGAGGAAACCGCATGGTCAAACCGCTCTCTGAACTGCTCTCCGAATTGTCGGTTCACGCCAAGAAGGCCGAGGACGACGTCGCCGCGGCCCGGAAGGAAACCCACGACAAGGTGGCGGCGCGTCGCGACCAGCTGCGCGCCGAGACCGCACAGTCGGTCGAGAAACTGCAGCAGGAGGTGAAGTCCGCCGGGGGCGCGGTCTCGGCCAGCATCGCCGCGCTCAAGGCGAAGGTCAGCGCCGACGCCGAGTCGCTCAAGGCGAACGTCTCGCAGTGGAAGAAGGAACTCGACGCGACGGTCGCCTCGAACCGCGCCGACGAACTCGAGTGGGAAGCCGGCGTCGCGATCGACTACGCGATCTCCGCCGTCGAACAGGCGAAGATGGCGGCGATCGACGCCGTCATCGCCCGGCTCGACGCCGTCGCCGCCAAGGCGTGATCGCCGGCTCGCGCGCAGGATGACCGAGCTCCGCCGCAGGGCGGAGCTCGGCCGCGATGACGGGCGCATCCGATGATGATCTCTGGCGAGACGCCCGCCGCAGAAGCCTCGCCCGCGGCGATCCGCCGGATGGTCGAAGCGGGCATCTTCACCCCCGAGCAGGCGCAGGCCGCGCTCAACCCTTGAAACTCCGCGGTCAGTCGGGTCGGCGATGTCTTGCCGGGCTAACGCTCTCCGATCTTGGGTTGCGATCGGAATGGAATGGAAGCAGTGGCCCAGTTTGGTCACGTTCCATGGGTTGCCTGCGAACGCCTGCTTCGGGCGCAATCCCGCCGTCCACAATGCAAGGAATGGAACGCAAGCCCCGTCGTCGACGGGTAACAAATGTGAACCATTTCAGCTTCTGCTGGTCTCCCTACCGTCCGGTCGGCGAGGTCGAGAATACAAGCCGAGCCAAGGTATAATGCTCAGCGCGAAGCCGCCCGTCCCTGTGAGAGACGTCTGAGCGCGAAGTCATCGCCGCCGCTTTGGCGGCTTGCTCAGCAGCGGCGAGAGGCGAATTGGCCGAGCCGGGACGTGTGCAGTGACGTTTGCGATGCCCTCCATGGCTTCCTTCTTCTGATCGTCGCGGGCTGGGTCTGTGTAATCTTCGGCGTTCACGCCCTTCTGCGCGTGTCCGAGGACTTCGTTCCGAACGGTGATGTCGACCTTGTTGTCGCGCAATTCCGTGTTCAGGGTCTTGCGCGCCGAGTGCTGCGTTTTCTTCTCTTCGCGAGCGAACGGCAGGCCCGATCGAGGATCGGCGTGAACTTCTTGTTGAACAGGGATCCGATTGCGGTCTTTGTTCCACGCGCACGGAAGTCCGGAAACAGCTCTTTGTAGCCGAGCGCCTGGATCGCCTCGCAGTATCCCTGAAAGCCGAGCCGCAGCAGTTCGGAGTGGATGGGAACACGCCGCGCCTCGCTCTTGATCGTCCGCATTTCGTTCGGGAGGATCACGTAGGATGGAATCGGCGACTTGAAGTCCACCTGGTTGAGCATGAGGCCGCAAGGCTCCTCGAGCCGCCCCGCGCCGTAGCGCGTGAGCAGCGGCACCCAGTACGTGCTGTCATGGACGACGTTCGGCCCGCACCATTCCTCGTCCTTGAATAGCGTTCTGTACTCCTCGTCGGTGAACGCGCTCCGCTTCTCGTGCCCCTTTTTCCTTTGTTCCCTCACTTTCGCGTTCTTGATCTGCACGGTCAGATCGGGGACGCTGAAGTTGCTCCCTCGGAGGAAATTCAGAAACGCCTGAAGGAAATTGAGGTACTTGTTGATGCTCGCTCCATCGCGGCCGATCGGCTTTCCCGCCTCTTCGGCGGCTTTACTGGCGTCCTCGAAAGAGAGCGCCCAGTGCGCGGACGACTTGCCGTAGGCTTTGGGGAGGCTCTGGAGAGTCATCCGCAACTGCATCGGGATCCGCCCGTTCAGCTTGCGGATGTCGTCGGCCGCGATCATCTTGACCAGCAACTTTCCCAGATACGTGTAGCTCTCGCCGCTGTCGGAGACGTTCTGCTCGCCGCGTTTGGTGACCTTCCAATCCAGACCCGTCTTCGCCTTCACCATCGCCGCGATCTGGCCTGAAATCGTGAAGTCGACCGGCTCTTTCGTTGTTGAAATGGCCGCACCGACCGGCGCCGCGGTGACGGCGGAATTCGGTTGAGGTTCATTCGGAACCGACGCCGCTGCCTGTTGTCCCGCGTTCCCATACATTTCCTGGTAGACGGCTTCCGCCAGGCCGGCGTCGGTCGGGCGATGTCGCCGGTCGTCCCTCATGACGACGGACATCGCCTGTAGCCAGAGCCGCCGCGCCGCGTCCACGTTGGCGTTCGAGGCGTCGGCGTCAATTTCGACGAGCGCCTCTCGCAAGGCCATGTTTGGCGGGCCGAACAGACCCTCAGGTCCCTCGACGCCGATCGCGCTGTCCGAGGTCAGGCGCGGCAGCCAGTTCCGCAGCAGCCGGACCCGATCCTTGATGTCGTTGATCTCCCCGACCTCGAAGCCGGCGGCGGCGAGCGCCGACAAGCCGCGCGAGTTCTCGCGCGCGAACTGGGTCGCGGACCTTCAGACTGAGACGGATGTAGGCCGCGGCTACCCCGTCAACAAGGGCGACTCGCCGCCGAAACCAATAGACGCCGCCGCGCCGGTAAACGTTCTCGCACAACCCCATCGCCACCTTCCGTGGGCACAGGCGTGTGCGACAGGCGTGGGCACAATTGCTCGGATGGATTCCCACCCAAGCGACTGCACCCTCACGAAATCAATGGGTTAGGCTCATAATCGGCGGTTCTGGCTGGGGCGGGAGGATTCGAACCTCCGTATGGCGGAATCAAAATCCGCTGCCTTACCGCTTGGCGACGCCCCAACGCCGCCGGAATCGTGCGCCTCCGGCGGAATGCGCGGCGGACAATAGTTGTCGGGTTTCGGCGCCGCAATGGCGCCGTCGAGGAAATTTCGGCCTGCCGCGCCGGCTCAGCGCGCCGCCGCCGGTGCGGCTTGGCGCTGTCGCCGCTCAGACCAGGGCGGCGAAGGCGGCGAGGTCGGCGTTGGCGCCGCAGATCAGGACGCCGACGCGTTCGTCCGGCGCCGGGCGGTAGGCGCCGCAGAGCAGCGCGGCGTAGGCGGCCGCGCCGCCCGGCTCGGCGACGATCTGCAGCTCGCGCCACAGGCGCCGTTGCGCGTCGCGAATCGCTTCGTCGGGGACGAGCGCGGTTTCGGCGACGAAGCGCTGCGCGATGGCGAGGTTGAGGTCGCCGACGCGGGTCGCGCCGAGCGAATCCGCCGCAACTGAGCGGACCGCCACGTCGACCGGCGCGCCGGCCGCGAGCGCTGCGGTCAGCGCCTGCGATCCCTCGGGCTCGACGCCGACGACCCGGACCCGGCCGGCGAACCAGGCGGCGACGCCGGAGACCAGGCCGCCGCCGCCGACCGCGATCAGCACCGTATCGAGGGGCGCGAGACCGAGGCGGGCGAGGTCCTCCTCCCATTCGAGCGCGACCGTGCCGGCGCCCGCGACCGTCTCGGGCGCGGCGTAGGGGTGGATCTTCAGCGCGCCGCTCGCCGCGACATAGGCGTCGCAGCGCGCCTGCGCATCGGCGTAGTTCGCGCCGCCGACCACCGCCTCGGCGCCGCAGGCGCGGATGCGCGCGACCTTCGCCGGGGTGGCGATCTCCGGCACGAACACTTTCGCGGCGATCCCGAGGCTTGCTGCGGCGTAGGCGACCGCGGCGCCGTGGTTGCCGCCGGAGGCGGCGGCGCAGCCGGCCGGCGGCGCCGGGCGGGTCAGGAGGTTATTGAAGGCGCCGCGCGCCTTGAACGAGCCGGAATGCTGCAGCGCCTCGAGCTTCAGCGACAGGGCAGGGGCGCCGGAAGCGGGGGAGGGGATCTCGAGGACCGGCGTGCGCCGGATGTGCGGGGCGATGCGAGCGTGCGCGGCCCGGATGTCGGCCGGCGTCACCGGCTCAGGGGAGAGGCGTCCGGATGCTGAATTCATGGTCTCTCCGCTTTCTCCCGCGCCTGCGCCGGCGCCACCAGTCCCGGAAACCGCTCGCGACGCGCGCGGTCGCGGCGACGGCCTCGCGCGCGCCTTCGAGCGCAAGCAACAGGGGCGCGACCTCGGCATAGCCGCTGCCGCGCCGCCGCTCGAGCTCGGCGAGATCGAAGGCGACCTTGCGCAACTCCTGCGCCAGCGCTTCTGCATCGTCGGGATCATCGGACGCCTCCGCCGTCTCGGCGATCGCCCTCAGCCGGTCGAGGATCTTCGCGGTCGGGTGGGAGCGCCCCTTGGCGAGGAAGCCGGCGACGAAGGCGGTGGCGGAGCTCAGCGCGCCCGCGACGAGGACCATGTTCCAGAGCTGGTCGCTGAAGAGCGACGTCCAGCTCGTGTCGACGTCGTCGACATAGGCGGCCGCCCCGGGATGGAAGGGAAAGCGGGAATCCTCGTCCTTGTCGGGAGCCGCGATCAGGCTCGCGAGCGGCGCCTCGCGCTGGAGGTCGCCGCGCCGTTCGACGAGGCTCTGCACCACGTCCTTGACCGCGTTGTCGTTCAGGCGCTTGCGCAGGGAAGGAGTAACGATCTCGTTGGCGACGAGCGCGGTCTTGACGCCGATCGTCTCGACGTCGTCGTCGGGGATGCCGAGACGGGGAAAGGCGTTCTTGTCGATCGTCTCCGCGATCGCCGCGGCGGCGCTCGAGGCGATGTCGCCGAGCGGGACGCCGAGGATGGCGGGCGGCGTCTTCCGGTCGCCCGCCACGGCGTTCACGACCGCCTGCACCTCGGGCTCCGCGGGCGCGCCGGCGACCGCGACGACGTCGATCTTGCCGCTGCGGGTGAGGCCGGCGACGTCCCCGGCGGCGATCGTCGTGATCGGCGCGTCTTCGGGGCCGATTCCGAAGGCGTCGAGGACCTTGCGCAGACCCTGCTGGTCGAGCGGGGATCGCTCGACCAGCCCGATCCGCCTGCGGCGGACGTCGCCCAGACCTTCCAGCTTCAGCCGCGCCGGGGCGACGACGACGAGCAGGTTGGTGCGGAGCAAGGCGACGAGCCCCGCGCTCGGCGGCAGCGGGTCGTCCAGCCGGACGACCGCCATGTCGACGTCGCCCTTGCCCAGCGCGACGACGCTCTCGTGCGCGGTCGCCGTCGGGACGATCTCGAGGCGCACATCGGCGTGGGTGGTCTCGAGCAGGCGGTTGAACGCCGACATGAGTTTCACGTCCGCCCCGTTCGGCGGGCCGACCGCCACGCGCAGATAGGTCGGCCGCGCCCACTCGCGATAGGCGGCGACGCCGACGGTCGCAAGGGCGATCAGCGCCGCGGCGAGCAGGAGCACGCGAGAAAGCCAACTCTTCATGCATTCGGCCGGGCGTCGCCGCAGGGGGAAACGCCGATCATGGCAGAAGGGCGAGAAAGCGCAAAGAAACGGGACCGGCGGCGCTCCGCCGTGGCCCCGAAACGAAAACGGGGCCCGAAGGCCCCGTTCGCTCTCAAAGCTTGATCGAGTCGCGCAGTTCGCGCAGGCGGTCGAGCTTTTCCTGGGCCGCCTGCTTCTGCTCGTCGGAGGCGTCGGCGACGTCCTCCTCCGCGTTCTTGATCTCCTGCTCGAGATGCGCCGCGTTGAGCTCCTCGAACGGAATCGCGGTCTCGGCGAGGATCGTCAGGCCGAGCGGATGCACGTCGGCGAAGCCGCCGCGCACGAACACGCGGAAGTGCTTGCCGTTGGCGTCGTCGATGCCGACGACGCCCGGGCGGACCGCCGCCATGGTGGGAGCGTGGTCGCTCAGCACCTGGAAGTCGCCCTCGTAGCCGGGAACGACCACCGCCTTCGCCGGCCCGCTGAACAACACCTTGTCCGGGGAGACGAGTTCAAAGGGAAAGAGCGCCATGGGCTCGGCCTTCTGGTTCTATCAGGCCGCTTCCGCGGCGAGCTTCTTGGCCTTCTCGACGGCCTGCTCGATCGTGCCGACCATATAGAAGGCGGCCTCCGGCAGGCTGTCGTACTTGCCCTCGACGATGCCCTTGAAGCCCTTGACGGTGTCCTCGATCTTGACCTGGACGCCGGGGGAGCCGGTGAACACCGCCGCCACGTCGAACGGCTGCGACAGGAAGCGCTCGATCTTGCGGGCGCGGGCGACGATCAGCTTGTCCTCTTCCGACAGCTCGTCCATGCCCAGGATCGCGATGATGTCCTGCAACGCCTTGTAGCGCTGCAGCACCTGCTGAACCTGACGGGCGACGCCATAATGCTCCTCGCCGACGACCGCCGGGGTGAGCATGCGCGAGGTCGAGTCGAGCGGGTCGACCGCCGGGTAGATGCCCTTTTCCGCGATCGAGCGCGACAGCACGGTGGTCGCGTCGAGATGGGCGAACGAGGTCGCCGGCGCCGGGTCGGTCAAGTCGTCCGCCGGCACGTAGATCGCCTGCACCGAGGTGATCGAGCCCTTGGTGGTGGTGGTGATGCGCTCCTGCAGCGCGCCCATGTCGG
>CAMFKX010000122.1 GCA_945957375.1 uncultured Roseiarcus sp.
CCGATGATCGAAAGTCGGCGCAGCCCCTCACCCCGGCCCTCTCCCCGCAAGCGGGGAGAGGGGGATCAGGCGAGAGCGAATTCATAGATGGTCTTTTCCTCGGTCACGTTCCTCTTCTACTTCCTGCCGATCTTCCTCGCCTGCTACGTCCTGACCCCGACGGTCGCGGCCAAGAACGTCGTCACGCTGCTGTTCTCGCTGGTCTTCTACGCCTGGGGCGAGCCGCGCTTCCTGTTGATCCTGCTGTTCTCGATCGCCTTCAACTATGTCGCCGCGATGCTGATCGACGGCCGGGCGGGGATCAGCCGCAAGTGGGCGCTCGCCGTCGCCATCGCCGGCAATCTGCTGGTGCTCGGCGTGTTCAAATACGCCAATTTCGTCACCGGCAATTTCGCCGCTCTGTTCAAGCCGCTCGGCTTCGACTTCGGCCAGACCAACATCGAGCTGCCGCTCGGCATCTCGTTCTTCACCTTCCACTGCCTGAGCTACATCATCGACGTCTATCGTCGGCGCTTCCGCGCCAATTCCGACCCGGTCGACGTCGCGCTCTATATCTCGCTGTTCCCGCAGCTCGTCGCCGGTCCGATCGTCCGCTACAAGACCGTCGCCCGCCAGCTCGACCGCCGCCGCCAGACGCTCGGGCGCGCTTCCGTCGGCGCCCGCATCTTCATCATCGGCCTCGCCCAGAAGGTGCTGGTCGCCGACATGGTCGCGCCGCTCGCCCAGGTCGCCTTCGACCACGTCCCGCACCGCAGCCTGCCCGAGGCGTGGATCGGCCTGCTCGCCTACACGGTCCAGATCTATTTCGACTTCGCCGGCTATTCCAACATGGCGATCGGGCTCGGAATCGTGCTCGGCTTCACCTTCCCGCGCAACTTCAACCTGCCCTACACGTCGCTGTCAATCACCGAGTTCTGGCGGCGCTGGCACATGTCGCTGTCGTCGTGGCTGCGCGACTATCTCTACATCCCGCTCGGCGGCAATCGCGGCTCGGACCTCGCGACCTACCGCAACCTCGTCACCGTGTTCGTGCTCTGCGGCGTCTGGCACGGCGCGAACTGGACCTTCGTGCTCTGGGGCGTGTGGCACGGCGCCTTTCTCGTCGTCGAACGTCTGGGGCTGAAGCGCTGGCTCGACCGCTTGCCCGTCGCGCTGCGCTGGCTCTATGCGCTCTGCGCCGTGATGGGCGGCTGGGTGCTGTTTCGCGCCGCCGACCTCGCGACCGCCGGCGATTATTTCCTGAGCCTGTTCGGGCTGAACGGCGCCGGCGACGTCAGCTTCGACATGCACGACGCCCTCTCCGAGCGGGCGATCGTGACGCTCGCGCTCGGCTGCGCCTTCGCCGTGCTGCCGCGCGTCTGGCCGCGCATCAAGGCTCCGCTCGTCCTGCGCGCCGTCGGCGACACGACCTGGACCTTCGCCCTGCTGGTGTTCTCGATGATCACGGTGGCGTCGGGCGCCTACAGCCCGTTCCTCTACTTCAAGTTCTGACGATGCTCAGCCGCCACCGTCGCTACTTCGCAGCCCTGACGCTCGGCCTTCTCGCGGCGCCGCTCGTCTGGGGACTGTTTGCGCCCGACAGTCCCGATCTCATCTACAAGGAGGGCCGACGGCTCGCCCCGGCGCCCGGCCGGCCGGCCGATCTCGCGGCCCTTCGCGCTTTCCCGGCCCAGGTCGACGCATATCTCAGGGATCATTTCGGCCTTCGGCACGCGATGATCAAGCTGCACAAGGACCTGACCCATCCGGTGCTGTTCAAGGTCGACAAGAGCGTGCTCGTCGGCCGCGACGGCCGCCTGTTCTTCGAGGGCAACGAGGCGGTGCGCCAGAGCGCCGGCATCGTTTTCAGGGACGCGCGGGTGGCCGAAGCAGCGGATATGGCCGCGCAGATGCGCGACGAACTCGCGAAAAGAGGCGCGAAGTTCCTCGTCACGGTCCCCCCGAACGTGTCCACCATCTATCAGGACGACCTGCCCGATTGGGCGCAGCGCAAGGGCCGCAAGACCGAATACGACCTGTTTGTCCAGGATCTCGCGGCCCGGGGCGTCAAGACAGTCGATCTCAGGCCTGCTATGACGGCTCTCAGCGAACACGGTCAGGCCTACCTGTTCCACGATACCCATTGGACCCCGCGGGGCGCGATCGAAGGTTTCAACACGGTCGTCGAGGCGGATGGCCATCCGGACTGGCGGATCGACCCGGCGACCGCCATCGGGCCCCCTGCCCCGCAGAAGGGCGGCGACGCCGCCCGGATGCTCGGCGTGGAGGACCAGGTCAGCGAAATGGTCGACACCCTGACGCTGCAAAAGATCGGCGACGACCACGCCCTGACCGACGATTTCATGCCCGATCACGTCGTGACCACCGGCAAGGCCGGCCCGACGATCGTGGTGGTCGGCGATTCCTTCACCACCACCTACTTTCCGCTTTTTCTCTCGCCGCACGTCGGGAAGGCGATTTGGCTGCGGGCGCATGGCTGCGCCTTCGACTGGAAAGAGGTCGAATCGTTCCACCCGGACGAGGTCTGGTACGCGCCGACCGAGCGGTTTCTGGTATGCGAACCCGGCCGTTGGCCGGCAAATCTTCCTGGCAAGCAGTCATAGGCCGGGGCGGATGACGCCGCGCTACCAGCGATATTGGGCGGTTCTTGCGCTGCTGTGCCTCGCGACGCCGCTCGTCTGGGGCCTCGTCCGTCCGGATGGACCGGATTTCATCTACTTCAAGGAAGGTCGCCGGCCGGCGCCGCCGCCGGCCGCCCCCGAGAATCTGGCGGAGCTCGGCGCCTTCCCTCGCGCGCTGGACGCCTGGCTCAACGACCATTTCGGCCTGCGCCGGGCGATGATCAACCTGCACAAGGACCTGACCCATCCGGTGATCCTGAAGGTCAACACCGCCGCGCTGACCGGTCGCGACGGGCGCATCTTCTTCCAGGACCACGACATGGTGCGCCAGAGCGCCGGCCAGCTCTACCGCAGCCAGCGCGTCGGCGAGGCGGTCGACCTTGTCGTCGCGGTGCGCGACGCCCTCGCCGCCCGCGGCGCGCGCCTGCTCGTGACGATCCCGCCCAACCCCTCGACCATCTTCCAGGACGATCTCCCGGTCTGGGCGCGAACCAAGGGCCGCCGAACCGAGCACGACCTGTTCTTCGAGGAGCTGGCCGCCCGCGGGATCAAAACCGTCGATCTCCGGCCGGTCATGCGCGCGATCGAGCCTCCCGAGGACGGCTACTATCGCTACGACAGCCACTGGACGCCCAAGGGCGCGCTGACCGCATTCAACGCCATCGTGGCGGCGGACGGCCATCCCGACTGGCGGATCGACCCCGCCGTCGCGCTCGCGGCCCCCGAAGTCGTCAAGGGCGGCGACGTCGCCCGCGTCCTCGGCGTTCAGGACGAGGTGTCGGAGACCGTCGCGCCGTTCGCGCTGAAGCCGGTCGGACGCGAAACCTCCCTCCAGCTCGACAAGGTCATGACGCCGGGAATGCCGGACCACATCCTCGACACCGGGCGCCCCGGCCCGACGGTCATGGTGCTCGGCGACTCGTTCACCGCCCACACTTTCCCGCTGCTGCTGTCGCAACGGGTCGGCAAGGTCGCCTGGGTCAACCGGCGGATGTGCGGCTTCGACTGGACGCAGGTCGAGCGGGTCAAGCCCGACGAAGTCTGGTGGGCGCCGACCGAGCGGCTGCTGCTGTGCGACCCGGGCGTCCGGCCGCCGAATTTCCCCGGCCCCTCGGCCGCTGCGGCGGGGCATGGATCATGACCTCTTGGGCGACAGGTCGACGCGCGGGTGAAGCGGTCCCCGTACCCCCTCCCCAACGAAATTTCTGCGGCGCATCGGCGCAGCGCGTCCCCGCCCCCCTTGTGGGGGCGGGACAGGGTGGGGGGTTGCACAGGCCTATCCGCCGGAAGCCCGCCAATCTCGGGGTTTGGCGCGACCCCCCTCCTCTTTCCTCCCCCACAAGGGGGGAGGAGGCGCTCGGAGCCGACCGCTGCTGCTGGGCGCAACATGTGAATGCCGTAGAACCAAAGGGGACGGTGGCGCGGAGCGCCGGATGGGGTACGGCCCGCCAAAGGGAAGAAGCGGCGCACAGGCGAGCGCAATGATCCTCCGCCGCCGCCGCTATTTCGCTCTCGCCGCCGCGGCGCTGCTCGCGACCCCGCTCGTCGTCGGCCTCGTCGCGCCCGATTCCCCGGCGAGCGTGCTGAAGGAAGGCCGCAGGCTGGCGCCGGCGCCGCGCCTGCCTGTGACCGCCGAGGACTGGGCCGCCCTGCCCGGCGTGATCGACGCCTTTCTCAAGGACCATTTCGGCCTGCGCTCGGCGATGATTCGGGCGCACAAGGAGATGGGCAAGGCGGTGCTCGACCCCGGCTCGAACACTGTGCTGGTCGGCCGGGGCGGACGGATGTTCTATCTCGGCGAGGAGACGGTGCGGCAGAGCGCCGGCCTCGTCTTGCGCGACGAGCAGGTCGCCGACACCGCCGCCTTCCTGATCGCCATGAACGACCGGCTGAAGCAGCGCGGCGTGCCGATGCTGGTCGCCGTGCCGCCGAACGCGGCCACCGTCTATCAGGACGATCTGCCGGCCTGGGCTAGGAACGCGGGGCGACCGACGGAATACGGTCTTCTGCTGAAGAGCCTCGCCGAGGGCGGCGTCAGAACTGTCGACCTGCGGCCGGTCCTCGATCAGGCCAAGGCCGGCGGGCCGGTCTATTACCTGCACGACAGCCACTGGACGCCGCGCGGCGCGCTCGCCGCCTTCAACGCCGTCGCCGCCGCCTCCGGCCACGCGAACTGGCGGCTCGATCCCGCGACGGCGCTCACCGCGCCTGTGGAGCGCAAGGGCGGCGACCTCGCCCGCGAACTCGGCGTGCTCGACTCGGTCAGGGAGACCGTGGAGGACCTCGCGACGCCGGAAGGGACGAAGACCCTGCTGACCGCCGATCCGGTCGGCGACTATGTCGAGACCTCGGGGAAGCCGGGGCCGACGATCATGATCGTCGGCGATTCCTTCACCGCCGGCCATTTCGCGCCGATGGCGCTCGCGCACGCCGGACGCGTGGTCTGGGCGCATCACCGGCGCTGCGGTTTCGACTGGAGCCTGATCGACCGCTACCGCCCCGACATGCTGTGGTGGATGCCGAACGAGCGCCAGCTTCTGTGCGACCCGGGCGTGCGCCCCGTCGCCTTCGACGGTCAGGCGCGATGACGGACAGAAAGACCGCCCGCGACGGCGACGCGCTCGGCTACCGCAAGGACATCAACGGCCTGCGCGCGCTGGCGGTGCTCGGCGTGGTCGCCTACCACGCCGACCGGACGTGGGTTCCCGGCGGCTTCGTCGGCGTCGACGTGTTCTTCGTCATCTCCGGCTTCCTGATCTCGCGCATCATCCTGACCGAATGCGGCGCGGGCCATTTCTCGCTCGCGATGTTCTACGCCAAGCGGGCGCGGCGCATCCTGCCGGCGCTGATCGTGGTCGTCGCCTGCGTCTGGGCGGCGGGCTGGTTTCTCTCGACCCCGGCGCAATTCCGCGACACCGGCGGGCTGATGCTCGGCAATTCCTATTTCACCGTCAATTTCTGGCTCCTGCGCCTGCCGGGGCTGTCCGGCTATTTCGGCCAGGATTCAGCGACCCGGCCGCTCCTGCACCTGTGGTCGCTCAGCATCGAGGAGCAGTTCTATCTCGTCTGGTCGGTGCTGCTGCTCGCCCTGCACCGGTTCGCCCGCGGATGGACGCCGCTCGTCATCGTCGCCGTGTTCGCGGCCTCGCTCGCGGCCGGCGTCGCGTTGACCGGCGCCAATCCGATCGCCGCCTTCTATTCGCCGTGGGCGCGGGCGTGGGAGTTGGCGCTCGGGGCGATGCTCGCCTACCGCGAAGTGCGCCTCATCGACCGGACGCCCTATCCGGGCAGGCTCGCGGCGAACCTCGGCGCCGGCCTCGGCGTCGCGCTGATCGTCGCCTCCTACGCGCTCCTCAGCGAATTCGAGCCGTTTCCCGGCTGGCGCGCGCTCATCCCGACGATCGGCTGCGCGCTGGTGATCGCGAACCCCGGCTCGTTCGCCGGCGACGTCCTGCTCGGCAATCGCGTCGGCGGTTTCTTCGGGGTGATCTCCTACCCGCTCTATCTCTGGCACTGGCCGCTGTTCGCCTACGCGCATATCTGGCCAGGCGTGGTCCCGACCGGGCCGCTGATGCTGGCGCTCTCCGGGCTCGCCGTGCTGCTCGCGGCCTTGACGCTGTTCGTGGTCGAGATCCCGGTCGCGGCCTGGTTCCGCCGCCGGCCCTACGCGATCGCGATCGCGCTCGTCCTGCTGCTCGCCGCGACCGGCGTGCTCGGGCGGGTCACCTTCGCCGGCAAGGGCTTTCCCGGCCGCTTCCCGCCGGAGGCGGTGAAGGTGTTCGCCTTCGACGACGGCGGCATGAAGGTCGACAAGCTGCTGCGCTGCTTCTACGGCGGCGACAAGCCGAGCGGTTCCTATGAGGAAGAACGCGCGCGGGCGGCGACGTTCTTCGACGGCGGCCGCTGCGGCCTGCCCGAGGACCCGACGAAGCCGACGATCGTGCTGGTCGGGGATTCGCACGCCGCGCACCTCTTCGCCGGGCTGACGGAGGCGTTCGCCGGCAAGGCCAACGTCACCGCCTTCGCCTCGGTCTATTGCACGCCGCTCGTCGAGCACGTGAACCCCGACGCCGGGATCGCCGGCACGACCCGCTGCCGCGCGATCAACGACGTCGTGTTCGAGCGCCTCAGGCGGACCCCGCCGGACGTGCTGCTGGTCGCCGGCTATTTCGCCCAGTACGACCACGACGGGGCCTGGCGCTATCCCGGCTATCTCGACGCGCTGGTCGCCGGCGCGCGCCGCCTGCACGACGACGGCCTGCCGGCGATCGTGATCGCCGGCGAGGTGCCGACCTGGGCGCCGGATCTGCGCGTGCTGGTCGGCCGCGACCTCGAAAAGAGCGGGCAGGCGGCGATGTTCTCGACCTTCGGCCTGCGGCCGGACTCGCTCGCAACCGACCGGACGCTCGCCGGCAAGGACTGGGGCGACGGCGTCGTCTACGTCTCGCAGGCGCAGGCCCTGTGCGGCCCGGACGGCTGCCGGCGGAGGGTCGGCCCCGACCTGCCCGACGACCTGCTTGCGGTGGACTATGGCCATTACAGCCGCAAAGGCTCGATCTTCGCCGTCGAGACGATTCTCGCGCCGGCGATCGAGGCCGAGATCGCCCGGCGGCGGCGATGAGCCGTCACGCCGCCCGCAGCAGCGCCTCGAAATAGGGGATGGTCTTTGCCAGCCCCTCGCGCAGCGCCACCGTCGGCGCCCAGCCGAGCGCCTCGCGCGCCAGCCCGATGTCCGGCTGACGCTGGCGCGGATCGTCGGACGGCAGCGGCCGATAGACGATCTTCGATCGCGATCCGGTCATCGCGATCACCGTCTCGGCCAGTTCGCGGATGGTGAACTCGCCCGGATTGCCGAGATTGACCGGTCCGGTGAAGGCGGCGTCGCTGTCCATGAAGCGGACGAAGGCCTCGATCAGGTCGTCGACGTAACAGAACGAGCGGGTCTGCTCGCCGCCGCCATAGACGGTCAGGTCTTCGTTCTTCAGCGCCTGGACGATGAAATTCGAGACCACCCGGCCGTCGTTCAGCTGCATCCGCGGCCCGTAGGTGTTGAAGATCCGCGCCACCTTGATCTCGAGCCGGTGCTGGCGGTGATAGTCGAAGAACAGCGTCTCGGCGCAGCGCTTTCCTTCGTCGTAGCACGAGCGATAGCCGATCGGATTGACCTTGCCCCAGTAGGACTCCGGCTGCGGGTGGATCTCCGGGTCGCCGTAGACTTCCGAGGTCGAGGCCTGAAAGATCCGCGCCTTCACCCGCTTGGCGAGGCCGAGCATGTTGATCGCGCCGTGGACGCTGGTCTTCGTCGTCTGGACCGGGTCGACCTGATAGTAGATCGGCGAGGCCGGGCAGGCGAGATTGTAGATCCGGTCGACCTCGACATAGAGCGGAAACGTCACGTCGTGGCGCAGGAATTCGAAGTTCGGATCGCCGATCAGGTGAAGGATGTTGCGTTTGGCGCCAGTGAACAGGTTGTCGACGCACACGACTTCATGGCCGTCGGCGAGCAGACGCTCGCACAGATGCGAACCGAGGAACCCGGCGCCGCCGGTGACCAGAACGCGCTTCGACTCTGCAATGCCCATGGCCGTCTTTCTGCGGGACGAGGCCGAAACGCCTCAAGCCGCGCCGGCCGGCGCGGCCGAACGGTCGACCATCCGGCTCTGGTAGTGCTCGAGGCAATATTGCTTCGCGAGCTCTTCCGCCAGCCGGTAATTGTCGATCTGCGAGGCGTGTTCGAGCGCGTTGCCGCTCGCGTTCGGCGCGAAACGGCCGTGATGGAAGTGCTCGGGATAATGCAGGAAGCGCTCGCCGCGCCGGCGCATGTCCTGAAAGAATTTGGTCCCGGTGTCCTCGGCGAACAGGCCGAGCGGCGCGACGTCGCCCTTGGGGAAGACCAGCGGCCGGCACTTGTCGAGGTCGAGCATGCAGGCGAATTCGTTCAGCCGGCACTCGGGCATGAAGTTGCGCTTCCAGCGGCTGAAGTGGGAGGCGCGAGTCCGCGGCATCGGGTATTTCTTGACCAGCGCGATCGCCTCGGAATAGCTCGGGTTGAACGATTCGTGCCGGGCGCCGTCGCAGACGCCGGCCGCATGGGCCGGGCAGTTCCAGCACTGTCCGATCATCCCGATCCCGACATAGGGCGAGTTCTCCAGGCGCTTCAGCATTTCGCCGACGACGTCGCCGGTAAAGAACGTGTCGTTGTGACAAAACAGCAGGAAGCGCTTCTCGGTGTCCTCGAACGGGATCTGATAGCGGATGCTGCGGCGGTAATCCGGATCGTTGCGCACCCGGCGCATGATCGTCGGCGTCAGCTTCTCGTAGCCGAGGAACAGCGGCGGCTTGAAGTGGACGAGCTTGTCGGCGAACCACGGCAGGACGAAGTCGACGCCGTCGTTGTTGACGTGTTTCGGCTCCTCGTGGAACCAGATCTTGTCGATGTGCCGGCCGCTGTGCTCGAGCAGGGAAAACAGCGTCGAAGCGGTCTGCCAGGGCTTGCCGTGAACCGCCACGGCGACGTCGACTTTCATCACGAACCTCGGACATGTCTCGGCCCCGCTATAGCCGATTGCGGGCGGCGGGGCGGGGTTATTTGGGCGCGGCGACGGCGAATTTCGTCAATCCGTTGCGCAGCGCGCGCTCGGTCGCCGCCGCCGCCGGCCCCTTGAGGGCGAGCGCCCGCTTCTCGAGCAGCCGCCACGACAACGCGCCCGCGATCAGGCTCGCGCCCGACGAGGCCGCCATCATCGCCATCAGCGGCATCGCGGGAAACAGGAACGCCAGCGTCTGCTGGATCGGAAAACCGTAGATGTAGACGCCGTAGGAGAAGTCGCCCCAGCGGTTGAAGGCGAGCAGCGGCCCCTTGGGCAGATAGGCGAGATGCATCACCACCGCCGGGAACAGGATGAGATAGGCGACGAAGAACGCGGAGGAATGGACCGCAGCGACGGCCAAAGCCGCAACAATGGCGGCGAACACGCCCCAGCCGAGCGGCAG
The DNA here is from genome assembly GCA_945957375.1 of uncultured Roseiarcus sp. GTDB lineage: Bacteria > Pseudomonadota > Alphaproteobacteria > Rhizobiales > Beijerinckiaceae > Roseiarcus. The sequence continues at coordinate 9,615 of CAMFKX010000122.1, forward strand.
ACGCGCGCGCCACAGGTAGATCGCCGACCCGGCGAAGAACATGTAGACGCGAATGTCGGCCGGGTTGAACGGGCCGCCGAACACCCGGCCGTAGACCACCTGGGCGAAGATCAGCGCCGCCGCGGCCGGCGCGAGCCACGAAAGCGCCCGCAGGCGCCAGGCCGGCGCCAAGGCCAGGATCAGCCAGGCGCCGGCGAGATAAAGGTAGAGACGGACCTCGACCGGAAGGGTCCACAGCGAGCCGTTGAACTCGCCCTTGAGCGGCAGGGTCTCGAACACGCCGGGCAGCGACCAGCGCACGCCGCCGAGCAGCGTGGCGCATTTGACGAAATAATCCCAGGTCTTGCCAGAGGTCAGAAACTCGCCCGGCGGCAGGGTGGTCAACATCGGCGCGAGGCCGAACACGGTCACGACCAGCATCACCCAGAGCGCCGGATAGATGCGCAGTCCGCGCGCCCAGAGGAAGTTGATCAGCGAGCCGCGCCCGACCAGGCTGCCCGACACCAGGAAGCCGCTGGTGACGAAGAACGTGTCGAGCGCGAAGTCGCTGAACGCGACGCTGAGATCGCCGAACGTGACGCTGCGGTTCGGCGGCAGGCCGAGCACGGCGAAGCTGTGCGCGTAGATCACGATCAGCGCCGCCGTGAGCCGCAGGAGATTGAAGTTGTTGTCCCGGCCGACGGCGTAATCGGATAAACGCACCCTGAGCCTCGGCGCCCGTTCAGCAAAAAACATGGGGAAAGTCGCATGAGTTTGCCCGTCCAGGGCCGTTCTGGCAAGGGCGAAGCCGGATCGGACGTCGCCGCCCGCGCCGTGCTCGTGCTCGGCGGGGCGCGCTCCGGCAAGAGCGCCTACGCGCAGGCGATGGCGGAGGCGGCCTCGCCCGATCGGCTCTATCTGGCGACGGCGGAGGCCGGCGACGACGAGATGGCCGACCGCATCGCCAGGCACCGGCGCGCGCGCGGCGAGGGCTGGACGACGCGCGAGGAGCCGCTGGCGCTCGCCGCGGCGCTCGCCGCGGAAGCCCGTCCCGGCCGCATCGTGCTCGTCGACTGCCTGACGCTCTGGATCACCAACCTGATGCTCGCCGGCCGCGACGTCGAGGCCGAGGTCGCGCGCCTCGCCGAGGCGATCGGCGCGCTCGCAGGCCCGGCGGTTCTGGTCTCCAACGAGGTCGGCCTCGGACTGGTGCCCGAGACGCCGCTCGGCCGCGACTTCCGCGACCTGCAGGGCCGGACGAACGCGACGATGGCGCGCGCCTGCGACGCGGTCGTGTTCCTCGCCGCCGGTCTGCCGACGCTGCTGAAGCCGGCGCCGGCGCTCGCGTGGCGGCTCGGGTGAGGGGGCGGAGCGCTTCCTCCCCCCTTCTGGGGGAGGATCGAGGAGGGGGGTCGCGCCAAACTTTGAGATTGGCGGTTCCCACGCAGTGGATCGGCCGGTGCGACCCACGACCGTGTCCCGCCCCCACAAGGGGGGCGGGGACGCGCGGCGCCATTGAAGCAGCCGACTATGCGTCGGGCGATGTGGGCATGCGGTTCACTCGGGCGGCGGCCCGCGCGCCCCTCCAATTTTCCGTGGCGCAAACCGGGACGGGTTGCGTAGACTCCGAATCGGGCGGGGCGAGAGGGTTTTCGGCGCGAAGCATGGCGATCGGCGGATTGTTGCGGCTGTTCGAGCGCGGGCCTGAGCCCGGGCATCTCGACGTCGCGCACAATGGCGAAACCTACCGGATCGCGATCGCCCGCTCTACGCGGTCGCGCCGCTTCACCTTGCGCGTCCGGGCGGCGAGCCGCGACGTGCTGCTCACCATCCCCGCGCGCGCCTCGTTGAGGTCGGCGCGCGAATTCGCCGAGCGGCATTCGGCCTGGATCGGCGTGCGCCTCGCGCGCCTGCCCCGCCCGGCGCCGTTCGAGCATCTGGCGAAGGCGCCCCTGCGCGGCGTCGACCACACCATCGTCCACCGCCCGGGCGCGCGCGGCGTCGTCTGGATCGAGAGCGGCGAACACGGCCCGCTGCTGTGCGTCGCCGGCGAGGCGGCGCATGTGGCGCGGCGGGTCGGGGATTTCCTGAAGCGCGAAGCGCGCAAGGACATCGAGGCCGCGGTCGCCCGTCACGCGCGGACGCTCAACGTCAAGCCGATGCGGATCGCCGTGCGCGATACGGTGAGCCGCTGGGGCTCGTGCACCTCGACCGGACGGCTGAGCTTTTCCTGGCGGCTGATCTTCGCTCCGCCCTGGGTGCTCGACTACCTCGCGGCGCACGAAGTCGCGCACATGGTCCACATGAACCATTCGGCGAAATTCTGGGCGGTGGTCGAGCGCGCTTCGCCCGACGTGAAGCGGGCCGAGGCGTGGCTCAAGGCGCACGGGCCGAGCTTGCATCGGTATGGGGCGGAATAGGCGGTCAGGGCGACGACGTCCTTCAAGAAACTGCGCTTTGTTCACGTATTAAATTAGGTATTATGCATCCCACCAGCGTTGACTTAATTTCTGTGGATACGATAATGTGCGGTTGAGGATGAGGCTAAGCGAGCCCTCACCTTGAAGGAGCGTGGGCTCGATTTCGCCGACGCCGCAAGGGTGTTCGCCGGACGCATTTCACCGCTCGCGACGACCGGCGCGACGATGGGGAACTCCGCTTCATCACCGCTGGGTTCCTGAACGGTCGCTTCGTGCTTTGGTTTGGACGCCGCGCGGCGACAGCCGACGGATCATTTCGATGAGGCGCGGACATGCCGACGAAGACGCCCGCTTCCGCAACCGACTGGATTGACCCGGACGATGCGCCGCGTCTCGACGAGGATTGGTTCGACCGGGCCGCCGCCTATCGCGGCGAGCGGCTGATCCGCCCGGGCAGACCGAAATCGGCCAACCCGAAACAATCGGTCAACCTGCGGCTGGACGCCGACGTACTGGAATTCTACCGCAAGTCCGGGCCGGGATGGCAGACGCGCATGAACGACGCGCTGCGCAAGGCGGCCGGTTTGTAGCGCCGGCGCCGGGGCTCGCCCCTTCCCCGGGCTTCGCCGGGGAAGGCCGCGGCGCGTCGGTCACAGCCCCGGCAGTCGCCCGTCCTCGCCTCCTGCGGCCGCGCCGGCGTGCTCGATCATCCGCTCCAGCGTCGCGAACAGCAGCGAAATATCCTCCGGCCGCGACAGCCGATGGTCGCCGTCCTTGACAAGCGTCAGCGTCGCCGAATCCGCGCCGAGGCGCTCCATCAGCGCCAGCGCGTGGGCGTAGGGCACCGCGTCGTCCCGCATCCCCTGCAGCACCGCGACCGGACAATGGGCGCGAATCATGCCGCCGAGCAGCAGGTGCTTGCGCCCGTCCTCGATCAGCGCCCGGGTGAAGACGTTGGGCTCTTCGGAATAGGCCGAAGGCGGCCGCCAGGCTCCCTCCTCCATGATCGCGCGCCGCGCCGCCTCCGGCGCGTTCGCCCAGATCAGCGCCTCGGTGAAGTCGACCGCCGGCGCGATCAGGACGAGGCCGGCGAGTCTTTCGCCTTCGCCGGCCGCGTTCAGCGCGCGCGCCAGCAGCAGCGCGATATAGCCGCCCATCGACGAGCCGACGAGAATCTGCGGACCGTCGGTCTCGGCGCGCACGATCGCCAGCGCCTCCTCGAGCCAGTTCGACACCGTTCCGTCCTCGAGCCGCCCCTCCGAGCGCCCGTGGCCGGAATAGTCGAAGCGCAGCAGGCCGAGCCCGAGCCGTTCGGCCTCGGCGTCGAGGGCGGAGGCCTTGGTCGAATCCATGTCGGAGCGGTAGCCGCTGAGCCACACCAGACCGGGCCGTCCGCTTTGCGCTGGCGCGCGTCGGCGAAAGGCGATACGTCGGGAATTCGGGGCATCCCCGACTGTGAAAACCTTCGGCTCTTCGTTCGACACTTCGTCCTCATGACGCGCTTCGCCACGGCCGAATTCCTGCGCGGCCGCGCAATCCTCTACCGCGCCCGACCGCGCGCGCGAAGCGCGGCGTGAGCCTCGGGCCGCTCCTGCCGTTCGGACGCGGCGCCGATGCGCCGCTCGCCGGCCGCACCGTCCTCCAGCTCGCCCCTCCGGCGTCGGCCGAGGCCGACCTCAGCGCCACGCTGGCGGTGGCTCGGGCCCTGATCGAAGCGGGCGCGCGCGCGCTGATCGCCTGCGATCCCGGCCCGATCGCGAGCGAGGCGCAGGCGGTCGGCGCGCTGCACGTGCCCTTTCCCGCTTCGGCCGGCAATCCGCTGGCGATGATCGTCAACGCGCGCAAGCTCGCCGCCCTGCTCGCCGCGGAGCGAGTCGATCTCGTGCATGCCCGCTCGCGCGCGGCCGCCTGGGTCGCAGCCCGCGCCTGCGCCAAAGTGAAGCGGCCTCTGGTGACCACCATCCCCGGCGAGGGCCCGTCCGCCGCGCCGCGCACCAGCTTCGAATCGGCGATCGCCGACGGCGAGCGCGTGATCGTCGCCTCGCGCTACGCGGGCGGGCGCGTCGTCCAGGCTTTTCCGGCGGCCGAGCCGAAGCTGCGAATCATCCACCCCGGCCTCGACGTCGCGCGCCTGGCGCCTGACGCCGTCGGCCGTGGGCGCGTCGCCAGGGTTCGCGAGGCCTGGGGCATGGCCCCGCACGAGCGCGTGGTGCTGGCGCCGGCGCGGCTCATCCCGGGACGGGGGCAGGCGCAACTCGTCGAGGCGGCGGCGCAGATCGCGGCGCGCGGACTCGAAGACGTCCGGTTCGTGCTCGCCGGGGATGCGCAAAAGGCCTCGTTCGCCCGCCAGATCGACGCGCTCGCGGCCGCGCGCGGCGTCAAGGCCGCCGTCACCCGCCTGGGGAGCGA
>CAMFKX010000123.1 GCA_945957375.1 uncultured Roseiarcus sp.
CTCTCCGGCTTCGCCCCCGGCTTGGCGTGGGCCGCCTGCTTCGGCGCGCCTCAGGTCATCGCCGGTCCGGTCGCCGGTCCGATCCGCAGCACCGGCGGCCCCATCCTGGTCACCCGCACCGGCAGCATCGCCGGCGGCCCGACCGGGGTCGACGCCCGGCCCTGTCCCGTGTCCTCGCTGACCAACCGCGGGACGATCGGCGGCATGGCGGGGGCCCCCGGGACCGATACGAATGCCGACGGCGCCCCCGGCGGCGTCGGGATCGTGAGCGCCCGGACGATCTTCCGGTTGAGCAACGGCGGAACCATCGCGGGCGGCGCCGGCGGGGCGGGCCTTGCGGCTCCTGGGAGCGGCCACGCTTCGGGCGGCGCCGGCGGCGCGGGCCTGTCGAACGCCGGCGCGCTGTTCGACTTGACCAACGCCAGCGCCCTCGACGGGGGAGACGGAGGCGGCGTCTCAGCCTTCATCGCCAACAGCCTCGGCGCGGGCGGCGCCGGCGCGGCCAATTCCGGGGTCATCCGAAACTTCGCCAATCGGGGCGCGATCGCCGGCGGAAACGGCGGCTCGACGAGCGCCTACGGCGGCGACAGGGGCGGCGCAGGAGGAGCCGGCGTGTCGAATGCCGGCAGGATCGAAATCCTCTCCGACACAGGGTCGATCATCGGCGGAGACAGCGGCGCCAGCCGCGGCGGCGGTCGCATCGGCGGCGCCGGGGTCGAGAACAGCTCGGGCGCGACGATCCACCTGCTCACGATCGGGGCCGGAGGCGCGATCGAAGGGGGGACCGGCGGCGCAGGAGCCTTCGACACCTTTGCCGGCGCCGGCGGCGCAGGGGTCGCCAACGCGGGCGCGATCGCAAGGCTCGTCAACGCCGGGACGATCCGGGGCGGCCCCGGCGGCGTGGATTACCGCGCCGCCGACGGGGGCGCGGGCGTCTCGAACGCGAGCTCGATCTCGAGTCTGGTCAACAGCGGCGAAATCCAGGGCGGGCTCGGCGGCCAGAACGGCGCCCTCCAGGGCGGCGGCGGCGACGGCGTTTCGAACGCGGGGGTGATCGCCGCGCTCGCCAACAGCGGGACGATCGCGGGCGGGGCCGGCGGAAGGGTCGGCGGACCCTATGGCGGACCGGGCGGCGTCGGCGTCACGAACGTCGGAGCGATCCACACGCTCGCCAACCGCGGGGCGATCGTCGGCGGCGCCGGGGCGTCCGACAATTCCAGCGGCGCGGGCGGCGTTGGCCTTTCGAACCTGAGCGCGATCGACACCCTGACCAACGGCGGGACAATCGCGGGCGTCGCCGGCGGCGCGTCGCAGACTTCATCCGGCGCCGGCGGCGACGGGGTCGCGAATTCCGGCGTGATCGGGAGGCTCGCCAACAGCGGAACGATCTCCGGCGGCGCCGGCGGAACCGGCCCCGCCGGCGTCGGCGCGGCGGGCGACGCCATCCGCAGCGCCGGCTCAGGCGCCTCGATCGGGACGATCGCCAACAGCGGCGCGATCGTCGGCGACGTCGAAATCGACGGGCAGAAGACGGTCGCGATCCAGGGCGGCGCCGGCCGGACTTTCGGCAGCCTCCGCGGCGGCGCGATCGCGATCGGCGAGGGCGACCTCATCTTCGCCGGCGGCAACACCGACCTCGCCGACGCCGTCAACGTGAACGGCGGCGCGGGCAAGGTGGTCAATTAAGGCGTGCTGCGGGTCGAGACGCCGGAAACGATCGCTGGAAGCTTCGTCCAGTCCCGTTTCGGCGCGTTCGACGCCGTCGTCGCCGGCGACTCCGCCGGCCGTTACGGCGCGCTCGCAGTCTCGAGCCTCGCGACCCTCGACGGCCGGCTCGCGCTCGACCTCGCCGATGGCTTCTCCCTCGCGGCCGGCGACGTCTTCGCCCTGATGACCTTCGCTCACGTCGCGGGAGACTTCCGCGCCCTGACGCTCGACGGCGTCGCCTGCCGGCCGCGCACAAACGACGTCTGGTCGTGCGCGAACCTCGGCGGCCTCCGGCTGCAGGAGGTGTTCGGCGACACGTTTCTGAACCTCGACGTGCTCGCGCCGGCGCCGTTCGCCGTAACCGCCGCCGCGGCGACAGCCGCGCCCGAACCCGCCGCCTGGGCGATGCTCCTGATCGGCCTGCTCGGGCTTTTCGGCCTCGGCCGGCTTCGCGGGCGGCGCGGATCCGCCGCGGACTGCGCCGTCGCCTGAGACGAATGGCGCGCATCGCCGCGGGGCGAGACGCATTGGCCAGACGCTCCGTCGGCGCTACCTTGCCGAAAACCGACGGAGGGAAGCGTGACCACGTCCGGCGAGCCTCATGCGCGTCCGGCCGCCCGCGAGGCGGACGGCGATCCGGTCGAGACGGCCGAATGGCTCGACTCGATCGAGGCGGTGGTCCGCTTTCGCGGGCCGGAGCGGGCGCTGTTTCTGGTCGGCAAGCTCGAGTCCTGGCTGCGCGCGCAGGGCGTGTCCGCGCTGCAGCCGCCTTACTCGGCCTATCGCAACACCATCCCGCTCGAGAAGCAGGGCCCCTATCCCGGCGACCTCGCGCTCGAAGAGCGGCTGACCTCGATCATCCGCTGGAACGCGCTGGCGATGGTGATGCGCGCCAACCGCGCCTCAGGCGAACTCGGCGGCCACATCGCCAGCTACGCCTCGGCGGCGGAGATCTTCGAAACCGGATTCCATCACTTCTTCCGCGGGCCCGGCGACGGGTTCGAAGGCGACCTCGTCTATTTCCAGCCCCATTCCGCCCCCGGGGTCTACGCCCGCGCCTTTCTCGAGGGGCGTCTCGACGAGGGCGCGCTCGCCCGTTACCGGCAGGAGGTCGGCGGCGGCGGGCTGTCGTCCTACCCGCATCCCTGGCTGATGCCCGACTTCTGGCAGTTCCCGACCGGGTCGATGGGCCTCGGGGTGATCAACGCGATTTATCAGGCCCGGTTCATGCGCTATCTGGAGCATCGCGGCCTGCTGGCCACGAGCGGACGCCGGGTGTGGGGCGTCTACGGCGACGGCGAACTCGACGAGCCGGAGGCGACCGCGGCGCTGACGCTCGCGGCGCGCGAGAAGCTCGACAACCTGACCGTCGTCGTCAACTGCAATTTGCAGCGGCTCGACGGTCCGGTGCGCGGCAACGGCCAGATCATCCAGGAGCTGGAGGCGCTGTTCACCGGGGCCGGCTGGAACGTGATCAAGGTGTTGTGGGGCTCGGAATGGGACGCGCTGTTCGCCCGCGACCGCAAGCACGTCCTCTTGCGCCGCTTCGCCGAAACGGTCGACGGCGAGTACCAGAACCTCGGCGCCCACGACGGCGACTACAACCGGGCGAAGTTCTTCCAGCGCGACCCGGAATCGAGCGCGCTGGTCGAGACGATGACCGACGCCGAGATCAACGCGCTCAAGCGCGGCGGTCACGACTTCCGCAAGCTCTGCGCCGCCTTCGCCGCGGCGCGGGCGCACCGGGGCCGCCCGACGGTGATCCTCGCCAAGACCAAGAAGGGCTACGGCATGGGCGTTGCGGGAGAATCCCGCATGACCGCGCATCAGTCCAAGAAGCTCGACGTCGACGCGCTGAAGGCGTTCCGCGACCGCTTCGGCCTGCCGCTGACCGACGAGGAGGTGGCGGCGCTCGCCTTCTATCGGCCGCCGCCGCAGAGCCCCGAGATGCGCTACCTGATCGCGCGCCGCGAGGCGCTCGGAGGGTTCCTGCCGGCGCGGCGGCGCAAGGCGCCCGAGGCTCCCGCCGTCCCGGCGCTCGCGACCTACGCCGGCTTCGCCCTCGCGGCGGACGGCCGCGACATGTCGACCACGATGGCCTTCGTGCGCATGCTGGGCCTGCTGCTCAAGGACGAAGCGATCGGCCCGCGAGTCGTGCCGATCGTGGCGGACGAGGCGCGCACCTTCGGCATGGCGTCGCTGTTCCGCCAGATCGGCATCTACGCCCCGCACGGCCAGCTCTACGAGCCCGAGGACAGCGGCTCGCTCCTCTCCTACCACGAGGCGCAGGACGGCCAGCTGCTCGAAGAGGGCATCACCGAGGCCGGCGCGCTCTCGTCATGGACGGCGGCGGCGACCGCCTACAGCGTCCACGGCCTGCCGATGCTGCCGTTCTACATCTACTATTCGATGTTCGGCTTCCAGCGGGTCGGCGACCTGATCTGGGCGGCGGCGGACCAGCGGGCGCGCGGCTTCCTCGTCGGCGCGACCGCCGGGCGGACGACGCTGGCGGGGGAGGGGTTGCAGCACCAGGACGGGTCGAGCCACGTCATGGCGGCGCTCGTCCCGACCTGCCGCGCCTATGATCCGGCCTACGCCTACGAGCTCGCCGTCATCCTCGACCGCGGCATGCGCCGCATGATCGGCGCGCAGGCGGACGAATTCTACTACGTCACCGTGATGAACGAGAGCGTCCCGCAGCCCTCGGCCCCGGAAGGGGTGGAAGCGGGAATCGTCGCCGGCCTCTATAGCCTCGGACGGTTCGGTTCGGGCGAGCCGGTCGTGCGCCTGCTCGGCTCGGGCGCGATCCTGCGCGAGGCGATCGCGGCCGCCGGATTGCTGGCGTCGGACTGGGGCGTGGCCTGCGAGGCCTTCAGCGCCACGAGCTACAGCGAACTGGCGCGCGAGGCGGCCGAGGCCGCGCGCTGGACCCGCCTGCATCCGCGCGCGACGCCGCGTGTGAGCCACGTCGCAAAGCTCCTGCCGGGGCGCGCGCCGATCGTCGCGGCGAGCGACTATGTCCGCGCCTGGCCGGAGCTGATCGCCGCGCATGTCCAGGCGCCTTTCGTCGCGCTCGGAACCGACGGTTTCGGCCGCAGCGACACGCGGGCGGCGCTGCGCCGGTTCTTCGAGGTCGATCGCGCCGCGATCACAGTCGCCGCTCTGGCGACGCTGGTCGCCGAGGGGAGGTTCGAGCGCGAGAGGCTCGCCGAGGCGATCGACCGCTACGGCGTCGCCGCGGACTCGGAGCCGCCCTGGACCCGGTGACGCGCGCGGGCAAGCCGGCGCGCCCGCCGGACTCACCGGCTCGCCGCCTCCTGGGGCGCGGCGCCGGAGCCGCCGAGGGTCAGCCAGACGTTGGGATCGTCCTGCGCCTGGCGCTTGAAGAAGGCGTAGCCGGTCGCGTTCCAGGCGCGCACGTCGTCGGCGAGGTTGTCGAGCACGAAGTCGCCGCGGTCGGTCTTGACGGTCAGCACCGCGTGGCCCTCGCCGTTGAGGTCGCGCACCACCGTCATCAGCAGCGCCTGCCGGGGAAAGCCGCGCTCGATCAGCAGCTTGCGCTTGAACAGGGCGAACACCTTGCAATCGCCCTTGCCGTCGACCGGATAATCCCAATGGTCGAGCGTGGTGCCCCAGTGCTCAAGATTGCTGATCGGCGCGATCGCGCTGTTGGCGAGCGTGTTGACGTCCTCCAGCGTCTTCCACACCTGCCGGGTGAGGTGGACGTCGACCGGGTTCAGCTTGCCGAGCGCGCATTCGTCGGCGTGGCGGTTGCAGAAGTCGATCCAGCCGTAGGGAATCGAGGTTTCGCCGCCGACCGGGGTGAAGCTCGCCGTCGGCACGCCCTCCGAGGCCTGTCCGAAGCTCGCCCAGGCGAGGCCCAGCAGGGTCGCCGCGGTGAGGAAGCCGAGAAGCCGATTGAGCATGGAGACCCGCTTGGTTTGACGGGCCCACCATCGCCCGGCGCCGCTTGGCGGGCGGCTGAGAAATTCATTCGAATCTTATCGATTCCGGCAGGCGGCCCGAGAGAAGTTTCTTAATCTAAACAAGACGTTTGCTTCAGACTCTGTTTACCCTTCCTCGTCACGGAGATTGCGGCGGCCGGCTTCGGACCGCGAGGTAACTTTTCCATAATAGACCTGTGTAAACTGCCTTCGAGCGCGCACCGGCGCTCCCGAAGGATCGCCGCGATGCACCAGGCCGCACGCTCGGACGCGCAGACGCCGCGCGGATCCGAACTCCTCAGGGATTTCCTCGACCTCGCCGTCCGACTGGCGGAGCTGACCGGGCCGGGCGAGCGACAATTGTGGGCGACGATCCGGCTCGTCGCGCACACCTGGGACTGCGTTCGCCATGCGGTCGGCGATCTCGACGGACGCTTCGGACTTCAGGTCGCGTGCGATCTGCGCCGCCGCTCCGATCTGGTCGGCGAGACCAATCTCGCGGTCGCCTGCGGGCTCCTCGTCATGTCGCTGGCGATCGAAGCCGCGCGCCTCGACGACCCGGACGCGGGACTCGTCCGCTCCCTGACCGCGCTGCAGGTGGCGCGCGCCAGGATCGGCGCCTTCATTCCAGCTTGAGCGGCCGTCGGATCATGTAGCGCGCGCCCGCGCCGTAGACGGCGAGCTTGGCCGCGAGGCGCGGGTTCGAGGCCTCCCGGAAACCGTGGCGCGCCCAAAAACCTTCCGCGCCATTGACGGCGATCAGCGCCATGGCCGGAAGCCGCTCGCCCTCGGCGAGCGCGAATATCCGCGCAACCGCCTGCGCCGCCGCGCCATGACCGCGCGCCTCCGGCGCGAGCGCGAGGTCGTGGACATAGTAGCAGTCGGGCGCAGCGGCGAGGCCGCCCAGAAAGCCGTCGAGCGCCGGCGCTTCGCCCAGGGTCCAGGGATGGCTGAAGAGGTAGCCCGCGACCTCGCCGCCGCGATCGTAGGCGAGGCAGCCCCGCGGATAGAGTCGCAGCTTCTCGGCGAACACCGCGGGACGCTCCTGAAGGCCGGGATACGCGGCCGCGGAGATGCGCCGCACCGCGTCGAGGTCCGCTTCGGCGAGCGGGCGCCAGACCGGCTCCGTCATGGTCGTCTCCCCGTCGTCCCGCTATTCCGCCGCAGCGCGGACCGCCGCGACTTCGACCGTGTGCTTGGCGAACACGCAATCTAAGTGCTTCATCGCTTTTCATCCTTTTAGCGCCGCGTCGCCGTAGACCTTGAAACCCTAGCGTTTTTGGCCTACATCGTGTGTCAACATGCATCATACACGCCCGCCGCATCGCAGGCCATCCGCAACCCATCCGTAACCCAGACTGCAACCCCGCTGTAACCCACGGAGTAATCCCCGATGAAGGTGAACCGCATCAACTCGGCGCAGTTCGACAACTGGAAACCGAGGGACGCGCGCGAGGAGCTGAATGACGGTGATGGGCTCCGGGCGAGGAAGGGCGCGGACGGCGTCGTCCGATGGAGCCTGATGATGCGTCTCGACGGGCAGATGCGGCGCTTCCGTGTTGGGGATGGTCTGGGGCTCAAGGAGGCGCGCGAGGAGGCGAAGCAGCTGCGCCAGCGCGTCAGGAGCGGCGAGGACCCGACGAAAGCCCGCCGTGAGCGGCGCGCGCGCGCGGCGGACGCCGCCACTGGGATAGGGACGGTCGCAGCCGTCATCGACGCGTACTTCGAGACCGGCGACGGCCGGCACCTGCGGACGAAGAAAATGCAGCGCACGATGGCCCGGGCCGTGTTCAAATCCGTCCTGCCGCGTCCTGCGATGGACCTGCGGCTCGCGGAGCTGCAGAAGGCTGCGAACGGCTACAAGGCCGCGTCGAGCGCCGCGCGCGCCGTCGTCTACATCCGCCCCATCCTCCGATGGGCCGTCAGCACCGAAGAGATGAACCTCGACGCCGACAAGCTCGCAGCGCCGATTGCGCCTGAGGCCGAGCAGAGGGTGCTGACGGAGGAAGAGGCCGGGGCGCTCCTCCGTGCGATGGGCGACGACGCGCACGCCCGGGCGGTGCGGTGGATGCTCATGACCGGGTGCCGATGTAACGAGGCGTGCAGGGCGAAGTGGGGCGAGGTCGACCTCGAGGGGGCGCGGTGGACGATCCCCGGAGCCCGCAGGAAGGACACTCGGCGCGCGCGGGTCAAGGCCGCGGCTGGCGCGGCTCCCGATCACATCGCGCCCCTGCCGCGCCAGGCGGTCGAGTTCTTGCGTACGCTCGGACCCGGCGACGCAGGCGGGCTCGTGTTTCCGGGCCCGCGCGGCGCGGTGCTGAGCAACTGGCAACGCTGGTGCCGGGGGGTCGAGAAGCGGCTGCAATTCACCTTCACAGTCCACTCGCTGCGGAGGACGACGGCGACGCTCGCCGGCGACCTGGGAGCCGAGCCGCACATCATCAAGAGCGTCCTGGGGCACCGCAGGGTCGCCGACGCCCTGACGGCGCGCTACGCGAAATCCAGGTACGAGAACGAGACGCGCGAGGCGTTGCAGCGGGTCGCGGACAGGCTCGACCTTCTGGAGCGGAACGAGAGCAACGTTGTCGTCCTGAGGCGGGCGTGATGGACCTGCTCGCTGAGTTGCTGGCGGAGCTGCCGCCAGCGCCGACGCCCGCCCCGGTCGAGAAGCGGCCGCGCGGCCGTCCTGCCGGCGCGATGTCCGAGCGGAACTGGTACGCGGCGCGCGTCGTCGCCGGGGGGCTGGGGGCGGGGATGTCGTACGAGGGCGCGACGGCGCTGGCCGGAGAAGAGTTCTGCGTCAGTGACGGAACAGCGGGGCGTGCCTACGCAGCCTGTTCGGGCGAAGGCGATTTTTCCATCCCGCCCGAGCCTCGGGAAACCATCGAGCGCCTGAGGAAGAAGCACTGCGTTTAAGCATATGATTGAATAGGTGGTAAGCGATTTACTGTCAGTGACAGGGTCTGAGACGCGTTATAGATAGACTGCCTCCCAACGATGGAGGCTGAATTGCAGACCCGAGTAAAGCGACAGCCTGCGCCAGGATTAACCCGGCGCATCTACTATGCCCCCGACATTATGCAGATGACCGGCTGGTCGCGCTCGACGCTGTGGCGGCGCGTGAAAGCTGGCCGCTTCCCGGAGCCGACGAACCACGGCCGGCGGGAGGAGCCGAACGAGTGGAACGCGCTCGTTGTCGACGCGCACCTCGGCCGGGGAGCGGAGGCGGCGTGATGAACAAGCGCAAGCAGCCCCCCGTCGTCATCGTCGTGCGCGAGAAGCCGCGCACCTACAGCCCCGCCAAGCCCCCGCGGCCGGCGCGCCTGACGATCCTCAAGATGCGGAGGGGGCGATGACGCGGGTGATCGAGGCCCCTCACGTCATCCTGATCTGTCTGCGGCTCGACGACTCGCTGTTCTGCATCACGCCCGACGGAAGCGAGGCTTACCGGCTGGACGGCGACGACCTCATCAGGGTTCGCGACCAGGCGATGCTGCAGCGCGTGCGCGCCAGCATCCCCCACTCCGACAGGCTCGCGGCCGCCTACCGGCACAAGCTGGCCGGCGACGGCGGGCTGGTCGACTGCACCGACGCCGAGGTGTCCCTGCTGAAGTCCAGGCTCGGGGCTGCCGGAGCGCCTGCGCGACCGGGCCCGCGGCCGCATGGCAACGGTGGGAGGGCGGCGTGAGCGTGCTCCTGCCTGCCGAGCGCCGGGCGATCATTGCCGAAGGGTTGCGCCGGCACGCGCGCGCAACGGCTCCACGTGATCGGTTCTTCCAAGACGCCGAGCTGATCGAGCGCGGCGAGGAGCTGGTCGTCGTCGTCACGGGCGAGGCCGGGCGGTTCGAGTACGCGATCGGCAAGTTGCCCGAGATCGAGATGAGCGCGCCCGTCCGGCGGTTCTTCCGCGTGCCGACGCCCGGGCCGAGCGTGCCCGATCCGACGAAGTGGAAGTCCAGGAAGAAGAAGAGGGGAGCTGCGTGATGAACGCGAACGCACGGCGCATCGCCGACGACATCATCAAGCTGGTCGAGGACCAGGACAACGTCTCCCTGGCGGAGGTCTCGCGGCTGGTGCCGGGTTTCCAGGCGGACCAAGCCAAGGACGCGGTCTACACGAACATCACGCTCCCGCCGCCGTTCGACAACATCGGCCTCTGGTACGGCATGACGACCGACGGGGCGGAGGGATTTGACTTCGCCGTCAAGAAGAGCGGCCGCATCTACATGAAGCCGACCACGGCGTTGATGTACCTGATCGACGGAGCTGCGCCGAATGTCGAACCTCTCAATGAGGCGCTCGGCGAGCCGCCGAAGGGCGCGAAACGGTGGGTTCCGATCGTGCTGAAGCGCGGCCGCGCGCCGAAGCTCAAGGCGACCAAGCAGCAAGCGCGGCTGATGGAGCGGATGAATAAGGAGATCGCCGCAGCGAAGCGCGCCGCCTGATCTCGCTCATGAATGCGCGTTCCAACGATTGATCGGCAAATTCGATGAGTATACGCCAAATTATCGACGGAGCCGATGGAACGTTGAAAATTCCTGATTTCGCCGCTGGTATTCGTCGATCGCGTCCTTGTTTCGACGGCCGAACTGAGCCTACAAAAGCAACTACTTCTTCCCCAGGAGTATCGAGACGCTGCCCAACTCGCTCGCGCGAGTGGAGCCTAACCATGGGGAAGTAAGATGACGCATAACGATTAACAGACGCCGGACCTGACCGGGACGCCCAAAAGAAAAGGGCGACCACGAGGGGCCGCCCTTAAGTTGGAAGAATACCAGCAGAAATAGCCCGCTGGTTGTAGCCTCCCGACGAGCGTCGAACAACCCCCTCGTGGTCTCCCTCCGCTTCAATTCGGAGAAGACCAGATGTCCATCCAACTCGACGTTTCCAAGTCCGCCCAGCAGCGCCTCCGCGGCGAGCTGCCCCCGGGCGAATATACCCTCACGGCCCAGATGAAATTGGGCGAGACGCCCGACGCGATCCACGTCGCCTTCGGTGGAGTGGCGGTCGACTCAGACGGCGCTCAGCTCCCGCTGAAGCGTCTGGAAGTTATCCCGAAGGGTGAGAACATCCCCCTCAAGGAGGCAACGAAGGCTTCCTTTGCGATGGACCGCATCGAGAACTTCGTGCGGGCTGCGGGCTGGCTTGGGCTTGTCGATGAGGACGCCGTTGCCTTCATCAAGGGTAAGAAAGTCCGGGTCGTCGCCACGGAGCGCGTCACGGAGCGCGCGACCTTCATCGACTACACCTTCAGCGCGCTGGAGGTCTGACGATGCCGGCCATCCTGCGGACGGTCGGAGGGCTCGCGACCAAGGTGATCGGGCCCAACGGCGTTGTGTCAGCCTACGACACGAAGTCGGACCTGACCGGGCGGAACATCGTGGTTCCGTTCGGCCTGGACGCTCAGGTGCAGTGGTTGGCGGGGCAAGTGTCCCGCCAGGCCGAATACTTCGTTCCGGGGCGGGTGCGCCCCGGGCGCGCGGACAACGCGACGATCATCCGGCGGCGATACCTCGAACGCCTCGACGGGCGAGCGCCTGACATCCTCGACGAGCGGGCGGAAGAGATCTTCGTCGACTGCGACGGGGTGCGGGGCGTGGTGGACTTCCGCGTGGATCCGGTGCGCGCCGCCGAGAGCGTCCGCGATCTGCTGCCAGAGTTGGCCGGGGTCGCCTGCGCGTTCGCCGGATCGTCGAAGGCTGGCAGGGACGAGCTGGTCAGGGGCAAGTACCTCTTCTCGCTCGAGGAGCCGATGACCATGGCGGCGCTCCGAGCTTGGGGGAGGGACGCGAACCTGCGCGCCGGCCACGCCGTCGTGGACCCGTCGCTCTACAAGCCCACCCAGCCGACATACCTCGCACGCCCGCTGTTCGTGGACGGGGCTGTGGATCCGATGCCCGAGCGGGTGCTGCGGCTCGGCGGCGAGGACCGTCCGATCGTCCTGCCCGAGCCGGCGGCGGTTTTGCGCTTTACCCCGAGGGTAGGGCCGCCGCTGCCGTCCGGCCAAGGGTGGCGGACGCACCTCGACGACATCGGGTCGCTGGGCGCGCGCTGGCGCGAGCCGCTGCTCAAGGCCGCCGGGGCGTTCGCGAGGGAACACGCCAGCCCCGAGGCCGCCATGGTGGCTGCGGAAGCCGCCTGGGACGGCTGGCTCGGCGGATGGCTCCAGAGCAGGGCGAGCTCCGCCGAGGCGGCTGTGCGCGCCGGAGAGCCGGGCTGGACGATGCCCAGCCGCGACTACGACCGGAGGCACTGGGTCGAGATGGTTCGCGACTGCGCGCGGCGCGACCAGGGCTCGATCAAGACGATCACCGGCAGGCGCAGCACATTGTTTGGGGGGCGATGATGACGTTCGACAACGACGAGTACGACCCGTTCGAGTGGGCGCTCCCGGAGGAAGAGCGGGCGAAAGTCGCCGTCGACTTCGGGCCAAAGATGACGTTTGAGGAGGCCCTCGCGATGCTTAAGGGCGGGGGCTCGCCGCCCGCCGATGACGTCAAGACCGGCAACGTGGGCGACGACACGAGCGACAACTTCTTCGACGACCTGCTCCCCTCCGCAACTGGTTCGACTGCGGCGGCTGCGCTCGCGCCGACGCCGGTCATCCCAAGCTGCAACCGCGTCCTGCCGCATCGGGCGTGGGCGATCGGCGACATGGTCGCCTACGGCGAGGCGACGATCCTCGCCGCTCCGCCAGGGCTTGGGAAGACGACGCTAGCGAGCGCGCTCGCGATCGACGCGGCCGTGTCATGCGCGCGGAAGCTCGACTTCCACATCTTCGGGCCGCCGCGACGGGTCGCGATCATCTGCCTCGAGGACGACTCGACGGAGCTGGAGCGCCGGTTCCAGGCGCAGATGAAGCACCACGGCTACACCGACGCCGACGTTGCCGGCCGGGTGTCGCTGTTCGGCAAGGAGCTGTTCCCGAACGGCCTGAACATGACCCGGTCGCCCGGGCGGGATGTCTGGGAAGTCGACGCCAACGGCTTCGAGGTGCTGGAGGCGTGCATCAAGTCGGTCGGGGCGGAGATCGTTGTGCTCGACTCGATGATGACCTTCTTCCCGGGCGGGCTCAACGATCAGGGCGTGATGGCCGCGGCGGTGCGGCGGCTGCGCACGATGCTGGCGAACCTGAAGGTCGGGTGCCTGTTCATTCACCACGAGAAGAAGGGCGCGGGCGGGATGGGGCTGGACGCGGTGTTCGGATCGACCGCGATCGCCGCGCAGGTCCGCGCTGTGTTCCAGCTCGAACGTCCAGACAAGGCGACCCTGAAGGAGTGGGGCTTCCTTCCGGAGGAGGCGTGGAAAATCTTCCGCCCGGTCGTCGGGAAGGCGAACGCGACCACCGGCGGCGCGCGGGGGTGGCTGCAGCTCTGCTCGGTCGATCTCGGCAACTCCGAACCGCCCGTCTACCAGCACGGCGACAGCGTGCAGGCGCTGTCGAAGTTCACGCCGCCGGCCACCGCCAGCGCCGTCAGCAGCGCCGAAATCGCGGTGGTGGTTGCGACCGTGGCCGCTGGCGCGTTCCGCTCTGCGACCACCGGGAAGGCGGCGCAGTTGAACAAAGACTTGCTCGACGTCGCGGTGCGGGACGCGCTGGCTGCGGCCGAGGGCAAGGTCCTCGGCAACCTCACGGACGAGGAGGCGTCCACCTATGCCGCGCGGGCGCGCGCGGCGGTGCTGGCAGCGAAGAAAAGCGGGGCCGTCGTCAGCGACAAGCGGAGCGTCCCGGATCAGAACGGGAAGAACCGCCCCGTCCCGGTTTGGATCGCTGCGCCGGCCGTCGCGGAAGCACCGGTCCCGCGCAACCGCGACCCGGAAGAACACGCCCGGGTCGAACGGCAGCTCGCGAAATTCGACGAACTGCTGGCGAGCGGCATGGATCCCAGCCAGGCGCTGGCTGCGGTGAGGGCGGAAGCGGAATGACCCGTTGGACAAGCTCAGACAAGCTCGGACAAGCTCGAATTTGTCCGAGTTCGTCTCGGAACCCCCGCCGTAGGCGCGAGGCTTGCTGGCCGCCGCCCGCTCCGCGGGAGGCGAGCGGACAGACAAGCTCGCTAGGGGGGGTATGGGGGGAACTCGTCCGTCTGTCCGGAGATACTCCACGGGATAACCCGCTGCATGATGAGACCATAACCGCCGCCGGGCGAGCGCGACCCGACGCCGAGCCCTGGGGGCCGCTGAAGTGGGACGAGCGCGACTGCGCCACCATCTCCGACGACCCGGAGACCATGGTGCGCTGGCCGGAACCACCATTCGAGCCCCGCAGCTACGCATCACCGCCTGTAGCATCCGCGCGGACGAGGCGATCTGGTATAGGCGCGCATCACCGACGGCGTCGTCGCCTATGGCATTGCGAAGCGAGGTCCTTTCGCCGACCTGCGGAAGTTCGCTGGGCGCACATCGAAATCGCCGCCATCAGGTAGCAAGTTTCACTGACAGACATTGGCGTACGGCAGCCGGCCTAGGCTCGCGCGTCAACATTACGGTTTGACTCAAGTTGGGGACGTTAATAGCGTCCGTCCTACGCAATTTTCGTTGGCGGGCGTGAAAAATGGAATTGCTCATCGCTTTGTGGCACACGGCAGCCGATTGGATTTCGGGTGAAATTCTCGGAAGATTTGTCGCGGCTGTTCTGATGAGCGGGGCCGCTACATATCTAATTAGGTATCTAAGGC
>CAMFKX010000124.1 GCA_945957375.1 uncultured Roseiarcus sp.
GTGCGGATGAACCGCGACACGCTCTATTCGGCCGCGGTGTTCGACCTCGACGCCGGACCGGTCACGATCACGCTGCCCGACCCGGGCAAGCGGTTCACGTCTCTGCAGATCGTCGACGAGGACGCCAATACGCCGCAAGTCGTCTATGCGCCGGGCGCGACGACCCTGACCCGGGCCTCGGTCGGGTCGCGCTACGCGCTCGCCGCGGTGCGGATCTTCGTCGACGCCAACGATCCCAAGGACATCGACGCCGTCCGGGCGTTGCAGACCGCGATCAAGGTCGATCAGCCGGGCGGACCGGGCGCGTTCGCCGCGCCGAACTGGGACGCGACCACCCAGGTCGACGTGCGCACCGGCCTGATGGTTCTGGCCGAAACCCTGCCGGACGCGAAGGGGCTCTCCGGTCCGCGTGGGATCGGCGATCCGGTCCGACGGCTGATCGGCGCGGGCGCCGCCTGGGGCGGCCTGCCGGACGCCGACGCCCTGTTCGTCAACGCCGCGCCCGAACGCAACGACGGCGCGACGGTTCACCGCCTGACGCTGAAAGACGTCCCCGTCGACGGCTTCTGGTCGGTCAGCGTGTACGACAGCGACGGCCGCTTCGCCCTTAATCCGCAGAAGGCCTATACGGTGAACTCCGTCATCGCCGAGCGCGGTCCCGACGGGGCGGTCACAATCCAGTTCGGCGGCTGCGACGGGCATGTCGCCAATTGCCTGCCGATCACGCCCGACTGGAGCTACATGCTCCGGCTCTACCGGCCGCGCGCCGAGGTCCTGAGCGGGGCGTGGACGCCGCCGCAGGCCCAGCCGACGCCATAGAAATCGCGAGCCGGAAACGCAGGCGGCGTCGCAAATTCGTCCCGTGTCGTCGCATCCTGCGAATCCTCGAGCCTGCGGAGCGCTTGGAAGGCCCGCGGAGGCTGGCACGCCCCATGCTCAACGGGACCTGGAGGCGCGTGAACGCGCCTGTTCGGGAGATCGAGAATTATGCCGGCGAACCACCATACTGCGCGCTATCTGGTCGAAAGCGGACACTGCGCAGTGGTGAGGCGCGACGACGGCGCCTACCTCCTCGGCTATTTCCGTGCGCCGCGCCGCGAGTGGACCTACATGGCGACCTTCGATCAGGAAGCCTCCGCCCGCCGCGCTTTCCGCGTGTTCAACCGAAATTCCCGCTTCTACAAGCAAGCCAGCACGGTCGCCGTCAACGCCTGAGGCGCGGCCGCTACTCGGCCGCGAAGGTCACCGCCTCGACATTGTGGCCGTCGGGATCGTAGACGAAGGCCGCGAAATAATCGGGACGATAGTCCGGGCGCAGTCCCGGCGCGCCGTTGTCGCGGCCGCCGGCGGCAAGCGCCGCCTGATGAAAGGCCTGGACCGCCGCCCGGCTTTCGGCCCGGAACGCGAAATGGATCGGGCTCGCCGCGAGGCCGAGTTGGCCGATCCACAGCCGTCCTGCGGCGCTGCCGATCATCGCCCAGCCCTCCCCCTCGGCGAGGATCACCATGCCGAGCGGCGCGAGCGCCGCGGCGTAGAACGCCTTGCTCTTGGCGACGTCGTCGACGTTGAATCCGATATGGTCGAACATGGGTCTCGCTCCTTCCCTCTCCTTCGGGGAGTCTCGCAAGAAGGACAACACGTGAGCGACGGATCGATGACGTTCGGGGTCGCCGGGACACGGGGCGCCGGCTGTCGCCGTCACAGATGGTCGAGCAGCGCGTCGCACACGACCTCGGGGGCGTCGTGGATGATCCAGTGGGTCGCCCGGGGGAAGCGGCGCAAGCGCGCGTTGGCGCACAGCGCCGCGCTCGCCTCGGCGAGGCTGGGGACGGCGTAAGCGTCCTGGTCCCCCCACAGGATGAGGATCGGCGGCTTCAGGCTTCTCGGCGCGGGCGGCGGCGGTGGACCGCCGGCGAGCGCGGCGCGATACCAGTTCAGCATACCGGTCAGGGCGCCCGGCTGGCGCCAGGACTCGCGGTAGGCGTCGAGCGCTTCGGGCGGAAAGGCTTCGGGCCGCGTCGTCGAGCGCAAGGCGCGTTCGAGCAAAGCGAAATTGCCGAGCTTCAGGCTGATCTCCGGCAGCCACGGCAGGGCCAGGATGCGAACGTAACCGCCCTTGCGCCGCTGCTCCGGGTCCTCGCGCAACGCCCGCAGCCAGATCGCCGGATGGGGCGCCTGGATCATGGTCGCGCTGGTCAGCCGCCTCGGATCGAGCCCGGCCATGGTCCAGGCGACGGCGGCGCCCCAGTCGTGGCCGACGACATGAAAATGGCTGCGCCCGAACGCGGTCGCGAGCGCGAAGGCGTCGGCGGCCGCCGCGGCGAGCCGATAGGCGTCGACCGCCGCAGGCTTGCTCGACAGGTTGTAGCCGCGCTGGTCGGGCGCGACGACGCGGAAACCGCGCCGCGCCAGCGGGGCGAAATACTCGCGCCAGCCGAACCAGAACTCGGGAAAGCCGTGCAGCAGGATGACGAGCGGACCGTCCGTGGGCCCGGCCATCGCGCAGTGCAGCGACTCGCCGTTCGCGGTCACGAAACGGAAATCGATGAGGGCTTCGGCCGTCAAATTCGCAATCCCGCCATGGTCCATCCGAGCCGTCCGCCACGCCGTTAGATCACGTCGCGAGCAATTCATCAACGAACAGAGGTACAATCTCGCTCGCGGGCCCGTAACGCGCGTCGTCGAACAGAAACGCATTGTCGGCCGCGTCGAGGTTGATCTCGCAGGTGGCGACGCCCTGCGCGCGCGCCTCGGCGACGAAGCCGGCCGCAGGATAGACCGCGCCCGATGTTCCGATCGCAACAAAAAGGTCGGCGCGACGCAACTGGGCCTCGATCTCGTCCAGGTGGAGCGGCAATTCTCCGAACCAGACGACATGGGGGCGAAGCGCGCCGACGCTGTGACAGGCAGGGCAGACGTCGTCGACGGTCAGGTCGCCCGTCCAGGGGCCGACGGCGTCGCACAGTTCGCAGCGCGCCTTGAGAAGCTCCCCGTGCATGTGAAGCACGTCCTTCGACCCGGCGCGCTCGTGCAGGTCGTCGATGTTCTGCGTCACCAGCGTCAGCTTGCCGCCCGAGGCCGCGAGCCCCTGTTCGAGCCGGGCAAGCGCGTGGTGGGCCGGATTGGGCTGAGCGCCGAGCAGGTTGCGCCGGCGCGCGTCGTAGAAGGCCAGCACCCGACGCGGGTCGCGCGCGAAAGCCTCGGGCGTCGCCAGCGCCATCGGATCGAACCTCGCCCAGATCCCCTCGCCCGCCTTGTCGCGAAAGGTGCCGAGCCCGCTCTCGGCCGACACTCCGGCGCCGGTGAGGACGAAGACGTTTCGGGACATCGACAGGCTCCTCGGCGGCGAGACGCGCATCCTGAAGGCTCAGACAGGCGCTCCGAACAGCCGGCGATCCCAAAACACCGGCTGATGCAGGCTCGCCTCGATCAGGCGGAACTCCGGGTGCGCCGGGTTGATCAGGATGTTGCTGTCGATGCGGGCGACGATGCTCGGCACAATGAGGATCACGCTTCGCAACTCGAGGCTCCACCGCTCCCCGTAAGCGCGACTGACGGTCGGCGGCATGCTGTCCCAACCCGGTAGACCCGGCGGCGAGAACACCTCGTAGGTGATCCCGCGCGGAATGGCGATTGCGACGAAATGCTGGTTCGGCGGCAGTCGGCCGCTGCCGTGGACGAGTTTCTCCAGCAACGCCGTCGAAAACCGTTCGCTCGCGTAGATCATGGCGCCGCCGCGCGTATTCCATCGCCCCGGGGCGATCAGGGAGCCGGTCGCGTCGAAGATGGGGTGGAGGCCGGAGGGATCGCCGATTCGATAGGCCGTGAGGCCCCTGTCCAGCACCTGCGCCGTCACGCCGCCGAGCCGTATTTCAGCCGCCCGAGGATGTCGATGATCAGATCGGCGCCGAACTCGCTCTGGATCACGAGGTCGATCGGCAGCCGGTCCTCCGCCATCGGATGCGGGCGGAACAGGAAGGCTCGCGCTTCGTCGTCGTCGCCCCAGACGTCGAGGGCGACGCTCCAGACGTTGGCGAGGCGGGCGAGACGGGCGCCCTCGTCGGGCGAGAGCTTGTTGGCCGTCTTTCTCCGTTCCAGCGTCGCTTTCGGGATCAGCCGGTATTTGAACCGCGCGTCGCCCGGCGCCAGCAGGCCGGCGATCCTGTCGAGCGCCTTGAACGGCAAGCCGTGCTCGATGCGCCCGATCAGAACGACCGGAGACAGCGACTCCAACGGTCCCGTCGGGAGGCCGAGAGCCAGGGCGACGTCGCTCGACGCAAACATGAAGACGCTCCGTATCACCTGAGACTGATCCTAGCCTCAGATGAGGCTCGCCGCAAGGCGCCTGCGCGCCCTCAATGGCCTCCCGAAACCGCGAGCCAGATCTGCACCATGGCGGCGATCAACTCGGCCAGGATCAGGACGATCACCGCCCATTCGAGCCGGGTCGAGCGGTCGGCGTCGATGATGTCCGTCAGCGCGCGGGCGGTCTCGACGATCACGTCCAGCTTGCGCTTGAGAACGCCGGCGCGCTCGGACAATTCGTATTCATCCTCGAGCCGCGCATAGAGGCGCTCGAGATCCGGCCGATCCCACAGCACGTCCGGCTTTTCCTCGACCGCGACGCGACCCGAAACCCGGTGCTGGACCAGCAGGGCCTGACCGATGAGACGCAGCATCGCGCTGCGGCGAAAGGGCGTCCGGCCGGTCGCGGCGAGTTTCGCGGCGAAGGGCTCGATGACGTCGAACACCTTGTTGACCTCGCGTTCGTCCCGGGCGAGCGCGACCGACTTCGCCAGCGAGTCGGCGACCACGAGAAAGCGCTGGGGCGACAGGTCCTTGATCTGGATCGGACCGCCCGACGACTTCTGCTCGTCGCCGACCGCCGAGATTTCGAGGATGGCGGTCTCGTCGTCGCCCTTGGCGCGCGCCCCGCTGACGCGGGCCTGGAGCTTCGCCAGCGTGTCCTCTTCCTCCAGCGGCGTCAGGCCGACCATGACCGCGACACCGAAGCGGAACAGCGCCACGAGCCCGTGCGCCCCGACGCGAAAGGCGAGCGGCAGCAGCGATATCGTGTCCGGACGTTCGAGCCCGGCCGTGTCGATCCGCTCGCCGACGATCAGCGCGCGCGCGGTCAGGCGCCTGGGCGTCTCGACGAGAGGGATCACTTCGCTCATGCGGCCAAACTACGATGGCGGACCCCCGCGCGCCAAGCCGCGGGCGGCGCTATGTCGCAACCGCGCCCTCAGCCGACGGCAGCGAGACTGTCCTCGCCGACCGAGGTGAGCACCCCGGTGTGGACGTCGAACAGATAGCCCTGAAGGGCGAGGCGCCGGCCGGCGACCGCCTCGGCGATCCACGGGAAGGTCATCAGGTTGCGGAGCGACAGACGGACGACCTCCACTTCGATGCGGGACAGCCGGCCGTCTTGCGCGTCGCCGGCGGCCTCGACCGCCGGCTGGCCGATATCGACCCAGGAGGCGACGAAATCCTGCGCCTGGGGCGGCGGTCCGTAGGCCATCGCCCGCACCCCGCCGCATTGCCCGTGACCGAGCACGACCAGCCGCGCGACCTTCAGGACCCGGACGCCGAATTCGAGCGCGGCGCTCGTGCCGTGGTAGCCGATGTCCGGCGCGTAAGGCGGGACCAGCGCGGCGACGTTGCGCACCACGAACAGTTCGCCGGGCACGGCGGCGAAGATCGTCTGCGGATCGACGCGCGAATCCGAGCAGGCGATCACCATGGTTTCCGGACTCTGGCCCCAGTGCGCG
Organism: uncultured Roseiarcus sp.; assembly: GCA_945957375.1. Taxonomy (GTDB): domain Bacteria; phylum Pseudomonadota; class Alphaproteobacteria; order Rhizobiales; family Beijerinckiaceae; genus Roseiarcus. The sequence goes on from CAMFKX010000124.1 coordinate 5,772, forward strand.
AGCGCCTCGTAACGGGCGCGCTCGGTCGGCCATATCTCGGCGCGGAACTTCCGGTAGCCTTCGATCAGGGGGTCCATCGAACCTCGCGTATGCGGAGCAGATTGCTGCATTGCGATACGCCGGCGCCGGCGTGCTGGCAATCGCCAAGGCTGGTCAAGCGCGGCCGAGGAGCGCCTCGCAGCCGGAACCGACCCGGGTTGGCGTCAGTCGTCCCGCGGGCGGAGCAGTTGACAAGTCTTGCGCCGCGCCTCGAAATTGCGTCGCGCGAATGATGGCCGCCGCAACCCCTTCAGGAGCCCGTGCCCGATATCATCGTCGTCCTGGCCGTCTTCGCGGCGCTCCTGATCCTGGTCGCCCTCAGCCAACCCGTCGCGGAGCGGCTGCGGCTCGCGCCGGTGGTGCTGCTCGCGGTCATCGGCGCCGCGATCGGCACGGTCTCGACGATTGTGTCGCATGGCGACGCGTCCGGACGGGCCGGCGAGATCGCGCGTCTGTTCGCCGATCTGCCGCTCGGCTCCGAGACGTTCATTTACGTCTTCCTGCCGCTGCTGATTTTCGAGGCGGCGTTGACCACCGACGTCCGTCGCCTGTTCGACGACGTCGCGCCGATCCTGCTGCTCGCGGTCATCGCCACACTGGTCGCCGCGGCGATCGTCGGCCTTGCGCTGTGGCCGATCGCCGGCCAGCCGCTGGTGGTGTGCCTGCTCCTCGGCGCGGTCGTCTCGACGACCGACCCGGCCGCGGTGATCGCCATCTTCCGCGACGTCGGCGCGCCCGCGCGCCTCACCCGACTCGTCGAAGGCGAATCGCTGCTGAACGACGCCTCGGCGATTCTGGCCTATTCGGTGCTGCTCGGCATCATCGTCACCGGACGCGAGCCGCATCTGGGCGACGGCGCGACGGAGTTCGCCGTTTCGTTCTTCGGAGGGGCCGCGTTCGGCGTCGTCGCCGGGCGGCTGATGCTGACGCTCGTCGGCTGGACCCGAAGCAATCCGCTGGCCGAGGCCACCCTGACGCTGGCGCTGGCCTATCTGTCCTACATCGTCGCCGACCGCGCGCTGCACATCTCCGGCGTGGTGTCGACGCTCGCCGCCGGCATGACGGTGAGCGCGCTCGGACGCACCCGGATCGACCCGCGCAACTGGACGTTTCTCGAGGGCGTGTGGACCCAGGTGGCGTTCTGGGCGCATTCGCTGGTCTTCCTGCTCGCCTCGATCCTGGTGCCGAAGCTGCTGGTCGACCTGAGACTGCAGGACTTCCTCCTGATGGCTGCGCTGGTCGTGGCGGCCCTGGTCGCGCGGCTCGCGGTGCTGTTCGGCCTCCTGCCGCTGCTCAGCTTCGCCGGCCTGATGAAGCCGGTCAGCACCGCCTACAAGCTCGCGATCGCCTGGGGCGGACTGCGCGGAGCGCTGACGCTGGTCCTGGCCCTTTCGGTCACCGAGAATCCCGCCGTGCCGCCGGGCATCCAGCGCTTCGTCGCGGTGCTGGCGACCGGCCTCGTAATGTTCACGCTGCTGGTCAACGGCACGACGCTGCGCCTGCTGATCCGCGCGCTCAAGCTCGACCAGCTCTCGCCCGCCGACCAGGTGCTGCGCGATCGAGTGCTCGAGGTGTCCTACGCCGACGCGGCGAAGCTCATTCAGGAAACCGCGCGCGAGCATGCGATGTCGGAGGGCGCGACCGCCCGGGCGCTCGCGCCCTATCAGGCGTGGACGACGGGGGCGGCCGCGCGCCGGGCGGTGGGCGAGATCGCGCTGACCGAGCACGAGCGGTTGACGGTGTCGCTGGTGGCGCTCGGCAACCAGGAGCGGGCGCTGGTCATGGAGACGCTCGCCGCCCGCACCGCGTCGCCGGCCGTCGTCCAGACCCTGATGCGCAACGCCGACGCCATGGTCGAGGGCGCGCGCGCCGACGGCCGGCTTGGATACAAGCGCGCCGCGGAAGCGGGACTGGCCTTCCCGTTCTCGTTTCGCGCGGCCTATCTCCTGCATCGCCGTCTCGGCATCCGGCGGTTTCTCGCCGAGCGGCTGGGCGAGCGGTTCGAATGGCTGCTGACGATGCAGCTCGTCATCCAGGAGCTGACCAGCGAGACCGCCAAGCGCTCGCGCGCGATTTTCGGCGACCGCCTCGACGCGGTGCTGGACAAGATTCTCTCCGACCGCGTCGATCGCATCCAGACCGGCATCGAGGCCCTGCGCAGGCAATATCCCGATTACGCCTCGGCGCTCGAAGCGCGCTTCCTGCGCCAGTCCGCCTTGCGCAGGGAAATCGGCCGCTACCGCGACCTTTACGAAGAAGGCCTGATCGCTCCGGAGGTCTATCGCGACCTCGTCTCGGGCGTCCGCGACGCGCGCGAGGCCGAAGCGCTGCCGCGCTTCGACATCGGGCTCGATTCCCGCGTGCTGATGGCCCGGCTCGACCTGTTCGCCGGGCTCGACGAGGAACATCTCGTCAGCATCGCCAAGCTGCTCCGGCCGCGGTTCGTGGTTCCGCACGAGTTGATCGTCCGCAAGGGCGAGCGCGGCGACGCCATGTTCTTCATCGCCTCCGGAGCGGCGGACGTCATCCTGCCCAAGCGCCACGTCCTGCTCGGCAGCGGCGACGTTTTCGGCGAGATGGCGCTGATCAACGGCGAGCCGCGCCAGGCCGACGTCCGGGCGCAGACCTACAGCCGCCTGCTCGTCCTGCGGCGCGCCGACTTCGAGAACCTGATGCGCGACCGCCCCGACCTCGCCGACAAATTCAACGCCATCGCGCGAAGGCGGCGGGCGGACAATCTGTCCGAACTGGCGTGAGGCCGGCGGTCGGCCTTCACCCTCGCAAGATCGCCGCCAGGCTTCGGCGCAGGGCGTCCGCGCTCACCGGCTTGTGCAGAAGCGCAACTCCGCTGGTCGAGATCTCGCCGATGCGCTCCTTTGCGGTGTCCCCTGTCAGGATCAGCGCCGGGATCGCGCGTCCGGCGCGCCGTTCGACCTCCCTGGCGAGTTCGACGCCGGTCATCCCGGCGCCGAGGCGATGGTCGGAGAGGACCCCGTCGAAGCGCCATCGCGACTGCGCGGCCTTGCGCAGCGCGTCCTCGCCGCTTTCCGCGACGATGGTTTCGTAGCCCCATTCCTGGATCATGGCGTCGAGGCTGCTGCGCACGACGGCGTTGTCTTCGACGACGAGAACCCGGCCGCCGACGTCGCGCGCTTCGCTCGCCGGGGCGCTCGCAGCAGGCGGCGCCGTCGCCGCCGGCAAATACAGGGAGAAGCGCGAGCCTCGCCCGACCGCGGAGTCGACCTCGATCTCGGCGCCGATCAGGTCGACGAGCCTCGCGACGATCGCCAGGCCCAATCCGAGGCCCTGCGCGAGATCCCGGCCCGAATTGCCGATCTGGACGAACTCCTCGAAGATCTCGGTTCTTCGGTCCGCCTCGATGCCGATGCCGGTGTCGAGGACATCGAGCCGGATCCGTTCGCCGCAGCGTCGGGCGCCGACCAGCACCGAGCCCTCCGGCGTGTAGCGCAGCGCATTGTCGATCAGGTTGCGCATGACCCGCTCGAGCAGCGAGGGGTCGACGAAGGTCCGGAGCCTCGTTGGAACCACGCGCAGCTTCAGGCCCTTGATCTCGGCCCGGAGGCGATATTCCGCCGTCAGTCGGTCGAGCAGCGCGCCGAGATCGACCACCTCCGGCACGGCCCAGACGACGCCGGCGTCCAGCCGGGAAATATCGAGGATGGCGGACAAGAGGCCGTTCAAGCCGTCGAGCGCGCGACCCATCCGCCGGGCGGTTTCGCCCGCCCTGGGGTTGCCTTCGACCTGGCGCTCGATCAGCGCCAGCAACAGGACCAGCGCCTGGACCGGCTGACGGAGGTCATGGCTGGCTGCGGCCAGAAACCGGGACTTCGAGACATTGGCGCGCTCGGCCGCGGCCTTCGCCGCCACGAGATCGGCCTCCACCGCCTTCTGCCGCTCGACGTCCCGGAAATAGACGGAAATGCCGCCTTCGCGCGTCGGGTAGACGCTGAACGACACCCACCGCCTCAAGATCGGAGACATCATCTCGAATTGGAGCGGCGCGCCGTCTCGAAACACCCGCGCGTAGTTCGCCTGGATCGCGGTCCCTTCGACCATCGGAAAGACATCGAGAAAGCGCCGGCCGAGGACCTCGTCCTGCCGCTTGCCGAGCATCGTCTCGGCGCGGTGGTTGAAGTAGGAGAAGCGCCATTCGGCGTCGAGGGCGTAGAAGCCGTCGCCGATGCTGGTCAGGATCTCGTCGGCCTTCGCCTTCGCCGCTTCGAGCGCGACCTGATTTTCGACCGACGCGGTAATGTCGAGAAGCGTGGCGAAGACTGTCGTCGCCTTTGCGTCCCGGCCGGGCTCCGGATTCCAGACGCTGTCGAACCAGCGCAAGGCCCCGTCGTCGCCGCGGATGCGAAACCGCTGCTCCCCCGCGACGCCGGCGACAATGGCGTCGAACATCGCGGTCGCCGCCGGCAGATCCGGTTCCTCGACATAGGCGAGCAGGCCGGACCGCGCGTTGTCCAGCGTCCCGCCCGACGGCGGCGTACGCGGGAGGAATCCCATGACGCGGCCGAAATTCTCCGCCACGTGGACCCACCCCAGTTCGATATCGAACTGGACATAAGTCATGCGGGCCGCGTCTGCGGCGGTGCGCAGGCGCGCTGCGCTCAGCCGGCGCTCCTGCTCGGCGCGAATATTTTCGGTAATGTCGCGAACGATGGTCGAGGCGCCCAGGATCGCCCCATCGCGGTCGCGCACGGGGGAGATCGTCAGCGACACCGGCACGACGCGGCCGTCCTTGGCGACGCGGAGCGTCTCGAGGCGCTCGATCCGCTCGCCATGGCGCAAGCGAGCGACGATTTCCACTTCCTCGGCCAAGAAGGCAGGAGGAATCAACAGAGCGATGGGCTTTCCGACAATTTCGGCGGCGGCGTATCCGAACAGCCGCGCGGCGGCGGAGTTCCAGCTGGTGATCGTCCCGTCGAGGTCCTTCGCCAGGATGGGATCGTTCGAGGACTCGACGATCGAGGCCAGATAGGACCCGGCCGACGCGCCGTCGTCCGGCGACGCAGCCCGAACGCGATTGCGGATCAGCCATTCCATGACGGCGACGCCGACGCCGGCGGCGACGAGGAAAGCCGCGAGGCTCAACCAATCCGCGGCGTCGCGAGGCGGCCTGGATGCGCACTGAACGGCCGCCGACAAGACGACTGCAAGGGCCCCGGCCGGAAGGCCCCAGGCGAGCAGGGATACGACGATCGCCGGCCCGAACGCCGCATAGGCCGCCGCCACCCACAGCGGCCCGGGAAACGCGATCCGCATCAGCGCGGTCGCCGCGACCAGCGCCGCCGCGAGAGCCGGAGCAAGCCGCCGAGGCGGATGGGTCAAGAACGGAAAGACGACGTCAAGACGGCGCCGCGGACGCGTAACCAAGGCAGAATTGTGTGATTGCCGTGAACGAACCACCGTCTACTTTTCAACGTCCCGAGTTTTCACAGTACACGCCTCGAATACAGCCTCTGGAAGAGAAAAAATTCTGCATAATTCTGCCCCGGTCAATGCCAATTGTCGCGAGAACGGGAATTTTTCTATCCCCGAGACCCATTCCGGGCGCACGCTGACGATTTGTCGGAAGCCCTTGCGCTTTTCCGCCCTCTCGCGTATGACCCCGCGCTCAGAACCGCCCGGCCGGGCTGCCGTGGCGGTTCTTTTTCGCTCGTTCCGATGCGACGGAGCCAAAAGCTCCGATACCTTCCAACAGGGCGTCAAGCCCGGGAGAGCCAAATGCCCAAGTTGAAGACGAAATCCGGCGCGAAGAAGCGCTTCAAAATTACCGGGACCGGCAAGGTCGTCTACGCTCAGACGCAGAAGCGCCACGGCATGATCAAGCGCACCTCCAAGCAGGTTCGTAACCTGCGCGGCACGGCGGTGATGTTCAAGACCGACGGCGACAACGTCAAGAAGTACTTCCTGCCGAACGGCTGACCCTTTCCCGGAGTTTGAACGATGTCGCGCGTCAAGAGAGGCGTAACCGCCCACGCCAAGCATAAAAAAGTTCTCAAGCTGGCCAAAGGCTTCTTCGGCCGCCGCAAGAACACCATCCGCGCCGCCAAGGCCGCCGTCGACAAGGCGCAGCAATACGCCTACCGCGACCGCAAGAACCGCAAGCGCGAATTCCGCGCCCTGTGGATCCAGCGCATCAACGCGGCGGTCCGCGAGCACGGCCTGACCTACAGCCGCTTCATTTCGGCGCTGTCGACGGCCGGGATCGAGGTCGACCGCAAGGTGCTGTCGGAACTCGCCATCACCGAGCCGGCGGCCTTCGCCGCGATCGTCGAGCAGGCGAAGGGCCACCTGCCCAAGGCGGCGTAAGCCAACACCGCCGAACGCAACGTCCCGCCGCCGCCATGCGACCCCGCGTGGGGCGGCGGTTCCGTTTCTGCTGACCTGAGTTGCCGATGTCCGAACTCGAAGCGCTGAAGACCACGACGCTGACCGCCATCGACGCCGCGGCCGACGAAACGTCGCTCGAAGCGGTCCGCGTCGCGGCGCTCGGCAAGAAGGGCTCGATCTCGGCGCTGCTCGCGACGCTGGGCAAACTCTCGCCCGACGAGCGCAAGACGCAGGGCGCGGCGATCAACGCGCTGAAGGATTCGGTGACCGAGGCGCTCGCCGCCCGGCGCGCCGTTCTGAAGCAGGCCGCGCTCGAAGCCCAGCTCAAGCGCGAGGCGCTCGACCTGACCCTGCCGGTGCGCGCGCCCGCGGTCGAGACCGGCCGCATCCACCCGATCAGCCAGGTGACCGACGAGATCGTCGCCATCTTCGCCGACATGGGCTTCGCGGTCGCCGAAGGGCCGGACATCGAGAGCGACGACTTCAACTTCACCAAGCTCAACTTCCCGCCCGGCCACCCGGCGCGCGAGATGCACGACACGTTCTTCCTGCAGCCGGACGACAACGGCGAGCGCAAGCTTTTGCGCACCCACACGAGCCCGGTCCAGGTGCGCACGATGCTGAGCCAGAAGCCGCCAATCCGGGTGATCTGCCCGGGGCGCACCTACCGCACCGACTTCGACCAGACCCACACGCCGATGTTCCATCAGGTCGAGGGGCTGGTGATCGACGACCGCGCGACGCTCGCCAACCTGAAGTGGGTGCTGGAGGAATTCTGCAAGGCGTTCTTCGAGGTGCCGAAGGTCAACATGCGCTTCCGCCCGAGTTTCTTCCCGTTCACCTCGCCTTCGATGGAGGTCGACATCCAGTGCCGCCGCTCGGGCGGCGAGATCCGCTTCGGCGAGGGCGAGGATTGGCTCGAGATCCTCGGCTGCGGCATGGTGCACGAGAACGTGCTCAGGAACTGCGGCATCGACCCGGAGGTCTACCAGGGCTTCGCCTGGGGCATGGGCATCGACCGCGTGGCGATGCTGAAATACGGCATGCCGGACCTGCGCGACCTGTTCGACGCGGATCTGCGGTGGATCAACCACTACGGCTTCAAGCCGCTCGACATGCCGACGCTGGCGGGGGGATTGAGCGGCTGAACCGATCCAGATGTTAAAGGGGGCAAAGGGATGGCATGGGTTACGAAGTTCGAGACCTATGATGCGACTGGGCGGATGCAGCCGTCACAGGTCGTTGCACGAGTGAAGGCATTCTCCCTTCCCGACGCTGGACTGATCCTACAAATCGACACTGCCGGCTCAGAGCATCGGGTCAACCCAGGCAAACAGAGTCAAACCCTTCAATTAGGAAAAGAGGCTGCAGGACAGCTGTTCGAAATCCTGAAGGAAACATACGATTTCAAGTGAGTCTCGTCGACATCGGCGACACTCAAGTAAAGTTAGAGAAAATGAAATTCACCCTGTCCTGGCTGAAAGACCACCTCGAGACGCAGGCCTCGCTCGCCGAGATCGTCGATACGCTCACCCGCGTCGGCCTCGAGGTCGAGGGCGTCGAGGACCCGGCGGCCAAATATGCAGGCTTCGTCGTCGGCTACGTCGTCGAGGCCAAGCCCCATCCCAACGCCGACCGGCTGCGCGTCTGCACGGTCGAGGCCGGCGCCGGGCCGGTGCAGGTCGTGTGCGGCGCGCCGAACGCGCGCACCGGCATGAAGAGCGTGTTCTCGCCGGTCGGGACCTGGATCCCGGGCAAGCAGATCACGCTCGCCAAGGGCGTGATCCGCGGCGTCGAGTCGCTCGGCATGCTGTGTTCGGCCGCCGAACTCGAACTCAGCAACGACCACGACGGCATCATGGAGCTGCCCGACGACGCCCCGGTCGGCGCGCCCTACGCGGTCTGGGCCGGGCTCGACGATCCGGTGATCGACGTCGCGCTGACGCCGAACCGCCCGGACGCGACCGGCGTCGCCGGCATCGCCCGCGACCTCGCCGCCGCCGGCCTCGGCACGCTGAAGACGCCGAAGATGGAGAGGATCGCCGGCACCTACGCGAGCCCGATCCAGTGGACACACGACTACACGCCCGCGCCCGACAGCCCC
>CAMFKX010000125.1 GCA_945957375.1 uncultured Roseiarcus sp.
GCTCGGCTTCGTCGCCGTGATCGCCGGCTGGGTGACGACCGAGGTCGGCCGGCAACCCTGGACGGTCTACGGCCACCTGCGCACCGCCGATTCGGTCTCGCCGTCGCTGACGGGCCTGGACGTGTCGCTCTCGCTCATTGGCTACGTCATCGTCTATCTCGTCATGTTCCCTGCCGGGGGCTTCCTGATGGCGCGCATCTTCGCCAAGGGGCCGGTCGCCGAGGACATGCCCGACTTCATCGAGAGCGGACGGTCGCGAGCGCCGGTCGAGGCGATGCCGCGCGCCGGATCGGAGGGCTGAGCGATGAGCGCCCACGTTCTCGACCTCGTCCCGATCTGGACCGCCGTGCTCGCCGTCGGCGTCTTCCTCTACGTGCTGCTCGACGGCTTCGACCTCGGCGTCGGCATCCTCTACGGCTTCGCCCCCGACCGGCAGTCGCGTAATCTGGTGATGAATTCGATCGCGCCGATCTGGGACGGCAACGAGACCTGGCTGATCCTCGGCGGCGTCGCGCTGATGGCGGCCTTCCCGCTCGCCTTCGCCATCATCCTGCCGGCGGTCTATTTCCCGATGATCCTGATGCTGCTGTCGCTCGTCTTCCGCGGCGTCGCCTTCGAGTTCCGCTACCGCGACGCGGTGCGCCGCACCTTCTGGGACCACGGCTTCTGCTGGGGTTCGGCGCTCGCGGCGTTTTCGCAGGGGGTGGTGCTCGGCGCCTTCATCCAGGGGTTCGAGGTCGACGGCCGCCACTTCGCCGGCGGGTCGTTCGACTGCTTCACGCCGTTCTCGCTGCTGTCCGGCGTCGCGCTGATGTTCGGCTATGCGCTGCTCGGCGCCGGCTGGCTGGTGCTCAAGACCACTGGTCCGCTGCAGGACATGGCGCGCCGGCTCGGGCGCTATGCGTTCCTCGGCGTGCTCGCGGCGATCGTCGCCGTGAGCCTGTGGACGCCGTTCGTCCATCCCGCGATCGCCGAGCGCTGGTTCTCCTGGCCGAACATCGCCTGGCTTGCGCCGGTGCCGGTGCTGACCGCCTTGGTCGCGCTGGCCGAATGGAATGCGCTGACGAACCGCTCGGAAGCCGCGCCGTTCATCTGGGCGGTCGTGCTGTTCGTACTGTCCTATCTCGGCATCGCGATCAGCCTGTTCCCGATGATCGTGCCCTACAAGGTCACGATCTGGCAGGCGGCCTCGGCGGAATCGACCCAGGCCTTCCTGCTCGTCGGCGTGCTGATCCTGCTGCCGGTGGTGATCCTCTACACCGCGTGGTCGTACTGGGTGTTCCGCGGCAAGGTGCGCGCCGATATCGGCTATCATTAACCTCCCTCGCCCCGCTTGCGGGGAGAGGGCCGGGGTGAGGGGCTGCGCTGTCCTATCCGGATAGGTCGGCGGCGCCTCTCACGCGGAACGTACGGCGCAGCCCCTCATCCGGCGCTTCGCGCCACCTTCTCCCCGCAAGCGGGGCGAAGGGAACAAGCAGGATTCCTCCCATGCCCCGCCCACCCCAGACGCTCGTCATCCTGCTTCACGGCGTCGGCTCCAGCGGCGCCAACCTCGCGCCGCTCGGCGAGACGCTGAAGGCCTTTCTGCCGAACGCCGTGTTCGCCGCGCCCGATGCGCCCACCCCCTTCGATGCGGGAGGCGGCGGGCGGCAATGGTTCAGCGTCACCGGCGTCAGCGACGCCAACCGCGCGGCGCGGGTCGCCGCAGCGCGGGACGGCTTCGATCGCGTGATCGCGCTGACGATCGCCAAGGAAGGTTTCGGCGGACGGCTCGACCGGGTCGCCTTCTTCGGCTTCTCGCAAGGGTCGATCCTGTCGCTCGACGCGCTGGTCGACGGCCGCTGGCCGGTCGCCGCCGTGGTCGCAGCGTCCGGACGGCTCGCGTCGCCGATCGGAGCGGAGCCGGCCAAGGCGACGCCGGTCCTGATCCTGCATGGCGAGCGGGACGAGGTCATCCCCGTCGCCGAGGCCGGACGCGCCGAGCAGGCGCTCGCCGGCGCCGGCTTCTCGGTCGAGACGCGCCTCTATCCCAGCCTCGGCCATAGCCTGTCGCCCGACGGCCTGCAGGCGGCCGGGGCGTTTCTCCAGAAGGCCCTGACCCGCGCGCCTCGCTGACCCGCGCCGGATTTACAGGGTCGCCCTGCCGCCTTACCTTTGCGCCGAGCGCCGCCAATACGAACACTGCGCGACGGGGGAAACACCATGGATCCGGCCATCCGGCGTCAGACGCTCGCCGATACGCTCCGCCGCAGCGCACTGCGCGTTCCCGACCGGCTCGGCGTCGCCTGCGGGGCGACGCGCTGGAGCTATCGCGAGCTTCATGCGGCGAGCGAGAGGCTGGCCGCGGGGCTTGCGGCCCGTGCGATCGGACGCGGCGACCGGGTCGCCGTGCTGGCTCGCAACTCCCACGGCTTCGTCGCGCTGCGCTACGCGCTGATGCGCCTCGGCGCGGTGATGGTGCCGATCAACTTCATGCTGCAGGCCGACGACGTCGCCTTCATCCTCAACCATGCCGGCGCGCGCATGCTCGCCTGCGACAGCGGCATGGCGGACATTGCGCGCAAGGCCGCCGCCGCGGCTCCAGGCGTCGCAGACTTCCTATGGCTGCCGTCGGAAGACCAGACCGCGCCGATCGACGGCATGGCCAACGCGCTGGCGCTGATCGAGGCCGGCGGCGCGGCGCCGTCCGAAGGGCCGGACAGCTTCGACGTCGCCCAGATCGTCTACACCAGCGGCACCGAATCGCGGCCGAAGGGCGTTCAACTCACCCACGACGCGATCCTGTGGCAATACGTCAGCTGCATGGTGGACGCTTCGATCGCCGGCGACGACGTGACGGTGCACGCGCTGCCGCTCTATCATTGCGCCCAGCTCGACGTCTTCCTCGGACCCTCGATCCACGCCGGCGGGGTGAACGTGGTGACGGCCAAGCCCCTGCCGGAAAACATCTTCCGCCTGATCGAGCGCGAGCGGGCGACCTCGTTCTTCGCCCCGCCGACGGTGTGGATCGCCATGCTGCGCTCGCCGGCCTTCGACGGCGCCGATCTTGCCAGCCTGACCAAGGGCTATTACGGCGCCTCGATCATGCCGGTCGAGGTGATGCGCGAGATGGCGCGGCGAATGCCCGCCGTCCGGCTCTGGAACCTCTACGGCCAGACCGAGATCGCGCCGCTCGCCACCATGCTCGGCCCCGCCGACCAGTTGCGCAAGCCGGGGTCATGCGGGCGCGCGGTGCTCAACGTCGAGACGCGCGTCGTCGACGACCACATGGCCGACGTGCAGCCCGGCGAGATCGGCGAGATCGTCCACCGCTCGCCCCACCTGATGACCGGCTATTACCGCGACGAGGCGCGCACCGCCGAGGCGTTCCGCGGCGGCTGGTTCCATTCCGGCGACCTCGCGACCGTCGACGAGGAGGGCTACATCAGCGTCGTCGACCGCAAGAAGGACATGATCAAGACCGGCGGCGAGAACGTCGCCAGCCGCGAGGTGGAGGAGGCGATCTATCGGCTCGACGGCGTCTCCGAGGTCGCCGTGATCGGCGTGCCGCATCCGCGCTGGGTCGAGGCGGTGGTCGCGGTGGTGGTGCCGAAGGACGGCGCGGCGCTCGATCCGAAGCGGGTGCTGGAGCATGCGCATGGCGTGCTGGCCGGCTTCAAGGTCCCCAAGCGCGTGGTGATCGCGGAGGCGCTGCCGAAGAACCCGAGCGGGAAGATCCTCAAGCGGCAACTGCGCGACGAGCATCTCGCGGACTTCGGGTGAAGGCGAGAGGCGGGCTTTCTCTGCTCCGGCTACGCCCGACCCCGATGGGCGGGAGAGCGCGCCGCCGACCGCACGGGGACGATGTCAGTTCGCGTCCTGGTCTGCCGCTCTCAGCGTGGACGCCACAACCTCTCGTCGAACGTGAAAGGCCGGATCGAACGGATGCGGATCGCCGAAGCTTCGGCGTGCAGGGGATTGATCAGGACGTTGCAGGACTCGGGCACGATCCATGACGGAACCCGGAGCAACGTCGATCTCCCGGAGCGAAGCCAATCGTCGCCGGCCGCTCTGGGATCGTCGGGTAGATCGGCGATTGCTTCCGGAATGAGCGGGCCAAGGTCAATGGAAACGAGGACATAGTCGTCGGGCAGCGTGTCCCAGTCGAGATCAAGGTGCACGCGAACCTCGAGCACGGCGAGCGCCGCGGCCTCTGCAGCATAGATCACCGGGCGCCCGGCGGCGTTCCACCGTCCTCCGTAGAGCCGGGCGCCGTTGCCGGAGAGATCGACGAAGGGTCGCCGGCAAATCCGCCAGGCGACCGTCAAGCCGCCAAACCGTGGTCAATCCGGTGCAGAAGGCTCTCGACCTCCTTGGCGCCCTCCGATGTGTCGAGCCATTCGAGAGGCGCGTCGCCTTCAAGCGCGCGCGTCCCACGTCGCAGCCAAAGGGCCGCCTTCTCCCGCGATCCAAAAGTGTCCTCGGCGGCGGCGAGGATCCGGACGACCCTGACGAGACGGTCGGATTGGTCCGGAGTGAGCCTTCCTATCGTGCGCCTGTGGGCGAGCGTCTTTCGCGGCAGAACGATCCTGTCGATTTCGGCCAACGTCAGTCGGCCCGACTGCACGAGTTCCTCGACGCCGGAGACGGGGAGGCCGACACGCATGGCTTCGATGAGTCCGCGGCGGTCGCGACCGCGCATGCCGGCGATCTGGTCGGCTCGCAAAAGCGACGGATTGCTCATGGCCAGGTCCTCAGGCGATTTGCCCCGATACTAGGTGCATATCGCCTGACGTTCAAGCCGATGGCCGGAAGCGTCTTGGCCTCACGGGGTCGGCCGCTCGTCGGCGATGATCTTGCCGTCGTTGGGCAGCGCGCCCGGGGCGACCAGCAGCACCTCGCCGCGCAGCTTGGTCAGCGCCTGAAGCGTCGCGGCGAGCGCCGCGGCGAGCGCGTCGCTCGGGGCGGCCGTCTCGGCGTGAAGCGTCATCGCGTCCTGCTCGTCCGCACGGGTCACCACCAGCCGCACGGCCCCGAGTTCCGGGTGGCGCCTGGCCGTCTCGGCGATCTGGCCCGGATGGACGAACAGGCCCTTGACCTTGGCGGACTGGTCGGCGCGGCCCATCCAGCCCTTGAGCCGGCCCGGCGCGGCCCAGGCGGAGAGGTCTCCGGTGCCGAACCTCAGGAGCGGATAGTCGCCGGTCAGTCGGGTGACGACCACCTCGCCGACCTTGCCTTCCGGCGCCGGGTCGTTGGTCCCGGGCGTGACGATCTCGACGACGAGGTCGGGGTTGACCAGCAGGCCCGGTTCGAGCCGGCCCTCCGCGTCCGAGGTCTCCCACGCGATCGCGCCGAGGTCGGCGGTGGCGTAGGCCTGGCGGGTGCGGATTCCGGCGCCTTCCAGCTCGGCGCGCAGGCTCGGCGGCAGCGCCGCGCCCGAGGCGAGCGACTTTCGCAGCGAGGATACGTCGGCGCCGAGCGCGCGGGCGCGGTCGAGCACGATCTTCAGGAAGTCGGGCGGGCCGGCGTAAACGCTCGGCCTCAGGTGGGCGATGGCGGCGATCAGTTGCTCGGTGTTCCCGGGTCCGGCCGGGATGACCGGGCAGCCGAGCGCCAGCGCGCCGCTCTCCAGGATTCTGCCGCCCGGCGTCAGGTGGTAGGAGAAGCAGTTGACCACGATCTCGCCGCTGACGACGCCGGCGGCGGCGAAGGCGCGCGCCGCGCCCCAGGGGTCGTCGCCGGCCTGCTCCGCCTCGTAGATGCCGCCGGGCGACGCAAAGAGCCGCGCGAAGGCGCGCGTGGGCGCGGCGGCGAGCGCGCCGAACGGCGGCTCGGCGCGCTGCATGTCGGCGAGCGCGGACTTGCGCAGAACGGGAATGGCCGCCAGATCGGCGGGCGCGCGCAGGGCGGAAATGTCCACGTCGCCGATCTGCCGGGCGAGCGCGTGGCTTCTGCCGTGCAGCGCGCCGAGGCGGTCGCGCAAGAGCTCGAAGCGGGCGTCGTCGGTCATCGTTTCTCCTTCAGCGAAGTCCCTACCAGCCGCTCGCAACTCCCACGGACCTCATGCTGAGCTTGTCGAAGCATGATCCAGAGAGCGCTGACTGCGTCCCCTGGAACGTCCTTCGACAAGCTCAGGACGAGGCCGGTGACTTTGGCCGACTGCCTCACGCCAACCAGCGCTTGCGGCGCTTGTAGGTCTTGACGGTCTTGAACGAGCGCCGGTTCTCGCCCCCGACACCGAGATAGAACTCGCGCACGTCCTCGTTGGTGCGCAGCGCCTCGGCCTCGCCGTCGAGCACTACGCGGCCGGTCTCGAGAATATAGCCGAAACGCGCGTAGCGAAGGGCGATGTTGGTGTTCTGCTCGGCGAGCAGGAACGAGACGCCTTCGCGCTCGTTGAGGCCCTTCACGATCTCGAAGATCTCCTCGACCACCTGCGGGGCGAGGCCCATCGACGGCTCGTCGAGCAGGATCAGTTTGGGCTTCGACATCATCGCGCGTCCGATCGCGCACATCTGCTGCTCGCCGCCCGAGGTGTAGCCTGCCTGCGACGTCCGCCGCTGCTTGAGGCGGGGAAAATATTGATAGATCGCGTCCAGGTCGCGCGCGATCGCCGCGCGCCCGTCGCACCGGGTGAAGGCGCCGGTGAGCAGGTTCTCCTCGATCGTCAGGTGGCCGAAACAGTGCCGGCCTTCCATCACCTGGATCGCGCCGCGGCGCACGAGGTCGTTGGGCGAGAGCTTGTCGACCCGCTCGCCCTCGAACTGGATCGCGCCCTTGGTGACCTCGCCGCGCTCGGCGTGCAGGAGATTGGAGATCGCCCGCAAGGTCGTGGTCTTGCCGGCGCCGTTGGCGCCGAGCAGGGCGACGATCCCGCCCTTCGGCACGGTGAGCGACACGCCCTTCAGCACGAGCGCGATGGCGTTGTAGACGACCTCGATGTTGAGGACTTCGAGGATGTTGGCGGAGGGCGTGGTCATCCGTTGCTTCCGCGTCCCCTCTCCCCGCGGGCGGGGAGAGGGTCAGGGTGAGGGGCTGCGCCGACGTTTCCGGAGAGGGTGCGCAGTCCCTCATCCGGCCCTTCGGGCCACCTTCTCCCCGCAGGCGGGGAGAAGGGAAGCCGTCACTTGTTGTCGCAGACCTCGTTGCGGATCGGCCAGCCGGCGTTCTTCTGGGCGTAGGCCATCGCGGCCTCGTCGAGCAGCGGCTGGACCTTGGCGGTGTCGGGGCCGACGAGGTCGCCGGCCTTGACCCACTTCGTTCCGTCCCATTGCTGGACGAAGGTCGCCGAGTGGCTGTTGTGGTCGAAGCAGGTGGTCTTGAGCGGTCCGGCGAAGCCTTCGAGTCCGAGCGCCTTGAAACGCGCCGCGTCGAGGTCGAGGTTCTCCAGGCCCCGGCGCACGTCGTCGCCGGTCACCACCTCCTTGCCGGTGATCTTCTGCGCCTGCGCGATGCCTTCGGCGATCAGCACCGAATTGTAGACGCCGCGGTTGTAGAGCACGGAGCCCACCTCGGCCTTCGGCGTCTGGCTCTTGCCGGCGTCGATGACCAGCTTCTGGATGTCGGCGATCGCCGGGAAATTCGCGCCCGTGCCGTGCCAGTTGAGCGTGCGGAAGCCCTTGGCTCCCTCGCCGGCCGCGGCGACGTCGGCGTCGTTCGGCCACCAGATCGAGATGAACTTGTCCATCGGGAACTCGGCCTTGACCGCTTCCTTGATCGCGGTCGGATTCATCGCGCCCCAGCCGTACATGACGAGCAGGTCCGGCTTGTCGCGCCGGATGTCGAGCCACTTCGACGACTGGTTCTGCATGTCGGCGGGCGCGACCGGATAGAGCTTCAGATTGAAGCCGACGTCCTTGGCGAGCGCCTGAAACAGCGGGATCGGCTCCTTGCCGAAGCCGGCGTCGAAATAGAGATAGCCGACCGTCTTGCCCTTGAGCCCTTCGATCGACCCGCCGCCGGCGGACTTCAAGATCTCGGAGAGGCCGTCCCAGTAGGTGGCGGGCGGATTGAACACCCACGGGAAGATGTCGCCCTTGGCGGAAGCGGAGAGGCCATAGGCCATCGACAGGATCGGGATCTTGTCGACCGAGGCCTTGGGGATCAGCGACAGCGTGATGCCGGTCGACCACGGATTGACCATCACCGGGTTCTTGGGCTTGACCGAGTCGTAGCACTCGAGCCCCTTCTTGGTGTCGTAGCCGGTCTCGCACTCGTCGACGACCAGCTTGACCCCGCCGATGCCGCCATCGCGCTCGTTCAGCATGGCGAGGTAATCATGCATGCCGTCTGCGATCGGCGTGCCGGAGCCGCCGAACGGGCCGGTGCGATAGGTGAACAGCGGCACATAGATCGAATCCTCGGCCATCGCGTCCGCCGGCAGGGCGAGGGCCAGAGCGAGCGCCGCCGCGGCGCATTTCAAGAGAGTCTTCATTCGTATGTCCTCCTCAACTTTCGGCGCGTTCAGTACGGGAACGGCCAGACGCGCAACTTCTGCTTGGCGGTCTGCCACAGTCGGGCCAGGCCGTGCGGCTCCGCGATCAGCACGACGATAATCAGAATCCCGGTGATCATGAAGGTGAGCTGCTCGACCCGCGCCGCCTCGATCGGCAAGCCGATCATGGCGGGGAGGGCGCGCAGCGCGATCGGCATGAGATGCATGATGGTCGCGCCGAAGAACGCGCCGACGATCGAGCCGAGCCCGCCGATGATGATGATGAACAGGATCTCGAACGAGAGGTTGATGTTGAACGCCTCGGGCTCCGCGGCGCCGAGCCACAGGAACACCATGAGCGCGCCCGCGACGCCGACGGTGAACGACGACACCGCGAAGGCGAGCAGCTTGGCGTTGAGCAGGCGGATGCCGATCAGTTGGGCTGCGATGTCCATGTCGCGCACCGCCATCCAGATCCGCCCGATGCGTCCGTGGACGATGTTGGAGGCGAGCCAGGCCATGATCGAGACCAGGGTCAGGACGACCAGGTAGCGCGTCACCGGGGTCGCGCTCGGACCGGTCACCGGCACGCCGAACAGCGTCGCGCGCGGCACTTCGATTGCGCCGGAATCGTTATAGTTTACCAGCCATGGCGCGCGAGCGAAGCCCCATTGCAGGAAGAACTGCGCCGCCAGCGTCGCGACCGCGAGATAGAAGCCCTTGATGCGCAGGCTCGGCAGGCCGAACAGCACGCCGACCGCCGCCGAGACGAAACCGCTCGCGACGATCCAGACGAGGATGTTCACCTGCGGGAACCAGGTGGCGAGCTTGTAGCAGGCATAGGCGCCGACCCCCATGAAGGCGCCGGTGCCGAGCGACAGCAGGCCGGTGTAGCCGGTGAGCAGGTTCAGCCCGATCGCGGCGAGCGACAGCACCAGGAACGGGATCATCATCGTGTTCAGCAGGAATGGTCCGCCGAACGTCGGGATGACGACGAAGGCGACGAACAGGATGAGCGCGAGGCCCCAGCGGTCCTGGCGGATCGGGAAGATCGCCATGTCGGCCGCGTAGGTCGTCTTGTACTGGCCGGCTTCACGGTAGAACATCAGCCGAGCCCCGTCGCTTGCGCCCCTTCGCCCCGCGAAGCGGGGAGAGGGCCGGGGTGAGGGGCGGCGCCGAGCTTGCCAGTGAAGGCGCTACAGCCCTTGCCGGAGAGGGCGGCGCGGCCCCTCATCCGGCGCTTCGCGCCACCTTCTCCCCGCAAGCGGGGAGAAGGGATCGCCCTAGATCCGCTCAATGATCTTCTCCCCGAACAGGCCCTGTGGGCGGAACAAGAGGAACACGAGCGCGATCATGTAGGCGAGCCAGCTCTCGATGCCGCCGCCGAGCAACGGACCCCAGTAGAATTCGCCGAGCTTCTCGCCGATGCCGATGATCAGCCCGCCGACGATCGCGCCGGGCACCGATGTCAGGCCGCCGAGGATCAGCACCGGCAGCGCCTTCAGCGATACGACCTGCAACGCGAACGACACGTCCGAGCGCGCGCCCCAGAAGATGCCGGTCGCGAGCGCCACGACCCCTGCGGTGAACCACACGATCACCCAGATCTGGTTGAGCGAGATGCCGACCGAGAGCGCCGCCTGATGGTCGTCGGCGACCGCGCGCAGCGCCCGGCCGATCCGGGTCTTCTGGAAGAACAGCGCGAGCCCCGCGACCATCAGCATCGCGATCACCGCCGCCGCGATGTCGAGCTTCTGCAACTGCACCTGTCCGCCGAGCACGTGCAGATTGATCGCGCCCTCGGGCAGATAGAGCTGCTTCGTGATCATCGACTTCGGGCTGCCGCCGAACACCAGTTCGCCGAACCCGATCAGGAAGTAGGTGATGCCGAGCGTCGCCATCAGCAGGATGATGTCGGGCTGATTGACCAGCGGCCTCAGCACCAGCCGCTCGATCGCGACCGCGAGCCCGTACATCACCGCGACCGAGAGGGCGAGCGCGATCCAGGCGGGAACGCCCTTCTCGTTAAGCCCGACCAGAGTCAGCGCCGCGAACACCATCATGATGCCCTGGGCGAAATTGAACACGCCGGAGGCCTTGTAGATCAACACGAATCCGAGCGCGATCAGCGCATAGAGGATGCCGGCGACGAACCCTTCCCACACCGTCTGCGCGAGCAGGTCGGGCGCGGAGATCATTTGCGCGAAAGGGTCGACGAAAATGGCGTGAAACAGGTCCATGACTACTCCCTCCCCCCCTGTGGGGGAGGGTTGGGGAGGGGGGTCGCGCGGACCTTGGGAAATGACGTCAATGTCTGCGCGGAAAGCGTCGGAGCCCGATCACGCAAATTCTGCCGAACTCGGCGCGACCCCCCTCCTCTGTCCTCCCCCACAAGGGGGGAGGAGGAGGACTGCATCCTTCCCAACGGCCTGCGCGGCAATTTTCTGAGCGTTCCCATCGCCTAATGCCCCACGCCGAGGTAGGCGTCGATCACCTTCGGGTCGGCCTTGACGACGTCGGGGACGTCGTCGGCGATCCTGCGCCCGTATTCGAGCACCAGCACGCGGTCGGAGAGGTCCATCACCACGCCGATGTCGTGCTCGATCAGCGCGACGGTCATGCCGCGCTGCAGCTTGGCCTCGACGATGAAGCGGCTCATGTCCTCCTTCTCCTCGAGATTCATGCCGGCCATCGGCTCGTCGAGCAGCAGCAGCTCCGGCTCCATCGCCAGCGCGCGTCCGAGTTCGACCCGCTTCTGCAACCCGTAGGGCAGGGCGCCGACCGGGGTCCTGCGGATATGCTCGATCTCGAGGAAGTCGATGATCTCCTCGCACACGCGCCGGTGCTCGATCTCCTCGGCCAGCGCCGGACCGTGGCGCAGCGCCTGCCAGAACAGGCCGCGCTTCATCCGCAGGCTGCGCCCGGTCATGATGTTGTCGAGCGTCGTCATGCCCTTGAACAGCGCGACGTTCTGGAAGGTGCGCGCGACCCCCTGCCGGGCCGCCTCGTGCGGCTTCATCCTGGCGCGGGTGCGGCCGCGATAGGTGATGCGGCCTTCCTGCGGATGATAGAAGCCGTTGATGACGTTCAGCATCGAGGTCTTGCCGGCGCCGTTGGGGCCGATGATGGCGCGGATCTCGCCCCTGCGGATGTCGAACGAGACGTCGGTAATGGCGCGTACGCCGCCGAACGACAGCGACACGTTCTCGACGTCGAGCAGGATTTCGTCGCTCGCCCCGGTCATGCCGCGCGCGCTCCCTGCGCCCTGGGGTGCGGCTTGGCGTCGACGATGCGCGAAGTTCCCGCGAGCTTGCCCTTGCGGCCGTCCTCGTAGGTGATTTCGGCCGAGATCGAGGCTTCGGCCGCGCCGCCGTAGAGCCCGTCGATCAGCGGCGCGTAGCGCTCGGCGATGAACCGGCGGCGCACCTTCTGGGTGCGGGTCAGTTCGCCGTCGTCGGCGTCGAGCTCCTTGGGCAGGATCAGGAAGCGCCGGATCTGCGCGCCCGCCATCATTGGCTCGGCGGCGAGCGCGCGGTTGACCGCATCGACGTGGGTTTCGATCATGTCGTAGACGCGCGGATGGCCGGCGAGCTCCTGATAGGAGGCGTACGAGACGTTGTTGCGCTCGGCCCAGTTGCCGACCGAAGCGAGTTCGATGTTGATCATCGCGGTGACGAAGTCGCGGCCGTCGCCGAGCGCCACCGCCTCGCGGATATTGGGGAAAAACTTCAGCTTGTTCTCGATATATTTCGGCGCAAACAGCTGTCCGTCGACGAGCCGGCCAACGTCGGCGGCGCGGTCGACGATCTTGAGCTGGCCGTCGGGCTCGAAGTAGCCGGCGTCGCCGGTCTTGACGTAGCCGTCCGGGGTCAGCGCTTCCGCCGTCTTCTCCGGCTCGCGGAAATAGCCGACGAACTGGCCCGGCGACTTGAACTGCACCTCGCCGTCGGGCGCGATGCGCAGGTCGACGTGCGGCGCCGGCGGGCCGACGGCGTCCGAGCGCACGGCGCGGTCCGCTTGCGCGGTGACGAACAGGAAGGCCTCGGTCTGCCCGTAGAGCTGCTTCAGGTTGAGGCCGATCGAACGGTAGAAGGCGAACAGCTCCGCGCCGATCGCTTCGCCCGCGGTATAGGCGACGCGGATGCGCGAGAAGCCGAGCGCGTTCTTCAGCGGCGCGTAGATGACAAGCTCGCCGAGGCCGTAAGCGATTCGCGCGCTCAGCGGGACCGCCTCGCCGTTGGCGATCTTCTCGCCCCAGCGCTTCGCCACGTCCATGAAATGGCGGTAGAGCCATTTCTTGACCGCGCTGGCGTCCTCCATCCGGATCTGCACCCGCGTCAGCAGCGCTTCGAACACCCGAGGCGGGGCGAAATGATAGGTCGGGCCGATCTCGCGCAGATCGTTGGCCGCCGTGTCGGCGCTCTCCGGGCAGGCCATGCAGAAGCCCGCGACGTATCCTTGCGCGTAGTTGAGATAATGGTCGCCGACCCAGGCGAGCGGAAGATAGGCGAGCACCTCGTCGCGGTCGGTCAGGCGGTCGAAGGCGACGGTGTCGGTCGCCGCCGCGATCGAGCGCTCGGCGCTGAGCACCACGCCCTTCGAGCGCCCGGTGGTGCCGGAGGTGTAGAGCATCACCGAGGCGTCCGAGCCCTTGCCCTCGTCGATGCGCCGGTCGAGGTCGGCGGCGGCGGCGCCTTCGGCGAGCGCCGCGCGTCCCTTCGACATGACGGCTTCGAGCGCGACGAGGCCCGGATCGTCGTAATCGGCAAGCCCGCGCGGCTCGTCGTAGAGGATGGCGCGCACGCGCGGCAGGCGGTCGCGCACCGAGAGGATCTTGTCGACCTGCTCCTGGTCCTGCGCCACGATCACCGTCGCCTCGGAGTGCTCGAGCAGGTTCGCGAGTTCGTCGGCGACGGCGTCGGCGTAGAAGGGCGCCGGCACCGCTCCGATCATCTGCGCCGCGGTGATCGACCAGTAGAGCTTCGGGCGATTGCCGCCGACGATCGCCATGGTTTCGCCGCGGCCAAGACCCAACGCGACGAGACCGGCCGCGATGGCGCGCGTCTCCTGATAGACCTGCGCCCATGTCCACGTCTGCCAGAGGCCGAAATCCTTGTGACGGAACGCCGGCCGGTCGCCGCGCGCGGCGGCGTGGCCCCGCAATAGCTTCGCGAACGTATCGCTCGCTCCCCCGTCTGCGCGCGCCGACCCCAAACGTTCCTCCCCAATCCCGCATCGTCGCGCGGCTCGCCGTGCCACGCGCGGTCGCTGGTGTTCGGCGTCGTGAGTATTCAGCAACAGGTTGCGGTTGACAACGGGCGACCTTAGTCGAACTCCCGTTCGTTTCCGATCTTTTCCGCCCCGCCGGGCTGGCGCAAACTCAGATCTCGAGCTTGCGGGGAAGCCAGTTGGCGAAGGCCTGCGCCAGAGCGTCGACCCGGCGCTGGAGCGACGCCTGCGGCGCGGTCTGGTCTCCCGGCGCGGCGACGTAGCGCGTGGTCGCGTCGAGGTCGACCGGGGCGGCGGATATGGCTCCTCCGCTGAGCGTCGCCGTGCCGCTGATCGAATCGATCGCGCCCGCCGGATTGACCGCGCCGAGCGAGATCGAACGGATCTGGACGGCGAGGGTGGCCCCGTCCGGGTCGCCCGGCGCCATGTGGGCGGCGAAGGTCCTTGTCAGCGCATTCGGCAGGGCGGACTGGATCCACGACGCGGTCGGCCCGTCCGAGAGAGCCAGCACCGGCGAAGCGTCCACCGTAACGGCGGCGATCTTTGCCGGCGGCTTGGCGGCGGACGGGGGCGGCTTCGCCGCGGGCGCGCCTGCGGCGGCCTCGGGAGGCGCGTCGGGCCGGGG
>CAMFKX010000126.1 GCA_945957375.1 uncultured Roseiarcus sp.
CCAGCGGGGTCGTCGCCGCGAGGAACTCGCGAATCTGGGCCTCGGAAGCGGAAAAACTCCAGTTGTAGCCTTCCGGGTAGGTCCCCGGTTTCATTTGCGCCAGGCGATGCGCCAGCACGATGACGACCGGGGCGCCGCTCGTCTTCTGCAGGGCCCGACTAACCGACAGGGTCTCGCCGAGGTCGGTGTCCAGCTTCCCCGATTTTGAGAAATGCGTGACGTTGCCGAACCGCTGCTCGCGGACGAAGTAGGTCGGGTTGGCGGCGTAGTAGGGCAGCGCTTCGATCATGTATTCCGGATCGGCGACGACAATGGCGTTGCCGAGATCCGGCCGGGATTGCAGCAGGCGGCCGAGATCGGCGCTCCGGCTGTCGGGAGGGCCGCGCCAGGCGAAACGGACGTCCTGCACGCCCTGCAAGAGCTGCACGCCGACGAGCAGCAGGAACAGGAACCGGCCGGCCGCGCAGGCATAGTCCAGCGGCGTGCGCCCTGCGGCGGACGGCGGCGCGAAGACGTCGCGCCAGGCGATCCAGTAGAGCGCGACCAGGAAACTGAACCAGACGAGCGCGTGGCGAGAGCCCATGGAGGCGAAAACGGAGAACAGCGAGAAGGCGGCAAGGCCGGCGAGCGCAGCCAGAAAAGCAGCGCGCCGGCGCATCAGCCCGATCGTCGCGCCGTACAACAGGATCGAGATGATGCGGCTTGGGACCGGCAGGAAGACGAGCGCGCTCGGCGACCGGCCGCCCGGATTGAGGAGCGCCTTCAGCGCAGCGACCGGAAGCGATACGTTCGACAGATCGAGCGCCGCCGCGTCATTGTAGGTCGGCAGCATGGTCGCGGCGCAGACCACCGCGCCGACGAAAGCGATCGCCGCGTTCAGGATGAAATTGCCGAGCTTGGGCGTCCAGCGGAGGCCGGTTTCTTCGAGAATGTCGAGGAGCCAGAACAGGAGGAAGGCGGCCGCCATCATCATGGCGACGACGTTGGTGTTCGCCAGCAGGAACAACAGAACGCCGAGCAGGAGCCCGCGGTCGCGCCAGCGGGGGTAGAGCGCCGCGATCGCGAACAGCAGCAGGGCCGATATCCCGTAGTTCCGCGCCATCACGGAATATTCGAAGACCAGCGCGTGCCCGAAGACCAGAAGAACGACTAGCGCGCGAGGGAAGGGCGACGCGAACACCAGCAGCGCCGCCGCGCCGGCCGCGACCGCGAAGGCGACGCCCGGCAGCACGGCGACCGTGCCGAAGACGTCATGAGCGCCGCGAAGCAGGAGATACCACAGCGCCGGATGCAACTCGCCGTGCAGCACCCGCAGCATGCCGGGAAATCCGTCGCCCGCGAGCGCGATCGACAGGGCGCGGACCTCGTCGCGCCACATCACGTGATGGACGACCTGAAAGAGAACGATCGCGGCCCAGGCGGCGTAGATCGCGAAATCCAGCCAGACGGCGCCGTCCGCCTTCGGCCGAAAGAACAGGCTCGTCGTCCGAGCGCCGCGCGGTCCCGCCAGATCGGTCACACCGTCATCCCTCCCGTATCAGGGGGCGGTTACAGCCACACGACCAGCCGGTCAAACGGAAGGTTGCGTCTGGCCCGCGTCGCCCAGGAGCGCGGCGGAGAGAGGTCGCGAACCGGCCCGCCGCGCGGCGCTTACCCGGCGGCTAGCCCGGGGATCGTCACCCCGAGCGTCTGCAGCACGAGCACGACGTTCAGCGTCAGAACGATCGCCGTCCCCGCGATCGCCGCGGCCAGCGTCACCCGCGCGTTGGCGAAGGCGCCCATGATGTCGCGCCGGCTGGTGAAGACCACCACCGCGATCATCGGCGCCGGCAGGGCGAGGCTCAACGCCACCTGCGAATAGACGAGCGCGTCGGTCGCGTTGACGCCGAGCGCGACGATGACGAAGGCCGGGATCATGGTGATCAGCCGCCGCGCCAGCACCGGAATCCGGAAGCCGACGAAGCCCTGCATCACCATCTGCCCGGCCATGGTGCCGACGGCGGAGCTCGACACGCCGGAGGCGAGCAGCGAGGTCAGGAACACCGCCGCCGCCGCCGGGCCGAGAATCGGGGTCAGGGTCACATAGGCGGTTTCGATCTCGGCGACGTCGCTGTGGCCGGCGTGGAAGGCGCTCGCCGCCATCATCAGCATCGCCATGTTGACCAGCCCCGCCGCGGTCAGCGCGACGATCACCTCGACGTTGGAGAAGCGGATCAGCATCCGCCGCTGGCCGTCGTCGCGCGCGGCGCCGCGCGCGCTGGTCAGGCCGGAATGCAGGAAGATCGCGTGCGGCATCACGGTCGCGCCGATGATGCCGATGGCGAGGGTGAGCGCGCCGGCGTCCGGCAGGCGCGGCGTGACGAGGCCGGCGCCGGCGGCGGCCCAATCGATCGGGGCGATCAGCAGTTCGATGAAGTAGCACAGGCCGATGGCGGCGACGAAGGCGCCGATGATCAACTCGATCGGCCGAAATCCCCAGCGTTCGAAGTGGAGGATGCCGAAGGTGAGCAGCGCCACCACCGCCATGCCGGCGAGCATCGGCAGGTGCAGCAGCAGCGACAGGCCGACCGCGCCGCCGATGAACTCGGCGAGGTCGGTCGCCATGGCGGCGAATTCGCTCAACGCCCACATCGCGTAGACGAGCGGCTTCGGCAACCGGTCGCGGCACATTTCCGCAAGATTGCGCCGGGTGACGATGCCGAGCTTGGCGCTGAGCGCCTGGAACAGCATGGCGACGGCGTTGGCGAGCAGCACCACCCAAAGCAGCGCATAGCCGTAGCGCGCGCCGGCCTGGATGTTGGTCGCGAAATTGCCGGGATCCATATAGGCGATCGACGCGATCACCGCCGGCCCGACGAACAGCAAGGCGGAGAAACGCGGACCGCGCCCGGCCAGCGTCTCCTGGATCGCAGCCTGCGTCCGCTCGGTGATGGTGCCGTTGGACTGGCTCGCGTTGGACATCGGCGCTCCGGGCGGCCCTCCCAGCCTCCGTGCGGAATGTAGCCTAGGCTACATTTCCGTCAAGGAGCGGCGAGCGGTCATCTGCCTCGCCTTGACACGATATTCCCCCAGGATCATCAATTCGTGACGCGATACCCACGGCGGCGGCGGTCGATAGTCGCCGCGGAGCCGCCCGGGAGAGGGGCGGGAGCATGGAGCGCGCGTTTTCCGCACGGGACCGCGACGACGATCTCATCGTCCGGCGCAGCGCGAACGCCGTCTCCCAAACCATCGACGGGCGCCTCGTCATCGTCGACGCGGTCGACGGAGCGCTTTTCGATCTCGACCCGATCGGAGCGGCGATATGGGAGAGGCTCGACGGCGAGCGTCCGCTGGCGACGCTGCTCGATGACCTGGCGGCTCGCTACGATGCGAGCCCCGAGCGGATCGGGCGCGACGTTCGCGCGTTCCTCGCCCGATTGAGCTCCTGCGGCCTCGTCACCGTCGAGGGTCCGTCGGTCGAATAGCGGGACCCTTCACACGGCCGGCTCGACGACCTCGGATACGCCCGCCTTGACGGATTGAAAGAGAACGTTGCAGACTTTCGTCGCATCCGACAGGAGGAAACACGCGATGAAAGACTCCGAATCCCCCAAGGAGACATGGGCCGAGCCCGAGATCGTGGTGATTGGTAAAGTCGTCGACCTCACGGGAAATGATCCGCAGTACAATCTCCGCGACAATCAGGGTTCGACCCCGGTCGCCTACAAGGTCGGAACCAAACAGCCGGACAACGAGGTCGAGCTCGACGACTAGAGCGTCCGAGCAACGTGGAGGCCGCGCCTTCGCCGGAGATCGTCGGCCGTCCCGGCCGGCAGGCTCTGCGCGATCCGGCGTGCGAGGCCCCGTCGCGCCGACCCGTCCTGGATTTCGGGTCGGTGGCGCCGACGGTGCGCGGAGTCGACGTCGACGGCTTCCGGATTCTCCTGAATCTGGAAGCCGAATCCTACGCCGTGCTCGACGAGCGGGCGTCGGCGTTCTGGGCGATCCTCGCCGGCGACGCGCCGCGTGAGGCGACGTTCGACGCCTTGCAGTCGCGATACGAGGTCGAGCCGGATCGTCTGACGGCGGCCTTCGAACGTTTCGCGCAGACCTGCGTCGCGCAAGGCCTGCTCGTCGAGCCCTCCAGGCACGCGCCGCTTCCGCCCGCGGTCCGCCGGGCTCCGCCCATTCCGCGGTCGGCCTGGGCGCTGGTTTGTCTGGCCGCGACCCAGTGGAATCTGGTCCGCCATGGGTTCCGGCGCACCTACGAGGACTACGCGCGCCTCGCGACCGCATCGCCGGCGCGGCCGCCGTCCGAACTGCTGGCCGCCTTTTCCGCGGCCGAGAACCTCTACGTTCCCCGCCGCGCGCCCGACGACTGCCTGCCGCGCTCGCTCGCCCTGTTTCGATACCTCCGCTCGCTGGGCGCTCCGGCCGAACACGTCATCGGCGTGCGCCGAGTGCCCTTTGGCGCCCATGCCTGGGTCGAGGTCGACGGCCAGCCGCTCCTCGACGCCGACCACATCGTGAAGGACTACCGGCCGATCGCTCGGCTCCACGGTCGGCCGTCATGAGCGCCCGCGCCGCAGCGCGGGATTTTCGCGGCCGGATCGGCGAGACAGGCGGGCTCGAAGTGGCCGCCGACGAGCTGCGCTACGAGACCCACCTCGGCTGCAGCGTCCTCTTCAAAGGCTATCTGGCCGACCGCGAAGCGACCCGGCGAGCGCTCGCGATCGATCATCCGAAGCCAAGCGACGCGATGATCGCCACGCACGCCTACCGGCGCTGGGGCGCGCACATGCAGGCGCGGCTCTCGGGCGAATATGCGGTCGTGATCGACGATCCCGCGACTGGCTCGACGATCCTCTCGCACGATTGCCTCGGCGTCGGGACGATCTTCTACCGAAGCCGGGGCGGCGAATTCGCTTTCGCCACCCGCATCGTCGATCTGGTCGACGCGGAAGCGCTCGGCGACGTCGACGAGGATTTCCTGGCGGATTTTCTCGTTCGCGGTTCGGCCACCACCGAATCGACCCCCTTCCGGTCGATCCGCCGGCTCCTCCCCGGCTTCACGCTGACGCGCACCGCGGCGGAGGTCAGGCTGATCCAGACCTGGACGAGCGACGGCGCGCCGCCGGTCGCCTGTCGGGACGACGCGGACTATGCCGAGCGGTTCCTCGAGTTGCTGGGAGCGGGCGTGCGTTCGGCGCTGGACGAAGGGCGGCCGAGCTGGATCGCCCTGTCGGGCGGCCTCGATTCGTCCGCGGTCGCCTGCATGGCGGCGCACGGCGGCGCACGAGACCTCGTCGCCTACTCGGTCACCGCCGAAGCCTGGCCCGATTTCGACGAATCGCGCTGGATGCGGGCGGTGGTCGAGCACTGCGGCATTCCATGGCGCCCGGTCGACGCCCTCGCGGTGCTGCCGTTCGGCCGCCTGCCCGACGCCTTCGCCGGCGAGCCGACCGAATGCGTCATCGACTGCAAGCTCCTGGACACGGTCACCCGCATGATCGGTTCGGCGGGCGGCGAGGTCCTGTTGTCCGGCGCCGGCGGCGACATCGTGCTGGGCGGCTTTCGCGGCGAGATCCCGGTTCACCTGGCGGACGCGCTGTTCGACGGCTCGGGTCCGGTGCGCGCGGTCTCGGCGCTGGCGGCCTGGCGGCGGGCGGCGCGCAGCCCGCGTTCGCTCGGATACTGGCTCCGCCGCGGACTGGCCGAACCCGGCTACAATCACCTCATGCGAAGACGCAACCGCGGCGACGACCCGCGCGCGCTTCCGCCCTGGATCGCCGCCGACTATCGGCGCGCGATGCGGCTCGAATCGCGAGAGACCGCGTCCTGGACGCCGCGATGCGCGACCCCGAGCCGACAACTCGCCTCCGACAGCCTCTGGCGCGCGGGCGGGATGACCGTTCCCTGGCCGACCGGCTACGTTCAGCGCCATCCGCTGCTGTATCGCCCCCTGGTCGAGTTCATGCTCGGCGCGCCTTGGGAGCAGAAGCTGCGGCCGCGCTGCGACCGCTATCTGCAGCGGCGCGCGATGAAGGGAATCCTTCCCGAGATCGTCCGCCGCCGCTCGAGCGTCGCGACCGGAACCGCGGCCTTGGTGGAGGGCTTGAGACAATCGCGGGAGTGGCGGGACTACCTCTGCGATTCGCCGCAGATCGCCGAGCGGGGGATGGCGGACCGCGAGAAGTGGCGCGAGGCGGTTCGCCAGGCGAGCGTCGGGCACACCCATGGCGACAAGCACTTCGTGACCACGGTGGCGATGGAGGTGTGGCTCAAGCAGATGCGCGAGCTTTCGATCCCGCGCGTATGGGAGAACGCCGCGTGACGATCACGGGGCCGACGTTGGCGCTCGCCGCTCCGGGCGTCCGTCCGCCGCTGGCGTTCGAGAAGCTCGCGCCCCTGCTCATCGAGGCGGCCGACCGGGGCGGCCTGCGTCCGGGGCTCGCCGAACAGCTCGCGGGCGTGCTGTTTCGGCTCGAGCGTTGGCGCGACCTGATCGACCGCTTCGCCCCCCTGCTCGCCAGCGGCGCCGCGTCCGGGCCGGTTCTGGAGTTCGTCGGCCGCGCGGCGATGGAATGCGGCGACCTCGAACTTGCGCAGGACGCGTTGCGCAAGGCGGTCGCCGCCGGGCATGCGCGCGCCTTCGGCCCGCTGGGTCAGGCGCAACTGCGCCTCGGCCGGGCGGACGACGCCTTCGCGTCGGCGCTCGGCGGCCTCGACGCCGACCCCGCAGACGCGCCGTCGCTCGCGATCGTCGCCCGGCGCCTGCTCGAGTCCGACGACCGGGACCGGCTTTGGACGATCTGCGAAGGGCTGCGCGCCCGCGGCGTCTGGGGAGGCTATCTGCCGTCGGCGATGACGCTCGCCGCAGCGACCCCCGACAGAATTCGCCAGATGGCCGCCGCGATCGACTGGCCCGCCTGGCTGCATGCGGAGCGCCTCGACACGCCCGACGGGCTGGCCCAGGGCGTTGCGGCCGAGATCCTCTCGCATCCGAACCTGCGCGCGTTGCCGTCCGTTCGGTCCACGCTCGGCGCGGGCCTTCGCGTCGAAGGTCTCGAGGCCGACGTCCGGCCCGGCCTCGCAACGCTGCACCAGCAGATTGCCGCGTCCGTCAACCGCTACGTCGCCGAGCGGCAGCGCCTCGTCGACAGCCCGATGATCGCGACGCAACCGGCTGCGCTCGCGCTCGTGAGCTGGGGTCTGGCGGTCACGCAGGACGGACACGAGGACTGGCACGTCCATCCGAGCGGGTGGCTCAGCGGCGTCTACTACGCCGCAACGCCGCGCGACCTCGACCCGAGCGACGACCTGTGCGGGGCGATCAAGTTCGCGCCGTTCCCGTTCGGCGCGCCGCGACGACACCCCGCCTGGACGCACCAGATCGTCCAGCCTCAGCAGGGAACGCTGCTGCTGTTCCCCTCCGGGTTCGGCCACAGAACCTTTCCGACGCGCTCGTCCGAGCCGAGAATCTGCGTCGCGTTCGACGTCGTTCCGCGATCCGCGGCGGGCGCGGCGTGAGCGCAGGGCGCGCGCCGAGCTTCATCCTGAGCCTGTCGAAGGACGAGCGGGTTCCTTGCTGACGGCTGTCCGCTATCACCCCGCCGCCAGTTGCTTCTCCAGCGCGCCGAGCACCTGATAGCAGGGCAGCACCTGTTCGACGCTGGCGTTGGGCGCGCGGCCCTCGCGGATGGCGGCGAAGAACTCGCGATCCTGCAACTCGATGCCGTTCATCGACACGTCGACCTTCGAGACGTCGATCTTCTCGTCCTTGCCGGTAAAGAGGTCGTCGTAGCGGGCGATATAGGTCGCGCTGTCGCCGATGTAGCGGAAGAAGGTGCCGAGCGGCCCGTCGTTGTTGAACGACAGCGACAGGGTGCAGATCGCGCCGTTCTCGCATTTGAGCTGGATGCTCATGTCCATGGCGATGCCGAGCGTCGGGTGAATCGGGCCTTCAATGGCGTTGGCCTTCACGATCGGCGAGCGCGCCTGATAGGCGAACAGGTCGACCGTGTGCGCCGCGTGGTGCCAGAGCAGATGATCGGTCCACGAGCGCGGCTGGCCGAGCGCGTTCATGTTGGTTCGGCGGAAGAAATAGGTCTGCACGTCCATCTGCTGGATATGGAACTCCCCGGCGAGGATGCGCTTGCGCACGAACTGATGGCTCGGGTTGAAGCGCCGGGTGTGGCCGACCATGGCGACGAGCCCGGTCGCCTTCTGCTTGGCCGCCACCGCCTCGGCGTCGGCGAGACTGTCGGCGAGCGGGATCTCCACCTGGACGTGCTTGCCGGCTTCGAGGCACTGGATCGTCTGCGCCGCGTGCATCTGGGTCGGCGTCGCGAGGATGACCGCGTCGAGGCCGGGAACCTTCAGCGTCTCGGCGAGGTCGGTGGTCGCGTGGCCGACGCCGTATTTCCTGGCCGCCTCCTGCGTCTTGTCGAGTTCGCGCCCGACGAGCGAGACGACCTCGACGCCGTCGATCAGCTTGATCGCGTCGAGATGCTTGAGCCCGAAGGCGCCGGCGCCCGCGAGCGCGACCTTGATGGCTTTGGTCATGTGTATTCCCCCGTGATTGTCGCCGGCGTTCCTGTAGCCGCGATCGACGATCGCGCCGGCCGCGGTCGCCGACCCTGTAGACGCGATCGACGATCGCGTTGGCCGCTGTAGACGCGATCGATGATCGCGTCGGCCGCGGTCGACGACCGCGGCTACAGTCAGCCGTTCTCCAGAATGAGATGGCCGACGGCGGTGTTGGACGCCGGCACGTGATAGAAGCGGTGCGCGACCTTCGGCTTCGGACCGCCGGCGACGTCGGCCATCGCGCCGCGCGCGATCAGCCACATCACCAGTTCGATCCCCTCCGAGCCGGCCTCGCGCACGTAATCGATATTCGGCATCTTCGCGAGCTTCGCCGGGTCGGCGATCAGCTCGTCGAGGAATTTGTTGTCCCATTCGCGGTTGATCAGCCCGGCGCGCGGGCCCTGAAGCTGGTGGCTCATGCCGCCGGTGCCCCAGACCTGCACGTTCAGATCCTCGGGAAAACTCTCGATCGCCTTGCGGATCGCCTGGCCGAGCGCGAAGCAGCGCGCCCCCGACGGCACCGGATGCTGCACCACGTTGACCGCGAACGGAATGACCTTGCACGGCCAGGCGTCGACCTTGCCGAACACGCAGCTCAGCGGCACGGTGAGGCCGTGGTCGACGTCGATCTCGTTGACCATGGTGAGATCGAAATCCTGCTGGATCACCTCCGAGGCGATGTGCGAGGCGAGCTCCGGATGGCCGACGACGGTCGGCACCGGGCGCGCGCCGTAGCCCTCGTCGGCCGGGGCGAATTCCGGCCCGGTCATGATGGCGAAGGTCGGGATCATCTGCAGGCTGAAGGCGGTCGCGTGATCGTTGTAGACGAGCAGGATCACGTCGGGGGTATGCGCCCGCATCCACGCCTTGTCGAAATCGTAGCCGGCGAACACCGGCTTCCAGTAGTCCTCCTGCGTCCGGCCGTGATCGAAGGCCGCGCCGATGGCGGGGATGTGCGAGGTGTAGAGGGAGGCGGTGATGCGGGCCATGTCTCGCTCCTCAGTCCTTCGGCGGGCGCTGCGCGTCGCCGGTCTCGCCGATCTTGCGGTTGCCCTCGATCGACCGGCCGCCGCGGATCATCATGGCGCGGTAATCCTCTTCGCTCATGCCGGTCATCGAGCCGGCCATCTGCTGGAAGCTCTTGCCGTCGGTCGCGCCGATCTTGGCGAGAAAGTAGATGTTGCCGCCGAGCGCCATCATGCGGTTGAGGTCGCGCGCCATGACCGCCTGCTTCTGCTCCTCGGTCATCTTCCATTCGTCGAGATAGGCGCGCTCGTCCGCCTTGAAGCGCGCGCGGTTCTCGGCCTTCATCAGCGACATGCAGAACTGGTTGAGCCAGTAGCCTTTGCGCGCCTGCTCGGCGTCGAACACCACGGTGCCGGGAATCTCGCGGAACGCCTTGTCGAGAGCCATGGTCAGACTCCTTTTTCCTCGGGCCAGTAGAGGCGCATCGGATTGTCGACGAGAAGCTTGCGCTGCAATTCCGCCGTCGGGGCGATCGAGGGCAGGATGTCGACCAGCAGTCCGTCGTCGGGCATGTGGTCCTTGAGATTGGGATGCGGCCAATCGGTGCCCCAGATCACCCGATCGGGGAAGGTCTCGACGACCTTGCGGGCGAAAGGCGCGAAGTCGCGATAGGGCCGCCGCTCGCCGTTCCGCGCCGGCGGTCCCGAAACCGACAGGCGCTCGGCGCCGGACACTTTCGCCCAGACGTTGGCGTTGTCGCGCATGAACTTCAGGAATAGCGCGAATTCCGGCCCCTCGACCGGCTTGGTCACGTCCGGCCGGCCCATGTGGTCGACGACGACGGTGGTCGGCAAGGCGGTGAAGAAGTCCCAGAGTTCGGGCAGGTCGACCGCCTCGAAATAGATCACGACGTGCCAGCCGAGCTTCGCGATCCGCCCGGCGATCTCCATCAGCTCGTCCTTCGGGGTGAAGTCGACGAGGCGCTTGACGAAGTTGAAGCGCACGCCGCGCACGCCGGCGTCGTGCAAGTCCTGAAGCGCCTCGTCGGTCACGCTGCGCCGCACCGTCGCCACGCCGCGGGCGCGGCCGCCGCTCGCGCGGCAGGCGTCGACCATGGCGCTGTTGTCGGCGCCGTGGCAGGTCGCCTGCACGATCACGTTGCGGGCGAAGCCGAGATGGTCGCGCAGGGCGAACAGTTGCGCCTTGCTCGCGTCGCAGGGGGTGTACTTGCGCTCGGGCGCGTAGGGAAACTCGGCGCCCGGGCCGAACACGTGGCAATGCGAGTCCACGCTGCCCGGCGGCAGGACGAAGTCGGGTTTCGACGGTCCGTCGAACCAGTCGAGCCAGCCGGGAGTCTTTTCGAACGGCCCGGTGACGGGCTTGCCTGTCGCGCTCATGTCGGGTCGCCTCAGTCGAGGTATTTCAGGCCGGCTTTTTCCAGCGGCTCGCGCATGGCGTACATGTCGAGGCCGAGCACGCCGGAGGCGAGTTTGGCGCGCTTGGCGCCCTCGTTGGCTTCGCGCGCGGCGGCGGCGGCGACGGTCTTCTCCGCCCAGGCCCGCGGCACGACCACCACGCCGTCGTCGTCGGCGACGATCGCGTCGCCCGGGTTGACCAGGGCGCCGGCGCAGACGACCGGGATGTTGACCGAGCCCAGCGTCGCCTTGACCGTGCCCTTGGCCGAGACGCACTTGCTCCACACCGGGAAGCCCATCTCGGTCAACGTCTTCACGTCGCGCACGCCCGCGTCGATGATCAGCGCGCGGGCGCCGCGCGCCTGAAACGAGGTCGCGAGCAGGTCGCCGAAGAAGCCGTCGGTGCATTCGGCGGTGATCGCGGCGACGACGACGTCGCCGGGCCGGATCTGCTCGGCCACGACATGCATCATCCAGTTGTCGCCGGGATGCAGCAGCACGGTGACGGCCGTGCCGGAGACGGAGGCGCCCGGATAGATCGGGCGCACGTAGGGCTGCATCAGGCCGACCCGGCCCATCGCCTCGTGAACGGTCGCGACGCCGAGCGCGGCGAGCTTGTCGACGGAGGCGCGGTCGGCGCGCTCGATGGTGCGGCGGACGACGCCGAGTTCGGTCATGGGAACTTCCTCCTTCGCGACAGACTATCGGCCTTGCGCCTTCAGCGCCGCGTCGAGGCGCGGATAGACCCGGCGGGCGTTGCCCTCGTAGACCTTGTGGCGCTCTTCGGGCGTGAGATTTCCGGTCGCTTCGATGTAGCGCCTGGTGTCGTCATAGTTGTGGCCGGTTTCCGGATCGATCCCGCGCACCGCGCCGATCATTTCGGAGGCGAACAGGATGTTGTCGACCGGGATCACCCTGGTCAGCAGGTCGATGCCCGGCTGGTGATAGACGCAGGTGTCGAAGAACACGTTCTTGAGCAGATGCTCCTTGAGCAGCGGCTTCTTCAGTTCCTGCGCCAGGCCGCGATAGCGGCCCCAGTGGTAGGGCGCGGCGCCGCCGCCATGCGGCACGACGAAGCGCAGCGTCGGGAAATCCTTGAACAGGTCGCCCTGGATGAACTGCATCACCGCGGTCGTGTCGGCGTTGATGTAATGGGCGCCGGTGGTGTGGAAGCAGGCGTTGCAGCTGGTCGAGACATGCACCATCGCCGGAATGTCGTATTCGACCATCTTCTCGTAGATCGGATACCAGGCCCGGTCGGTCAGCGGCGGGCTGTTCCAGTGCCCGCCCGACGGGTCGGGGTTGAGGTTGATCGCGACGAAGCCGTAGTCCCGGACGCACTTCTCCAGTTCGGGGATGCAGGTCTTGGGATCGACGCCGGGGCTCTGCGGCAGCATCGCCGCGCCGATGAAATTCTCGGGGAACAGCTTCGCCACCCGGAAGATCAGCTCGTTGCAGATCGCCGCCCAGGTCGAGCTGACGGCGAAATCGCCGATGTGGTGGGCCATGAAGCTGGCGCGCGGCGAGAAGATGGTGAGGTCGGCGCCGCGTTCGCGCATGAACTTGAGCTGGTTGGTCTCGATCGACTCGCGCAGCTCGTCGTCGCTGATGCGGAGATCGGACGCCTTCGGCATGACGGCCGGGTCCTTGATCCCGGCGATCTGCTGGTTGCGCCAGGCTTCGAGCGCCTTGGGAGCCGTCGTGTAGTGGCCATGGCAGTCGATGATCATGAACGGCTTTCCTCCAGAGGAGCGGAATTCTCGCGTTCGGCTCGCCCGATTCTAGCGCAAGACATCGGACGCGTCCCGCGGTGGGAGGATCCCGGGGACGCGTCCGACAATTGCGCCTCATGGGGCGCAAGCTTGATCCCGTCAGGCCGCCTCGAGCACCTGGGTGGCGGCGGCGGTATTGCTGATCGGGATGTGATAATTGCGGCAGACCTGGCGCATCGGGCCGGCGGAGGCCGCGGCGCGCGCCGCGAGCCAGTTGACCAGTTCGACCCCCTGCGTGCCGGTCTTCTCGACCAGTTCGAGGATGCTGTACTGCGTCGCCCATTGCGGATCGTCGATCATCGTGTCGAGGAATTTCAGGTCGAACGGCTTGTTGATGAAGCCGGCGCGCTCGCCCTCGAGCTGATGGCTCAAGCCCCCCGAGCCGATCGTCACCACCTTCAGGTCCTTGTCGAAAGCCGCGATCGCCTCGCCGACCGTGCGGCCCATCGCCCAGCAGCGCTTCGCGCTCGGCAACGGGAACTGCACGGTGTTGATGCAGACGGGAACCGCAACCGGCGCGTCGCCGTCCGGCCAGAACAGCTTCAGCGGCACCGTGAAGGCGTGGTCGACCAGCATCTCCTGGCAGGTGACGATGTCGAAGTCGCTGGCGACCAGGCGGTCGATGATCGCCCAGGACAGCTCGGGAATCCCCTTGAACGGCGGCAGGGTCGGGATGCCCCAGCCCTCGTCGTCGTTGCGGTACTCGGGCGCGGCGCCGACGGCGAAGGTCGGCATCTTGTCGAGAAAGAAGTTGAGGCCGTGGTCGTTGTAGAACACGACGACGACGTCCGGCTTCTCCCTGGCGAGCCATTCGCGCGCCGGGTCGAAGCCGTCGAAGAACGGCTTCCAGTAGGGCTCATTTTGCAGCCCCTTGGCGATCGCGCCGCCAATGGCGGGGATGTGGGAGGTTGAAAGCGAACCGACGATGCTGGCCATGGCGTTGTCCTCTCACATCGTCTCGGGCTGGGCGTTCTGGGCGACCAGCCGCGCCTTGAACGCCTCCTTGGTCATGCCGGTCTGCGCCGCGCCGAGGTCCTGCACGTCGAGGCCGAGGATGCCGGCGAATTTGGCGAGGTAATAGACGTTGCCGCCGGCCGCGAGCAGCCCGAGCACGTCGCGCTTGCGGATCGCTTCGGCCTGGCTGTGGTTGAGGCCGTAGGCGCGCATGTAGGCCTCCTCGTCCTTGCGGAAGGTCTCGCGGTTGGCGGCGCTGTTGAACGAGAAGCACATCTTGTTCAGGGCGTAGCCGCGCTGCGCCATCGTCCCGTCGAACGGCGTGGTGCCAGGGATCGTGTGCGGCGGAGACATCGGGCCCTCCCCAAATATCGATTTCACGCTTGGATATCGATACCCTCGCCAAAGAACAATGCATGGATTATCATGAATCGCATGAGCGATTTCGATTGGACGGACCTCGACGCCCGGTTGCTGCGCCTGCTGGTGGCGATCGTCGAGACCGGCTCCGTCACCGGCGCGGCGCAAAGGCTCGGCGTCACCCAGTCGGCGGTCAGCCACCTCGCGGGCAAGCTCAGGGG
>CAMFKX010000127.1 GCA_945957375.1 uncultured Roseiarcus sp.
GCGACGTCAAGGACGTGCTGCTGCTCGACGTGACCCCGCTGTCGCTCGGCATCGAGACGCTCGGCGGCGTATTCACCCGCCTGATCGAGCGCAACACCACGATTCCGACCAAGAAGAGCCAGGTGTTCTCGACCGCCGAGGACAACCAGACCGCGGTGACGATCCGGGTGTTCCAGGGCGAGCGCGAGATGGCGGCGGACAACAAGCTGCTCGGTCAGTTCGACCTCGTCGGCATCCCGCCGGCGCCGCGCGGCATGCCGCAGGTTGAGGTGACCTTCGACATCGACGCCAACGGCATCGTCAACGTCACGGCGAAGGACAAGGCGACCAACAAGGAGCAGCAGATCCGCATCCAGGCCTCGGGCGGCTTGTCGGACTCCGACATCAACCAGATGGTCAAGGACGCCGAGGCTCACGCCGCCGAGGACAAGAAGCGGCGCGAGGTGGTCGACGCCAAGAACCACGCCGAGTCGCTCGCCCACGACGCCGAGAAGGCGCTCAAGGAATACGGCGACAAGGCCGCCCAGTCCGACCGCAGCGCCATCGAGGCGGCGATCGCGGCCGTGCGCACCGCCCTCCAGGGCGAGGACGTCGAGGCGATCAAGGCGCGCTCGAACGACCTGATGCAGGCGCAGATGAAGCTCGGCGAGGCGATGTACAAGGCCCAGCAGGCGGCGGGCGGCGGCGACGCCGCGGCCGCGGGCGGGGCCGAGGCCAAGGACGACGTGATCGACGCGGAATTCCGCGAGGTCGACGACGACAAGAAGAAGTCCTGATCGAACGGCGCCCGGCCGCTCGCGAGAGCGGCCGGATGCGTTTTCGGGCGCCGGCATGGCGACGCCCTGTCGGTTTTCTGATCGCCCGCCGCGGCCGGCCCGAGGCTCGCCGCGCGCCGGCGCCGATCCGTCGAACATGAAGTGAGGCTGCAGTTGGCGTTCGCCGAAGGGGTCGAAGAGCTGAAGGCTCGTCTCACGCGCGAAGGGGCGCGCTGACATGGCGAAACGGGACTATTACGAGGTCTTGGGCGTCTCCAAGACGGTGACCGAGATCGAATTGAAGTCCGCCTTCCGCAAGGCGGCGATGGGTTGCCATCCCGACCGTCATCCGGGCGACAAGCAGGCCGAAGCGCGCTTCAAGGAAGTCAACGAGGCCTATCAGACGTTGTCGGACGCGCAGAAGCGCGCCGCTTACGACCGCTACGGCCACGCCGCCTTCGAGCAGGGCGGACTTGGCGGCATGGGCGACGGCTTCGCTTCGTCGATGTCCGACATCTTCGACGACCTGTTCGGCGACATGATGGGCGGCCGGCGCGGACGGCAGAGCTCGGCGCGCGAGCGCGGCGCCGATCTGCGCTACAATCTCGAGATCACGCTCGAGGAAGCCTTTCACGGCAAGTCGGCCTCGATCAAGCTGCCGACCTCGGTCGCCTGCGAGGCCTGCTCGGGGTCGGGCGCCCGGGCGGGGTCGAAGCCGGTCACCTGCCGCACCTGCGGCGGCCATGGACGGGTGCGGGCGCAGCAGGGCTTCTTCGCCATCGAGCGGACCTGCCCGACCTGCCAGGGACGCGGCCAGACGATCGAAAACCCGTGCGACAAGTGCTCGGGAGCGGGGCGAATCACGCGCGAGCGCGTGCTCTCGGTGAACGTGCCCGCCGGCGTCGAGGACGGCACCCGCATCCGCCTGACCGGCGAGGGCGAGGCCGGCATGCGCGGCGGCCCCACCGGCGACCTCTACATCTTCCTGTCGGTCAAGCCGCACCCGGTGTTCCAGCGCGACGGCGCCGACCTCTACTGCCGCGTGCCGATCTCGATGGTGCAGGCGGCGCTCGGCGGCGAATTCACCGTCCGCACCCTCGACGGGACCGAGTCTAAGGTCAGCATCCCCGAAGGCGCTCAGTCCGGACGGCAGTTGAGACTGCGCGGCAAAGGCATGCCGGTCCTGCGTTCGCGCGACACCGGCGACCTGTTCGTGCAGCTCAACGTCGAGACGCCGCAGAGCCTGACCCGGCGCCAGCGCGAACTCCTGCAGGAGTTCGCCCAGGAATCCTCGCACAAGACCCACCCCGAAAGCGCCGGCTTCTTCGCCAAGATGAAGGAGTTCTTCGAGGGACGGAGTTAGCGCCTGGGCGGCGTTTGCGCGCTCATCCCCGCCACCGCAGCGCCTCCACCAGAAGCGAGAACGCCGCGGAGGGCTGACGGCGGCTCGGGTAGTAGAGATGGTAGCCGGCGAAGGGCGGGCACCAGTCCTCCAGCACCCGGACCAGCCGGCCGTCGGCGACCATCGCCGCAACGTGATCGTCGAGAACGCAGGCAAGGCCGAAGCCGGCCGCCGAAGCGCGCAGAATCATCGGGACATTGTTGAACGCCACTTGCCCGTCGACGCGGACGTGGAGCTCCTGGCGTCCCTTCTGCAGCTCCCAGACGTAGAAGCCGCCGGCGGTCGGCTGCCTGAGATTGATGCATTGATGCTCCGCCAGGTCCTGCGGCGTGCGGGGTATGGGATGCTCGGCGAAATACGAGGGCGACCCGACCACCGCCATGCGCAGGTCCGGTCCGACGCGCACCGCGACCATGTCCCGGGCGATCGACTCGCCGAGGCGAACGCCGGCGTCGAAGCGTTCCGTCACGATGTCGGTGAATCCGGAATCGATCGTGAGTTCGACCCGGACGTCCGGATATTTCGGCAGAAGCCTTTCGAGCGTCGGCCACAGGACCGCATGGGCCGCGTGTTCGGACGTCGTGATCCGGATGTTGCCGGCCGGCTTCTCCCGTAATTCGCTCACCGAGGCGAGCGCTTCCGTCACCGCCCCGAGCGCGGGCCCGAGCACGCGCAGCATCCGCTCTCCCGCTTCCGTCGGCGCGACCTTGCGGGTCGTGCGGGTCAGCAGGCGAACGCCGACGCGCGCCTCGAGCCGGTTGAGGGTGTGGCTCAGCGCCGACTGCGAAGTGCCGAGCTTCGCCGCGGCTCGGGTGAAGCTCCGCTCTTCCGCCACGACCGCGAACGCGTTCAGGTCCACCAGCTCCTCCCGCCGCATTCATGAACTCCAGATATAGCTTCATGCGATCTATAGCAGCTAATCCTCGCAATGGGGACGGCGTAGATTGGCGCGCGGCGGGGCTCACAAGGCGCCGCAGGGCGCGTGTTCCGCCCCCGCCCAAAACCGCAAAGGACGACTTTGATGCTGGGAACCGTTCTTCATGGACCGCGGGACGTGCGCTGCGAGCGCACGGGGTCGAACTCGACGGGCAATTCCTGTTCTTCTCGCGCCATGGACGAGCGCCGCGCCATCAAGACGCTGCTGCGCGTCTAGACCCAACGGCGCCCTGGAGGGGCGGCGTCCCGCCGCTCGGGTGCGCGGGACGCGCACCCTCCCGGCGGCGCCGGCGAAACACGAGGAGCACACCACCATGCAGACGCGCACACTCGGCAAGAGCGGCCTCGAAGTCTCGGCCATCGGCTTCGGCTGCATGGGCCTCAGTCATGCTTATGGGCCCGCGGTCGACACCAAGGCGGGCGTGGACCTGATCCGCAAGGCGGTCGAGCGCGGCGTGACGTTCTTCGACACCGCCGAGGTCTACGGGCCTTTCGTCAACGAGGAACTGGTCGGCGAGGCGCTGGCGCCGGTGCGCGACCGGGTCGTGATCGCCACCAAATTCGGCTTCGACCTCGATCCGGCCACGGCCGAGCGGCGCGGCGGCCTCAATAGCCGCCCCGAACACGTCAGGGCGGTCGCGGAAGCGTCGCTGAAGCGCCTCAGAACCGATCGGATCGACCTCTTCTATCAGCATCGGGTCGATCCGGACGTGCCGATCGAAGAGGTGGCGGGCGCCGTGCAGAGCCTCATCCGTGAGGGCAAGGTCAAGCACTTCGGCCTCTCCGAGTCGGGCGTCGCGACCCTCCGCCGGGCGCATTCCGTGCAGCCCGTGGCCGCGCTGCAGAGCGAATATTCCCTGCTGTGGCGGGGCCCCGAAGCAGAGATTCTCCCCGCCTGCGAAGAACTCGGGATCGGCTTCGTGCCCTGGAGCCCGCTCGGCGCCGGGTTCCTGACCGGTGCGATGGACGAGAACACGCGCTTCGGAAGCGCCGACTTCCGCGCCAACGTGCCGCGCTTCGCGCCGGACGCGCTGAAGGCGAATCTCGCGCTGGTGCGGCTCGCGCGCGAATGGGCGGAGCGCAAGCGCGCGACCCCGGCGCAGATCGCGCTCGCCTGGCTGATGGCGAAGAAGCCGTGGATCGTGCCGATTCCGGGCACCACGAAACTCGCGCGCCTAGAGGAGAACCTCGGCGCGCTCGATGTCGCGCTCACGCCGGAAGACCTGCGCGAATTCGACTCCGCCGTCTCGACGATCGACGTGCAGGGCGCGCGCCTGCCGCCGGCCGTGCTGGCGATGAGCGGGCGCTGAGGCGTTAACCCAGTTTCAAAACAGACGATCGACCCGTCGGCGGCGGCGCCGAAAAAGGAGCAAAGACGATGCAGACGCGCACACTCGGCAAGAGCGGCCTGAAAGTTTCGGCCATCGGCTTCGGCTGCATGGGCCTCAACTTCGGCTACGGCCAGCAGAACAGCGTCGATAAGGCCGCGGGCGTCGCGCTGATCCGCGCGGCCTACGAGCGCGGCGTCACGTTCTTCGACACCGCGGAGATCTACGGCCCTTTCACCAACGAGGAGATGGTCGGCGAAGCGCTGGCGCCGTTCCGCGACAAGGTGGTGATCGCGACCAAGTTCGGCTTCCGCATCGATCCGGCGACCGGCCGGCAATCCGGCATCGACAGCAGCCCGGCGCGCATCCGCGCGGCGGTCGAAGGATCGCTGAAGCGGCTGAAGATCGACACGATCGACCTCCTCTACCAGCATCGCGTCGATCCCGAGACGCCGATCGAGGAGGTCGCGGCGACGGTCAAGACGCTGATCGCGGAAGGCAAGGTCAAGCATTTCGGCCTGTCGGAGCCGGGCGCAGCCACGGTGCGCAAGGCGCACGCCGTGCAGCCGGTGACGGCGCTTCAGAACGAATATTCGCTGTGGACGCGGGGGCCGGAGAGCAACGGCATCCTTGAGGCCTGCGAGGAGCTCGGCATCGGCTTCGTCTGCTACAGCCCGCTCGGCAAGGGGTTTCTGACCGGGGCGATGGGCAAGGACACCAAGCTCGCGTCTGACGATTTCCGCGCCATCCTTCCGCGCTTCACCCCGGAAGCGATGGCCGCCAATCAGGCGCTGGTCGACCTGCTCGCGCGGATCGGGGCGCGGAAGGGCGCGACGACGGCGCAGATCGCGCTCGCCTGGCTCATGGCGCAGAAGCCGTGGATCGTCCCCATCCCCGGCACCACCAAGCTGCATCGGCTCGAAGAAAATCTCGCCGCGGCGGACGTCCGGCTGACCGCGGACGACCTTGCCGAGATCGAGCGGACCGCGGCCGCGATCCCCGTCGAGGGCGAACGCTATCCGCCGGCGCTGCTCGCCACCACGGGGCGGTGAGCCGCAGAACCGGAGCGCCGGCCGCACGACGAGCCGGCGCTCGAGGGAGATGTCCATGCCCATCACCGAGACCGCGCGACGCAACCACGAGGCGCTGTTCCCGAGCCATCAGTCGACGCTCGCGCGCTCCGATCCCGAACTGATCCAAGTCTTCGACAATTTCGCCTTCGACGAGGTTCTTCGCCACGGCGCGGTCGAAACGAAGACGCGGCTGATGGTCATCCTGGCGTCGCTGATCGCGCAGCAGACCCTCGCCGAGTACAAGATCATGCTCGGCGGCGCGCTGAACGTCGGCGTCACGCCGATCGAGGCCAAGGAGATCCTCTATCACGCGGTTCCCTATGTCGGGATCGCCAAGGCCTTCGAGTTCCTGCACGCGACCAATGAGGTCCTGACGGCGCGCGGCGTGGCGCTGCCGCTGCCGGGCCAATCCACCACCACGCCGGAGGATCGGCTCGAGAAGGGCCTCGCCCTTCAGAAGGCGATCTTCGGCGATCGGATCGCTGCAATGCATGCGCAGGCCCCCGAGGGCCAGCGCCACATCCAGACCTTCCTGTCGGCCAATTGCTTCGGCGACTATCAGACCCGAACCGGCCTCGACATGAAGACGCGGGAATTGCTGACCTTCGCGATCCTGCTGTCGCTCGGCGGCTGCGAGCCGCAGGTGAAGGGGCATATCCAGGGCAATGTGAATGTTGGAAACGACAAGGCGTTCCTCCTCGCCGTCGTGACGCAACTTCTGCCGTTCATCGGCTACCCGCGCGCGCTGAACGCCATCGCCTGCCTGAACGAGGTGTTGCCTCCGGCCAAGGCAAGCTAGTCTAGCGGGAAAGCCTTGGCGCTCTGTTCCCACGACAAGGCAATCAAGCCCGACGGCTGGTCCCGACGTAGAGCGGGAGCGACCGGGTAGCTTTCCACTTCTGAACGAGCGCTCACCGGCCATCCGCGATCGCAATGGCGCGCCTATGAGCGAAAAACCCGATCCCAGTCGTCCTTGACGTGGACAATGGTCCATCCGCGTCCTGGGCCTTCGTCGAGCCCACGCGCCAGCCGGGCAAGGCCAGGGTCCCGATCATAGGCATATTCGCGGTCGGCATCGTCATGATGAACGATCAGACCGAAGCCCGCCCGCGGTCCGCGGGTGACCCATTCGAGCATCGCGAAATCGCCGTCCGAATTGCCGAACGCAGCGATCGGACGCCGTCCGATATGGGTGTTGATCGCGACGGGCTTGCCTTCCTTGTCGCCAAAGAAGTGCAATTGGGGCTCGCGCATGAGCGCAGGCTCGCCGTCCTTGACGACATATTTGGTGACGATGCTGCTGCCGATCACCTGCTCGGGCGGAACGCCGTAGAGTGTCTCGCAGAACGTGCGCATGAATTCGACCCCGCCGGCCGAAACGATGTACGTCTTGAAGTCGTGCGCCCGCAACAGGGCGAGCACATCGAGCATCGGCTGGTAGACGAGATCGGTATAGGGCCGATGGAAGCGCGGATGCCGCGCCGTGGCGATCCAGTCGCGAACCAGGCCGGCGAAAGCGTCGGTCGACATGCCGGCGTGCGTCGCCATCACCAGCTCGGTGAGCCCGTCCATGCCGACCGCCATGACTCCCGCGAGGTCGCCGTCCAGAACGGCCTTGAAAGGCTTGAGACCTTGCCATTCGGGGTGCTGGGGCGCCAGCGCACGGATGCGGTCGATTACGAAATGCGCCTGGACGGGCAGCGGCTGTTCGACCCACAGCGTCCCGTCATTGTCGAACACGGCGATGCGGTCGGCGGAGGGGACGAAATCGGGGTGGCCTGCGGTGGTCACGCGGGCGACGAAATCGAGGATCGCCCGCCTCGGCGCGCCGTCTCGCCAGGACGACAGCGGAGGATTGGCGGGTTCGCTGTTCACGTCACGTCCCAGCTCTTGAGCAGCCGCGCCGCCGTTCCGAACGGACCGAGCTGACAAATGGCGGCGCCGGCTGGAGCAAACGCGAACGCCG
This sequence comes from uncultured Roseiarcus sp., assembly GCA_945957375.1. Taxonomy (GTDB): domain Bacteria; phylum Pseudomonadota; class Alphaproteobacteria; order Rhizobiales; family Beijerinckiaceae; genus Roseiarcus. Next base: position 7,461 of record CAMFKX010000127.1, read on the forward strand.
GGAACGGTTCGGCGATCATGCGGTCCAGATACTCGGTCGGCGCGACGCCGGTGGTGACGTGCGGATTGAAGTGGGCGCCGGCGTGATGGTCCACAAATCCGGCCACATAGTCGATCAGCAGCGCGTCGAACGCCGGATTGTCGTGCCGGGCGGTAAAGGCCTCGATCGGGCCGGTCGTCGCCATGAAGGGCTTCGCGGCGGCGATCACGTCGGCTTGCAGCCTCAGCAGTTCGGGGGTCGGACTGGCGCAAATGCCGGCCAAGCCCACGCCGGAAGCGGGCGTGTAGTAGTAGCGGTCCGCCCAAAGGGTGAGATCGGTCACCTTTGCGTTCAGGATCACATCGCCCGTCGCCGAGGCGAGCGCCTCCAGGTCCTTGGCGGCGACAAAACACTGCAAGAGCGTGATGTGCGGGCGATGGTCCGCATCAAGGGCAAAGCCGCCCGGATACGCCTGCCGCAGCCGTGCGTTGTTGCTCTCCGCGCGTTCGAGCATTCGGCCTTCTGGTTCGAGCAGAATGTCGATCGCGATGACCTCAGACGCCGCCATGGGCACATGCTCCTCACACTATTTTTGAGTAAAGACTGCCAAGGCCGGTATATAGTCAAGACCAAACTCGCCCGAAGATTGCGCTGTCGTCTCGCAACGGGACGGATCAGGCAGGCTGCAAAGGGTCAGACATGACGCGTTCGCAAGTGCGCCGCGAGCCCGCGGTTGGCGCAGACCTGCCGCCTGCTGACCTGCCTCCTTCCTTCGACCTTCGCCTCGTCTTCGCCCTATCGTCCATCGGCGGCTTTACCCTGAGGGCGGGCTCGCATAAACCCGCGGGCGTGGGGAAAGCCCCGACGCGGGAGCGGACATGGCGGATCGGAAGCGAAGCGTCGGAAGGTTTGGGGACGGCGCGCGCTTTCTCAGATCGTTGATGTCGTCGCCGCACCTGACCGGCGCCGTGGCGCCGTCCGGGCGGGCGCTCGCGCGCGCGATGGCCGACGCGGCCGGTCCGCCCGAGCGCGGGCTGGTCGTCGAGCTCGGACCGGGCACCGGGCCGGTGACGCAGGCGCTGATCGACCGCGGCCTCGACCCGCTTCGCCTCGTGATGGTCGAGTTCAATCCGGAGTTCTGCCGCCTGCTCAGGGGGCGCTTCCCGACGGCGCGAGTGATCCAGGGCGACGCCTATGATCTGCCGAAGACGCTCGCCCCGCTGTCCCGCGAGCCTATCGCGGCCTTCGTGTCGAGCCTGCCGCTGCTCACGCGTCCGCCCGCCGTGCGCGAGACCCTGATCGGCGACGCCTTCGCGCTGATGGGGGAGGGCGGGGTCTTCGTGCAATTCACCTATGGCCTGCTCTCGCCGATCCCGCGCGACATGTGCGAGGGGCGCTACGCGGTGAGCCGCGGCCGCCCGATTCTCGCCAACCTCCCGCCCGCGCGCGTCTGGGCCTACCGGCTCGAAGCCGGCGTGGCGCGCCGCGCGCCTTCGCAGCCGCGCCGCAAGGAGACCCGCCGATGAAACCGCTCTCGCCGCGCGACCGGCTGATCGTCGCGCTCGACGTCGCCGACCGGGCTGCCGCGGAACGGATGGTCGAGACGCTCGGCGACGCCGTGACCTTCTACAAAATCGGCATGGAGCTGGCTTACGGCGGCGACGGTCTCGCGCTGGTCGGCCGGCTGGCCGCCGCGGGCCGCAAGGTGTTCCTCGACCTCAAGCTGCACGACATCCCCAACACCGTCGAGCGGGCGACCGCGCAGGCGGCGCGGCTCGGGGCGACCTTCCTCACCGTGCACGCCTATCCCCAGACGATGAAGGCGGCGGTCGCCGGCGCGGCCGGCTCCGGCCTCGCCATCCTCGGCGTCACCGTGCTGACCTCGTGCGACGACGAGGATCTGATCGAGGCCGGCTACCGCTTCGGCGTGGTCGAGATGGTGCGGCGGCGCGCCGAGCAGGCGCAGGCGCTCGGCGTTCCGGGCCTGGTCGCCAGCGCCGCCGAGGCGAAGGGCGTCCGCGAGGCGGTCGGGCCGGACATGATCCTGGTCACGCCGGGCATCCGGCCGGCGGGAGCCGAGGTCGGCGACCAGAAGCGGGTCGCGACCCCGGCGGGCGCCATCCGCGACGGGGCCGATTATCTGGTGATCGGCCGTCCGATCCTCGCCGCCGCCGATCCGCGCGCCGCCGCGGCGGCGATCGTCGCCGAGATCGCCGCCGTCGCGCCTTGAACGCGCGCGCCAGCGCGCTTTCCTCGTCATCTGAACAGGGGGAGGACTCATGCCCAAGGGTTACGTCATCGCGCGCGTCGACATCCATGACCGCGAGGCCTATGCCCGCTACGCCGAGGCGGCGTCCCGGGCGATCGCGGCGCACGGCGGCAGGCCGCTCGCGCGCGGCGGACGCTACGAGGCGCTCGAAGGCAACGCGCGGGCGCGCAACGTCGTGCTCGAGTTCGACAGCTACGACGCCGCGCGCGCCTATTATCATTCCGCCGAATACCAGGCGGCGAAGGCCTTGCGCGAAGGCGCGGCCGACATGGAGATGGTGCTGGTCGAAGGCGCCTGAGGAGGCGATGTCGGCGCCATCGACATCCGCGTCGCCGGGGGCTACGACCGCCCGGCCGGGCTGAAGGAGAAGCATGTCGATGGCTCAGTTGCGCATTGTGGTCGCAGGGGCGGCGGGCCGCATGGGTCGCATGATCGTGCGGGCGATCCACGAGGCGGAAGATCTGGCGCTGGCCGGCGCGCTCGAACGCGAGGCCTCGCCCTGGCTCGGCCATGATCCCGGACCGCTCGCCGGCTGCCCGGCGACCAGCCTGACGATCGGCGCCGATCCGCTGGCGCTGCTCCTGAACGCCGACGCGATCATCGACTTCTCCTCGCCGGCGGCCACCGTCGACCTCGCCGCGCTCGCCGCGCAGGCGCGCATCGCCCACGTCATCGGCACCACCGGGCTCGCCGAGGACGACCTCGACAAGATCGCCGCCGCCGCCCGCCACGCCGCGATCGTTCGCTCCGGCAACATGAGCCTCGGCGTAAACCTGCTCGCCGCGCTCACCCGCCGCGCCGCAGCCGCCCTCGGCGACGAATACGACGTCGAGATCGTCGAGATGCACCACCGCATGAAGGTCGACGCGCCCTCGGGCACCGCGCTGATGCTCGGCGAGGCCGCCGCCGCCGGACGCGGGATCGCGCTGAAGAGCCATTCCGCCCGCGGGCGCGACGGCGTCACCGGTCAGCGGCGTCGCGGCGACATCGGTTTCGCCAGCCTGCGCGGCGGAACCGTGGTCGGCGATCACCAGGTCATCCTCGCCGGCGAAGGCGAGCGGATCGTGCTCGGCCACCACGCCGAGGATCGCATGGTGTTCGCCTACGGCGCGCTGAAGGCGGTGCGCTGGGCGCACAGCCGCAAGCCCGGCCTCTATTCGATGGCCGACGTGCTCGGGATCCGGGACGAGTAGAGACGTTGTCGGGCGCGCTCGTCGACCGCGCCGCCGCGCTCGGCGAGCGCGGCTACACCCGCGTCTGTCGCCGCGCAATTTCGCATTGTAGGCGCGGTCGTCGACCGCGCGCCGCGCTCGGCGAGCGCGGCTACAGCGCGTCTGTCGCCGCGCGCAATTCTCGCATTGTAGGCGCGGTCGTCGACCGCCGCCGCGCTCGGCGAGCGCGGCTACACCCGCGTCTGTCGATGCGCAATTCTCGCATTGTAGGCGCGGTCGTCGACCGCGTAGCCGCGCTCGTCGAGCGCGGCTACAGTCGCGTCTGTCGACGCGCAATTTCGCGTTGTAGGCGCGGTCGTCGACCGCGCCGCCGCGCTCGTCGAGCGCGGCTACAGTCGCGTCTGTCGACGCGCGACTTCGCATTGTAGGCGCGGTCGTCGACCGCGCCGCCGCGCTCGGCGAGCGCGGCAACACCCGCGTCTGTCGGCGCGCAATTTCGCAATGTGGGCGCGGTCGTCGACCGCGCCGCCGCGCTCAGCGAGCGCGGCAACAGTCGCGTCTGTCGCCGCGCAATTTCGCATTGTAGGCGCGGTCGTCGACCGCGCCGCCGCGCTCGGCGAGCGCGGCTACAGTCAGTTCGAGGCTCGCATTTCCGTGCAGGAAAAGTTGATCTCGCTCTGCTTCTCGCTCTTGCCGGCGCGGACCACGATCGACACCGGGGCGCAGGTGGCGTTCTCGAGGTAGATCGCCTTGTGCTCGACGCCGTCCTCGCCAAACCGGAATCCGGTGAAGGCCTTGTGAGTGACGAGCTGCTGGCCGGTGTGGCTGGTCTGGGTCAGGTCGACGGTCGCGGTCGCGTACTTCGGCGCGAAATTCTTGTCGCCGGAGAAAGTGAAGTCGATCATCACGCCGGTGGCGGTGTCGCCGCCCGGCGCGCCGCCCTTCGGCGCGTCGACCAGCGCCGGGGCGCCGACGATGTCCTGGGAAAGCTGGCCGGCGCCTTCGAGGAACACATAGGCCTTCACATCGACGATCTTGAGCTCCGCCGCCCCTGCGGCGCTCGAAAGCGCCAGCGCCGCGACCCCCGCCGCGATCCGCAACCCTGTCATCGCCTGATGCCCCTTCCACGTCCCCGCGCGGCTGATATAGAAAAAAACCCCGGCCCGCGCAATGCAGGCCGGGGTTGATTAGGATGTTTCGTTAACGATTTTGCGTCAGCTGTTGCGATTCGACCCGGTCAGCGCGATCAGCGCCTGGAACATGTTGATGAAGTCCAGGTACAGCCGCAGGGCGCCGTGGATCGACTTCTTCTGCACCGTCTCGTACGCGTCGCCGGCGTAGTACATCTGCTTGATCGCCTGGGTGTCCCACGCGGTCAGGCCTGAGAAGATCACCACGGCCAGCATGGAGATCGCCCACTGCAGGCCGGAGCTGTGCAGGAAGATATTGACCAGGCTGGCAAGGATGATGCCGATCAGGCCCATGAACATGAACGAGCCGACCCCGGAGAGGTCACGCTGGGTGGTGTAGCCGTAGAGGCTCAGGCTGCCGAACGCCGCGGCGGTCACGAAGAACGCGCGAGCGATCGAGCCGCCGGTGTAGACCACCAGCAGCGACGACATCGACAGGCCGATCATCGCCGCAAACAGCATGAACACGTTGCGGGCCGTGGCGGAGGACATCCGCTCCATGCCCGCCGACAGCCAGAACACGATGGCGAGTGGCGCGAGCACGATGATCCAGCGGACCGGCGAGGTATAGATCGTCCGGCCGAAGTCGGTCAGCCGGAGGACGCCGTCGACCTCCTGCGTGCCGAACTGGAACGCGAGGAAGGCCGCAAGCCCGGTGACGACGAGGCCGAGGGCCATGTAGTTATAGACGCCGATCATATAGGCGCGCAGCCCCTGATCGACGACCGCGCCGGACCGTGCGTAGCCCGCGCCGACGCGCGGGTTTGCGTAGCGGTCATAGTCGGACATGAGTTTAAACCTCTCGATAAGAGCGCGGCGCCCGGCCAGGACAAATCCCGGGAGCGCCTCGCGCCATCATATGGCCGCAGGGCGCCTCGCCGCAAGGCCTCGCAGGTTACGGTTACGTAACGATCGGGGCCGGATCAGCCGGCGGGAGCCGCCGAGGCGCCGCTGCGGTCGCCCTGTTTGGCGTAACGGACCGCCGCGTGTCCGGCCGCGACCCCGGTCGCGAAGCAGGCCTGCAGCAGATAGCCGCCGGTCGGCGCCTCCCAGTCGATCATCTCGCCGGCGACGAACGCGCCCGGGCGGCGGCGCAGCATGAAGTCGGGATCGATCTCCGGCCAGACCACGCCGCCCGCGCTCGAGATCGCCCGCGCGATCGGCGCCGTCGCGACGAGGCGGATCTCGCAGCGCTTGGCCCGCCGGGCGAGCTGGTCCGGCGCCTGGGGCAGGGGGCCGGCCTCGCGCATCAGCGCGATCGCGACCGGCGGCAGCCCGGCCTTGCGCAGGCGCGTCGAAAGCGACGGGCCCGGCCCTGCGGCAAGCCGCGCCGCGAGCGCGGTCTCGTCGACGTCGGGCCGGAAGTCGATCGCGAGCGTGGTCGCGCCGTCGGCCGCGACGGCGTCGCGCAGGCGCGCGGAGAGGGCGTAGACGGCGCCGCCCTCGAGCCCGGTCTCAGTCACCACCGCCTCGCCGCGCGCCCGCGCGTCGCCGTGAGTCAGCGCGATGGTCTTCAGCGGCGTTCCCGCGAAGCGATCCCGCACGACCGGCGACCAGGGAACGGAAAATCCGCAATTCGCCGGCGTCAGCGGCGCGACCTCGACGCCGGCCCGCCGGAACGCCTCGACCCAGCCGCCGTCGCCGCCCAGCCGCGGCCACGAGGCGCCGCCCAGCGCGAACACCGCGGCGGCCGCCTCGACCCGCTCCTCGCCCGCAGGCGAAGCGAAGCGCAGCGCGGCGCCGTCGAAGCCGAGGAAACGGGAGCGGGACTTCAGCACGATTCCGAGCCCGTCGAGCCGTCTCAGCCAGGCGCGCAGGAGCGGCGTCGCCTTGAAGCTCTTCGGAAACACCCGCCCGCTCGTGCCGACGAAAGTCGGCTCGCCGAGCTCCGCCGCCCAGGCGCGCAGCGCGTCGGGCGGAAAGGCCGCGATCGCCGGGCTTAGCCGCCCTGCCGC
>CAMFKX010000128.1 GCA_945957375.1 uncultured Roseiarcus sp.
CGCAGGTGTTCCTGTTCGACGAGCCGCTCTCCAACCTCGACGCCAAGCTGCGCGTCGACATGCGCATCGAGATCAAGCGCCTGCATCAGCAGACCGGAACGACGATCGTCTACGTTACCCACGACCAGATCGAAGCGATGACGCTCGCCACCAAGATCGCCGTGCTGAAGGACGGAGAGTTGCAGCAGGTCGGATCCCCGTACGAGATCTACAATTCGCCGAGCAACCTCTTCGTCGCCGACTTCATGGGTTCGCCGGCGATGAACCTGCTCGAAGGGAAAATCGCCGGCGCCAACGGCGCGCGGCGGATCGTCATCGAACGCCACGACCATCCGGCCATCGTCCTGCCGGTCCCCGCCAGCGCTGATGCGGCGAGACTGCCCGACGGCGCCGGCGTGATCTTTGGCATCCGTCCGGAGGCGGTCAACGACATGGAGAGCATCGACCGCAACGCGAAGTCGGTCGTCACCTTCGATGCGACCGTCGAGATCGTCGAGCCCGCCGGCGCCGACACCTATGTGGTGACCCACGCCGCCGGAAAGGAAATGACGGCGCGGATGCGTGCGGAGACGCCGGTCGGCGTCGGGCAGACCCACACCTTCGCCTTCAACCTGGACAAGGCGCTGCTGTTCGACCCGCAGACGACCCGGCGGATCTGACGCAGGCCAATCCGCCGACCTCGTCCCATTCGGAGCTTACTGGACCATGCTTCGACAAGCTCGGCATGAGGGGGGTGCAGGCGGCGCCGCTGACCCCGGTCGGCCTGGGCGCGCGATCCCAAAGTCGCGCGCAAGACTCGCGAGGTCCTGATGCCTCCGTCCGACACCGCCGACATCCTGATCATTGGCTCGGGCATGGGCGGCGCGACGATCGCCGCCGGCCTCGCTCCGACCGGGGCGCGCATCGTGATCCTCGAGCGCGGGGCGCGATTGCGCGACAGCGCCGACGCGCGCGACCCGCGTGCGATCTTCCAGCGCGGTGTCTTCCGCCCGGAGGAGACCTGGCTCGACGGCGCCGGAGCCCCCTTCAACCCGGGCAACTACTACTACGTCGGCGGCAATACGAAGCTCTATGGCGCGGTTCTGCTCCGCTTTCGCGCCCAGGATTTCGCCCCGATCGCCTATCGCGACGGCGAAACGCCGGGCTGGCCGTTCGCCTACGCCGAACTGGAGCCCTGGTACGGTCGAGCGGAAAGACTGTACAACGTCCGCGGCGCCCCCGGCTTCGACCCGACCGAGCCGGAGCGCTCGACCCCGTATCCGTTTCCTCCGATCGCCGACGAGCCGGCGATCGCCAGGGTGCGCGACCGCCTGAAGCGCGTCGGCCTGCATCCCTTTCCCCTGCCCCTCGGCGTCGACATCGAGCGTTGGCTCGCGCACGCGAAGACGCCGTGGGACGCCTTCCCGGACACCGGAACCGGCAAGATGGACGCCGAGACCTGCGGCCTCGCCGCGGCGCTCGCGCACGCCAATGTCGAATTGCGCGAAAACGCCCGCGTCGAGCGGCTGCTCCTGGCTGCCGATGGCAAGACGATCAGGGGCGTCGAGGCGGTGATCGCGGACGATCGCCGGACGCTCGCGGCCGGCCTCGTCATCCTCGCCGCCGGCGCGGTGAATTCGGCCGCCCTGCTGCTCGCCTCGCGCGACGGCGGGCTCGCCAACCGATCCGATGCCGTCGGGCGGCATTTCATGAACCACAATTGTTCAGCGATGCTGGCGATCGACCCGCGCGCGGTCAACGACTCGGTCTATCAGAAGACGCTCGGAATCAACGATTTCTACCTCGACGACGGACGCGGCGGAGCGCCGCTCGGCAACATCCAGCTCCTCGGCCGCGTGACCGCGCCGATCCTCAAGCCGAGTATTCCCATTGCGCCGGAATGGGCGCTCGGCCTGATGAGCCGACGAGCGGTCGACTGGTATGCGATGAGCGAGGATCTGCCGAACCCGGAGAGCCGCGTGACCGTGGAGGGCGGCCGCATCCGGCTCGACTGGCGGCGCAGCAACTTGAGCGCCCACGAAGGGCTCGTGAAGGCCTTTCGTGAGCGCCTGCGCGCGGCGGGCTATCCGATCGTGCTCGCCAAGGCCTTCGACCGGCGCACCCCGTCGCACCAGTGCGGCACCGTACGAATCGGCTCCGACCCGGCCACGTCGCCGCTCGACCGCTACTGCCGCGCCTTCGACCATCCGAACCTGTTCGTCGTCGATGCGTCGTTCCTGCCGACCTCGGCCGCGGTCAATCCATCGCTGACCATCGCCGCCCAGGCGCTGCGCGTCGCCGATCACATCGCCAAGACCGATCTTCGAACGGCCTGAGGTTTCATCCATGGCATACGACTACATCATCGTCGGCGGCGGCTCTGCGGGCTGCGTCCTCGCCAATCGCCTGAGCGCCGATCCGTCGCTCACGGTCCTGCTGCTGGAGGCGGGCGGCTCCGACTGGAATCCGCTGTTCCGCATGCCGGCGGGCTTCGCCAAGATGACCAAGGGGGTCGCGAGCTGGGGCTGGAGCACCGTCCCGCAGAAGCACCTGAAAGGTCGCGTCATCTGGTACACGCAGGCGAAGGTGATCGGCGGCGGCTCGTCGATCAACGCCCAACTCTACACGCGCGGCAATGCGAAGGATTACGACGCCTGGGCGACCGAGGCGGGCGCCGAGGGCTGGAGCTACCGCGAGGTCCTGCCCTACTTCATCCGCAGCGAGGACAACCAGCGTCTCGTCAACGCCTGGCATGGCTATGGCGGGCCGCTCGGCGTGTCCTGGCCGATCAATCCAATCCCGATCAGCGACGGCTTCCTCCGCGCGGCGCAGGAGGCGGGAATTCCGTTCAACCCCGACTTCAACGGCGCCATGCAGGACGGCATGGGGCACTACCAGCTCTCGACTCGCGACGCGGAGCGATCGTCCGCCGCGAGCGCCTTTCTGAAGCCGGCGCTCGCCCGCAAGAACCTGACCGTCCGGCTCAACACGCAGACGCTGAAAATCGACATCGAGAAGGGCCGCGCCGTCGGGGTCACGGTCGCGGCCGGCGCGGGCGTCGAGACCTTGCGCGCCGATCGCGAGGTCATTCTCAGCAGCGGCGCCATCGGCTCCCCGCGCCTGCTGCAACTCTCCGGCGTCGGTCCGGCGGACGCGCTCAAGGCGGCCGGCGTCGGCGTGACGCACGATCTCCCCGGAGTAGGAAGCAATCTGCAGGATCACCTCGATCTCTATGTCATCTGCGAATGCACCGGCGACCACACCTTCGACCGCATCGCCCGGCCGCACCGCACGGCATGGGCGGGCCTCCAGTACCTGCTGTTCAAGACCGGGCCCGTCACCTCGACCCTCTTCGAGACCGGCGGGTTCTGGTACGCCGACAAGCAGGCGCGCTCGCCGGACATCCAGTTCCACCTGGGCCTCGGCTCGGGGATCGAGGCTGGCGTCGCGACGATGAAGAACCCCGGCGTCACCCTGAATTCCGCCTTCCTGCGCCCTCGCTCGCGCGGCACGGTGCGGCTCGCCAGCGCCGACCCGAAGGCCGCGCCGCTCCTCGACCCGAACTACTGGGCCGATCCCTACGACCGCGCAACCGCGCTGGCGGGCCTGCGTGTCGCGCGCGACATCATGCGCCAGCCGGCGCTCAAGCCCTACGTGCTGGCCGAGCGCCTGCCGGGCGACGATCTCACGAGCGACGAAGCGCTGTTCGAATACGCCTGCCGCTCGGCCAAGACCGACCACCATCCGGTGGGAACCTGCGCCATGGGCGCCGGTCCCGACGCGGTCGTGACGCCGGACCTGAGGCTCAAGGGAATCGAGGGGCTGCGCGTCGTCGACGCCTCGGTCATGCCGTTCGTCCCGTCCTGCAACACCAACGCGCCGACCATCATGGTGGCCGAAAAAGGCGCCGACCTCATCCTCGGCAAGCCGGCGCCGCCGCCGGCGGCGATTTGAAGGAAGGCCTTCACGATCGGCGCGGGGCGGCGACGGCGGCGCCCGCGTCATGCGCCAGCCTCCAGTGGTCGAGCAGCGCAAGCAGCATCAGCCCGGCGAGCACGACGAAAGCAAACCGGAACGGGGCGAGCGCCTGCGCCGGCTCGAACAGCAGCCCGCCGATCATGATGGCGGCGGCGCCGAGCCCGACCCCGAAGGCCATGCTGGCCTGAAACGACACACTGAAGATCAGGTTGGCCATCGACATCTGGTCCTGCGGGACGTCGGAGAACGGCAAGGTGTTGAGCGAGGTGAAATGCATCGACCGCGAGGCGCCCGACACGCACAGCAGCGCCGCCACGAGGAGCCATGGCGTCTCGGGGCCGATCAGCGCGCAGCCCAGCAGGGTCGCGATCTGAATCACGGCGTTGACGAGCACCACCGGGCGGAATCCGAAAGTCCGCAGGATCGGAGTCGTCAACGGCTTGATGCCGATGTTGCCGATGAACAGCGGCGTCAGCATCAGGCCGGACCGGACGGCGTCGTAGCCCATGCCGAGCTGGAACATCAGTGGCGCGACGAAGGGAACCGCGTTCAGCACGACGCGCGCCGCCGTCCCCCCGACCATCGAGGCGGTGAAGGTCGGATAGCGGAACGGCCGGGGATCGAGGATGGGATGCGGGACGGTCCGCACATGCCGCACGAAGGCCGCGGCTAGGGCCACGCAGGCGAGCGCGAGCGCGATGACGACGGCGCCGTCGCCGGCGACGGAAATCCGGTCGAGCAGAAACAGCGCGCAGGCGAGCGCGCCGCCGGCGAGCCCGAACCCGAGAAGGTCGAAGGGCTTCGTCGGCCCCGGCTCGAGCTTGGGGGTCCAGGCCCAGGCGAGCACGGCCGCGACGACGCCGAGCGGCACGTTGACGAAGAAGATCGCGCGCCAAGAGAACGCGTCGGCGAGATACCCTCCGAGCGGAGGCCCGACGAGCGGCGCCGTGAGCCCGGGCCAGGTGATGATGGCGACCGCGCGGATCAGGTCGGTCTTCGCCGTCGTGCGCAGCACCACGACCCGGCCGACTGGAACCATCAGGGCGCCGCCTACGCCCTGGGAGGCGCGGGCCAGGTCGAACGCAGCCGGGGTGTTTGCGAAGCCGCAGGCGATCGAACTCAGCGTAAACAGGACGATCGCCAGGGTGAAGACGGCCCGCGCGCCGAACCGCTCGACGAGCCAGGCGCTGGGGAGAATGAACACGGCGATCGTCAGCGAATAGATAGACACCCCGACGTTGAGGTCGACCGCGCCGACCTGCATCGATTCGGCCATGCGCGGCAGCGCCGTGGTCAGGATGGTGGCGTCGAGGAACTCCATGAAGAACGTGCCGGCGACCAGGAACGCGAGCTTCGACATCTTGGTTCGCCTCTCCGGACGCCTGCGCTGGCACGGGCGCCGCCGACCTCCCGATGGGATTGCTAGCGCGGCGCTGCGCTGCGAGCCAGCCTTTGACGCGCAGGCGCGAATTCCCGCGACGCGCGGAGTCCGTCGACTGCCGGCGCGGGATCGCGCAGGCCTCGCCCGCCCGGCAGGCGGCCCGGAAGGCTCGGCGCGGGCGCAGACGGCGGAACCGCTCGCCGACCGGACCGGCCTGCCCATCGAGACGATCGACCTGTGGGCGGAGGCCGCGCCAGCCTGCGCTACCGGTCCACGGAGACGCTGGGGGCGGAAGGCGGCGAGGCCTGGACGCGATTCCTGGCGGACCCGATCGGCTATCTCGGCGGCGACCCGGCCAAATTCCGGCAGGGCGTCGTCGCCGCGCTCGACGCGACCGTCGCGGGCCAGCCGACGACGGCGCGCGTCGCCGTCTCACGGCCTGCCGATCAACATCTTCCTGTCAATGCCCTCGGAATCGACGGCGTCACGCGCATTCTGGTCGGTTACGGCTCCATGACCCGCCTCCGGCATTTCGCCGACCGCCGCCACGGCGTCGCCAGCATCAACGAGACTGGACATCATCAATGGACGACTTGAACCGGACCGACGGAGGATGACGAACGCCTGAGTGGGACGGCGCGGACGTCGCCGATCTGCTCGGGCTCGACCGCGTGTCGGACACCGGATTCCGCTCGCGCTGCGCCGCTGAGAACGAGCACGGCCGCATCTCCGTCGGCCGGGCGGCCTCCGGTTCCGGGCGCCCGCGCGCGCGTTGGGCGGCGGTGCTGGATCGGGGCGAGGTCCGCCTGCGGTGACGAGGTCCGTCCCGTTCGCGACTCGTCAGGGAGGGCGGCGCGTCCCAGGCGGCGCGCTTTGGCGAGCTGACGCCCGAGTCACCGCTTGAAGCCGGTCGCCTTGAAGAACGTGTAGCAGAACACGCCGTCCGGACCGGTCGTGCGATGCAGCGCCTCGATCCCGGCGTCGAAGGCGCGGGCGTCGGTAAGGCCCGCTCGGATCGCCTCGTTCCGTACCCCAGACACCATTGCCGTGAAGGTCTTTCGGATGAAGCCGTCCACCAGCGCGGGGCGGCTGGCGTCGACGTAGACCTGGCGGGGCGAGACGCGAACCTCTTCGAGGTCCGCCGTCGTCAGCAACGGGTAGAGGCGACGACCGATCTCGGCGTCGCCGCCGCCCGCCCGCTGCAGCATCACCTGGCAACGGATCGCGGCGCGCGCCGCCGGATCATCGGGATGAAACAGGGCGGAGCCGTGGTCGCCCTCGATAACGGTCAGGCTCCCGCCGGGCCGAAGCACCCGCATGAGTTCGGTCAAAGCCGCGGCCGGGTCGGAGAGGTGCTCCAGAACGAAGCAGACGAAGACGTGGTCGAAGCTCGCGTCCTGGAGAGACAGGGAGCAAACGTCGCCGCGCCGGAACTCCGGCAGGGGCAGGCCTTCGGCCCGGAGGCGGGCCTCTGCGCCGGCGAGCGAAGCGGGCGAGATGTCCAGACAGGTGATTCGCGCGCCGGGGCTGTTGCGAACCAGCGGCGCGGTCTGAGCCCCGACCCCGCATCCCGCCTCCAGGACCGCGCTGCCCGCGGGGTAACCGGTGTCGTGGTGCAGCAGCGCCTCCAGCGTCGAAGCCTGATCGCTCAGGCGAAGGTTCTCCGCGTCCTCGTAACCGTGGATGTAGCCCGAACGCATCGCTCTCCCCTCGTCTCGGTCGGCGGCCATCCTGCGGCCGGCTCGAGGGGCGGTCTAGAACGCGATTGCGGCCGCCGCGGTCAGACCACGGCGGCGCGATAGCGGGCCGGCGTCACGCCGAATTGCCGGCGGAAGGCGCGGGTGAGGTGGCTCTGGTCGGCGAAGCCGGCGCCGGCCGCCGCCTCGGCGGGCCGCTGCCCGGCCGCAAGCAGGCGCCGAGCGAGGCGAACGCGCTGCTGGAGCTGGTAGGCGTGCGGCGTGGTCCCCACGGCGCGCGCGAAGCCCCGCAGGAGCTGGAAGCGGCTTACTCCCGAGAGCGCGGCCAGGTCCGCAAGGGCAATCGGGAGTTCGGGCGCCTCCCTCAGACGCTGAAGGGCTCGGGCCACGGCGGGCGGCGGATCGGACAACGAAAGCGGGCAGCGACCGTAGAGAGCGAGCAGATGGGCGAGCATCCGCAATGCGCTCTGCTCGGCATGGAGGGTGTCGGGCGCAGGCGCCGTCAGACAGGCGAAGAGCCGGCCGAACCGTTCCGCAAGGAGGGGGTCGTTCAGCACCGGGCGGGCGATCTCCGCATCGCACGGCAGATCTTCCCGAAGCGCTCGGGCTACCAGGCCGGGATCGAAATAGAGCATTCTCAACGACCGGACGCGTCCCGCCACCGGATCGCCATCGTGCATCTCGCCGGGATTGACGGTGATGACATCGCCGGCGCAGGCCTCGACGTGACCGACGCCGCTCCAGGAACGATGTGCGCCGACCGAAAGCACGCCGACGCCGAAGGCGTCGTGGGCGTGACGCGGAAATGAACGATCGGACGTGAGCGTGAAGGCCTCGACGCCGGCAAGGGCGGAGCGGCGCTGCTCCGCAACGTGCAGCCTTGCTGTCACAGCCTTGAACCCTCCAATCGCATCGCCGCGATCGTCAACCCGCGGCGCGGACAGCCGGACCCGCCAATCCTGAGACAGGGCCGCGCTCGTCGACGGCGCTTGCGTCGCCGATAGCGCCTGGGAGTTTCTCAAGAAGAGGATACTACGCCGCCGTCTGGAGAGCTCAAGACCCTGTCGTCTCCAGGTATCCCGTCCCCCCCAGAAGCGGAGAGGCTTCAAGCCTTCACCCCTGCCCCGCCCCCCGCGAGGGGCGGCGCAGCGAGGCGAGCGGCGGCGCGGCGGAACGTCCACATCACATTTTGAAGACCGGGTCCACGGGAGGCAGGAGCTCCGCACCGGGGAAGACCTTCTCGATCTGGTAGCTCGCCTTGCCGTCCGGGCCCTTGACGATCTGGTTCATGACGATCGGCCGCGCCGTCTGATGGTCGGCGGCGCGCACCTCCGCCGCGCGGTAGACGTCTCGGCCCTGAGCCCCCGAGAGCGCCGCCCGCACGTCCGATACGTCGGTCGAGCACGCCTTGTTGACAGCGGCAGCCATGAGCTGGGTCGCGGCGTACTGGTTGGCCGACGTATAGGCAGCCGTTTCGCCGTGTACTTCGCCCTGTACGCCTTCACGAATGCTTCGGCCTGCGCGCGCACGCAGAGGAGGGCGCTGGAGCCTGAGGACCGTCTTCGATCTCTTCCCCGCGCTCGAAGCGCGCGCCGACTCGGGCGGCACGATGCTCAGCGGCGCGAGCCGGTCGAACTCCTCGCCACGGTCCGTCGCTCGCCGGCCGCGACCAGCGTCTCGCCGCCGCCGACGATGGCGTCGAGCAACGCCGCGACGGCGCAGCGTCGGGAGCCCGCGACGTCGCGGGCGCGGGTCGCCTAGGGCGTCAATCAATAAGGCAGCGTGCGATCTTTCGAGGAAAGGTCCAGAGGTGGAGGCGAACACTGCGACGTCCGGCGCGCGTCGCGAGGCGAGGCGCCTCGACGGCCAGAGCGAGCGCGTCCTCATCCCAGCCGGCGATGCTGCGAGCGCCGCCCAGTCGCCCGCCAAGTCCGAAGAAACGCAGGGCTTTTACGGCGGCCGCGGAATCCGGCCGAAGCAGCGGCGCCTAGGCCCCCAACGGCCATCGCCCCTCTGTCGCGCTGGATTGCGCCACCACCGGATTCACGCGTCCGCCCTTGCTTCGAATTGCCCCCGAACTTGACATGGTCGCGACCATTTGTAAATGTATTTACGATTTTGGCAGGCCGCAGCGGCGGCAGAATCCGGGACCTTGGAGGATCGCCTTCGTGAGCATCGATATCTTTCGTGACGGCGCGCTCGCAGACAAGAGCGTCCTCGTCACCGGCGGCGGAGGCGGACTCGGCAAGGAGATCGCCAGAGCGCTCGCGCGCAAGGGCGCCAAGCTGCACATCTGCGGGCGACGCCTCCCTCTGCTCGAGGAGGCCGCCCGGGAGATCTCCGAAGGCGCGGCGAGGTCCGCCTCGTTTCACGTCTGCGACGTCCGCGACGCCGATCAGGTCGAGGCGATGATGGACCGCATCTGGGCCGAGGGCCCGCTGACCGGCCTGGTCAACAACGCCGCGGCGAACTTCATCGCGCCGACCAAGGACCTGAGCCCGAGAGGATATCGCGCCGTCACCTCGACCGTCATGGATGGGTCCTTCCACGTGACCCTTTCCGCCGGAAAGCGCTGGATCGACGAGGGCCTGAAGGGCTCCGTGGTCAGCAATCTGGTGACCTGGGTGTGGACGGGGAGCGCGTTCGTCGTCCCGTCCGCCATGGCCAAGACGGCGCTGCACGCGATGACCATGTCGCTCGCGGTCGAATGGGGCCGTTACGGCATCCGCCTGAACGCCACCGCCCCGGGGCCGTTCCCGACCGAAGGCGCATGGGAGAAGCTCAACCCGATTCCCGATGCGAAATCCTCGGCGACGAGCCCCGACGCCGTGCCGCTCGGGCGCTACGGCCGCATCGAGGAGTTGCAAAACCTGATCGTCTTCCTCCTCTCCGACGCCTGCGACTACCTGACCGGCCAGACGATCGCGATCGACGGCGGCCAGCATCTCGCCGGGCCCTCGACCTTCGCCGATCTGACGTCGTTGACGGACGAGCAATGGCGCGCGGCCCGCGAGGCGATCCAGCGCTCGACCCAGCGCGACAAGCCGCAGCGCGCCTGACGACGCGAGGAAAGACGACAGACATGAGCGAACGCTCCCTGTTCAGCGAAGAGCACGAGATCTGGCGCGCGACCGTTCGCCGGTTCGTCGAGGAGGACGTCCGAGCTGCATTGCGAGGCGACCGACAAGTGCCTGCAGCTGTTCGGCGGCTGGGCTACATGTGGGAGCACCCGATCTGCCGGGCCTACGCCGCCGCGCGCGTGGTGAAGATCGCCGGCGGATCGGTCGAGGTGATGAAGACGATCATCGCCCGGGAGATGTTCAAGGGTTGCCTCACTCCGAAGACCCAACGGCAATAGGCGGGACATGGCGCAGCGCGACCTCAACACCGGCCTTCGCTTCGGCTTTCTGATCCACGACGTGTCGCGGCTTCGCCGCGTCGCGGTCGACCGCGCGCTCAGGCCGCTCGGCATCACGCGCGCGCAGTGGTGGGTGCTGGCGTTCCTTTCGCGCCGCGACGGCATGACCCAGACGGCGCTCGCTTCGGAGCTCGACCTGACCAAGGTCGCGGTCGGCAGCCTGCTCGACCGCATGGAGACCGCCGGTTTCGTGGAGCGCCGGACCGATCAGCACGACGGGCGGGCGCGCCGGGTCTTCCTCACCCGCGCGGGCGCGAAGATGGTCGGCGCCATCCGGGAAAGCGTCGAGGCCGTCGAACTCGACCTTCTCGGCCGGGTTCCCGACGAGGCGCTCGCCCAGGCGACCGAGACGCTGCGCGTGCTGAAAGAGACCCTGCTTGAGATCCTCGGCGGCGAAGCCGAGGTCGACGAGCCCACCGACCTGCACAACATCGGCTGAAACGGAGCCCGACCTCATGCGCGGACTGAAGGACAAGGTGGCGGTCGTCACCGGCGGCGGACAGGGAAAATCGGACGCGCCCTCGCGCCGGAGACTCGCCGAGGAAGGCGGCAAGGTCGCGGTCTTCGATCTCAAGCCCCAGGCGGCCGCCGAGACGGAAGCGCTCGCCCCGCAGCGCTGGGGCGCCGCCCTCCTCGCCCGCCGCATCGGCGACAAGCGCGCCCGGGAAACGTGGTTCCTCAACGGGCAGCATCGGGGCAGCAGGCGCCGGAGATGGGCCTCGTCAACAAGGTCGTGCCGCTGGCCGAGCTCGACGCGGCGGTGAAGTCCTGGACAGACGCACTGGCCGAGCGTTCCCCGAAGGCGCTGGCGCTGGCCAAGCGTTCGTTCAACGCCGACAGCGAGAACATCCGGGGCATCAGCCTGGCGATGCTCAGCGCGGTCAAGCTCTTCTACGAGACGGAGGAGTCCACGGAGGGCGCGCGCGCCTTCATGGGCAAGCGCAAGCCCGACGTCCACGCCTTCGTGAAATAGCGCCCGAGCGATGCCTCCACGCCGCCTCGATCCCGGCGCGATCGCTTCGGTCCTGCCGCCCGACAGCCGCGTCCTGATCTCGGGCTGCTCGGGCGAGTCGCTGATCCTCGCCGACGCGGTCGCGCGCGCCGGCGCGACGCTCGGGGCGACGACCTTCACCGGCGTGTTCGTTCCGGGGCTGAATGTGCGGACCTGGCTCGCGGGTCCGAAGTGCAGGGTAGAAACGTTCTTCATGACGCCCGAGCTGAAGGCGGCGGGCGCGGCGGTGAAGTTCCTGCCCTTCTGTTACGGCGACATCCTCGACTGGCTCGGCGGCGCCCCGATCGACGCCGCCCTGTTCATGGCGACGCCGCCGGACCGCGACGGCGTGTGCGGCTTCGGTCCGGTCGTCGACTTCCTCGCCGACCTGTGGCCGAGAATTCCGATCCGGATCGCCCACATCAATCCGCGTCTGCCGCGCGCCGCGGGCCCGTGCGGCGTGCCATTCGACGCGCTGACCGCCTATGTCGAAGCGGAGCAGGAGCTCCTGGAGATCTCCGCGTCGCCGGACGACGCGACGTCGCGGGCGATCGGCGCGAGCGTGGCGCGGTTCGTTCCGGATGGCGCGACGCTCCAGACGGGGCTCGGCAAGATTCCGACCGCGGCGTTGCGCGCCCTCGCCGGCCGCAAGGCCCTCCGGCTTCACTCCGGCCTCGTGCCCGAGGCGGTCGTGGACCTTCAGGACGCCGGCGCGCTCGCGCCCGGGGTCAGCGTGACCGGCGGCGTCGCGATCGGCTCGCGTCGTCTCTACGACCGCGTCGGCGGCGACGCCTATCGCTTCCACCCGGTCTCCTTCACCCATTCGGCAAAGATCCTTTCGGGCCTGGAGAAGTTCGTGACGGTCAATTCCGCGATTTCGGTCGACCTGTTCGGTCAGGCTTTCGCCGAGGTCGGGCCGTCCGGCTTCGTCTCCGGCGCCGGCGGGGCGTCCGACTTCGCGCGCGGCGCCCGCGCTGCAGGAGGGACGAGGATCGTGGCGCTGGCCGCATCGGCGAACCGCGGCGCCGTCAGCCGCATCGTGGCCCCGGGCGAGGCGGCGGGTCCCGTGTCGCTCGGGCGCATGGATACTGACGTCGTCGTCACCGAGCACGGCGTAGCCGACCTCAGAGGGCTCGACCACGACGCGCGCGCCCGAGCCCTGATCGGCGTCGCCCCGCCTGCTCACCGCGACCGCCTCGCGGCGCAATGGGCGGCGCTGGCCGCGAAACTCTGAGCGGATCGCGGGCGGAGACGCCCATGGCGCGGCGAGAGGTCATCATCGGCGGCTCGATCGCCGGATCGATCCCCACGCTGACGATGTCGCCGCATCCGACGGCCGAGGTCGGCTTCGCGGACGACCTAGGACGGCGCATTCCGGCAACGGCCAAGCGCCCTCGCTCGCTCGAGCGCGTCGAGACGCCGGCGCGCGACGATGCGGGCAAGGTCGGCCAGCGGCGCGCCGCGTCGAGGCGACGGCGGACGATCGCTCGACGTCAAAGATGGTCTCGGCAAATAGTGAACTAACTAATGATAACGGGCGGCGGAGGGCGCGGACAATCCGCCGCGAGCTGGCTGTTGATCGCGCCCAGAGTATTCCGCGATTTCGATCACGGGCCTGCGCCTTCGTCGTCCTGCGCGCCGGCCATGCCCTCGACCTCGCCGCCGTGCAGACTTTCATGACCGAGAACAAGGTGGCCAAGCAATATTGGCCCGACCACCTCGAGGTTGTCGCCTCCTTCCCGACCACGCCGGCCGGCAAGGTCCAGAAGTTCCAGCGGGAGCGGGCGCGCGCATTCGCCGATACGGTGAGCCGAGCCGCGCGCTGAAGGGTCGCGTCGTCTCAGGCGGCGTCGGAGGAGGCGTCCTCGTCTTCGATCATCGCGAGCAGGTTTTCCTTCATCGCCCGCAAGGCGCTGACCGTCGCCTTCAGGTCGGTCTCGTCGATCCGCTCGAGGATCTGCTTCTCCGTCACGCTCACGCTGTCGCGAATGCGGGCGATCAGCGCCTGGCTGCGCTTCGTCAGGAACACCCGCTTCACCCGCTTGTCGACTTCGTCGGGCCGGCGCGACACGAAGCCGGTCTTCTCCAGCCTGTCGATCAGTTGGCCGAGCGCCACCTTTCCAAGGTCGAGTTCGTCCGCGAGCGCCACCTGCGACATTCCGTCGGCGCGGGACAGGAACGCCAGCACCCACCATTGCGAGCGCGTCACGCCGAGCGGCTTCAACACCCGATCGACCACGCGACGCCGGAGGCGCGAGACGTCGTGGACGAGAAAACCCAGACGCAATTCCCAATTGAGGTCTGCCGCCATCCAGTCCTCAGCCCTCGCCCGAACGAGCGTGAAAGTTAACCACCTTACCATCCGACCTTCGGCCATATCGGCCGACATCGCAAGTTGCGTCTGCCCTTGTGCCGCAAGGCCTCGGCGCGTCGCTGGGTCGCACGCCCACAACGGGGGCGCCGGTGAAACGGCATTTTCCGATGACTTGGAGTTTTCTATTTTGCTTGTCGGAATCTTCGATCTGTGCTGGGCAGCAT
>CAMFKX010000129.1 GCA_945957375.1 uncultured Roseiarcus sp.
GATCAAGGCCCCCGAACCGCCGATCGTGGTGATCACCTCGAACCGGACCCGCGAAATCCACGACGCGCTCAAGCGCCGCTGCCTCTACCATTGGGTCGGCTATCCCGACGCGGCGCGCGAGATGGCGATCGTGCGCGCCAAGGCGCCGCATGCGCCCGAGCGCCTGACCCAGGAGCTCGTCGCCTTCGTCCAGCGCCTGCGCAAGCTCGACCTGTTCAAGTCGCCCGGCGTCGCCGAGACGCTCGACTGGGCCTCGGCGCTGACCGAACTCGACGCCGTCGCGCTCGACCCGGCCCAGGTGTCGGACACGCTCGGGGTGCTGCTCAAGTACCAGGACGACATCGCCAAGATCGAGGGCGCAACCGCGCAGACGCTGATCGAGGAGACCCGCGCGGAGATCCGCAGGGCGGAGCTCGGGTAGGCGCGACGTGATGAACGATCGCGGCCAATCCTCATCCGGCCCTTCGGGCCACCTTCCCCCCGAGGGGGAAGGGCCGCGCCCCCCTCGCCCGCGAAGCGGGAGAGGGACAGCGGCCGAAGGCCGCAGGGTGAGGGCCCGCGGCGCATGACCGACCTTTCGTCCCCCGCTCCCGCCGGCGGCGGCGCGCTCGCCACCAACATCGTCCATTTCGCCCGCGCCCTGCGCGAGGCCGGGGTGCCGCTCGGACCGGGGGCGGTGCTCGACGCGCTCGCCGCGGTCGAAGCCGCCGGCTTCGGCAATCGCGCAGATTTTTACGTCACCCTGCACGCCGTCTTCGTCAAGAAGCATGAGCACAGCCTGCTGTTCGCCCAGGCGTTCGAGATCTTCTGGAAGCGCCGCGGACTGCTGGAGAAGCTGATCGCGATGATGTCGCCGCAGGCGCCCGGCGAGCAGAAGCCGAAATCGGCGGAAGCGGGCGCATCGCGCGTCTCGGACGCGCTCGTCAAGGCGAAGCCGCGCGAGCAGAAGCCCGCCCCGTCGATCGAGTTCGACGCCCGCTTCACCGTGTCCGACCAGGAGATCCTGCGCGGCAAGGATTTCGCCCAGATGAGCGCGGCGGAGATCGACGAGGCGCGCCGGCTGATCAAGACCATGGTGATGCCCGAGGATCGCCGCCGCACCCGGCGGCTCGCGGCGACCGCGCGCAAGCTGCGCGTCGATCCGCGCCGCAGCTTCCGCCGCTCGCTGCTGCCGTCGGGCGCGATCACGCTCGCGTATCGCGCGCCGGTCGAGC
Source organism: uncultured Roseiarcus sp. (assembly GCA_945957375.1). Lineage (GTDB taxonomy): Bacteria > Pseudomonadota > Alphaproteobacteria > Rhizobiales > Beijerinckiaceae > Roseiarcus. The sequence continues at coordinate 1,215 of CAMFKX010000129.1, forward strand.
GCGCCCCGCCGATCGTGGCGCTGTGCGACATCTCCGGGTCGATGAGCGAATATACCCGGCTGTTCCTGCATTTCCTCCACGCGCTCGGCGAAACCCGCCGGGTGTCGACCTTCCTGTTCGGCACGCGGCTGACCAACGTGACCCGAGCGATGCGCGCCCGCGATCCCGACGACGCGCTGGCGCAGTGTTCGAAGATGGCGGCCGACTGGTCGGGCGGCACCCGCATCGGCGACGCCCTTCAACGCTTCAACCGGGAATGGGCGCGCCGCGTGCTCGGCCAGGGCGCGATCGTGGTGCTGTTCACCGACGGGCTGGAGCGGGAGGGCGTCGACGAACTCGCCCGGGCGATCGAGCGGCTGCGCCGATCGAGTCGGCGGGTGATCTGGGTCAATCCGCTTCTTCGCTTCGACGGCTTTTCCGCCCGCGCGGGCGGGGTTCGCGCGATCCTGCCGCATGTCGACGCCTTCCGGCCGATTCACAATCTCGCCAGCATGGCCGACCTCTGCGAGGCGCTCGCCGGCGGTCGGGAGGACGGGAAAACGCCGCAAGCCTGGCTCGAAGCTTCCGCGTGACGGTCGCGCCCTTGCGTAGCGCGCCCGCCACGTCCATTTTGTCAGGCGCAAGCTACAGACGGGAATAACGCCATGCTGACTCGGGAGGACGATGTTCTGGAAGCGGCCGAAGCCTGGCGCGATTCCGGGCGCGAGGTGGCGATCGCGACCGTGGTGGAAACCTGGGGCTCGGCTCCGCGTCCGGTGGGGTCGCATCTCGTCATCGACGCGGACGGCAATTTCCTCGGCTCGGTCAGCGGCGGCTGCGTCGAAGGCGCAGTGGTCGAAGAGGCCGCCGAAGTGATCGCGAGCGGCTCTTCGCGGATGCTCGAGTTCGGCGTCGCCGACGAGACGGCGTGGCGCGTTGGTCTCTCCTGCGGCGGCCGCATCCGCGTCTATGTCGAGAAGCTGAACTGATGCGCCTCGACGTTCTGAAGGCGCTGAACGCGGCGCGCCGGGCCCGCCGCGCGGGCGTGATGGTGACGCGCTTCTCCGACGGGGACCAGCGCTTCGTCGAGGCCTCGGCGATCGCGGCCGATCCGCTGGCGGACGCGCTGGAAACCGCCCTGCGCATGGGCAAGAGCGGCTCGGTCCAAGTGGACGGCGCCGACTATTTCCTCACCGTGCAGGCGCCGCCGCCGCGCCTGACCCTGATCGGCGCGGTCCACATCTCCCAGGCGCTCGCGCCGATGGCGCGGATCGCCGGGCTCGACCCGACCATCATCGACCCGCGCACCGCCTTCGCCACGCCCGAGCGCTTTCCCGACACGCCGGTGATCGCCGAGTGGCCGGAGGAGGCGCTCGCCGCCGCGCCGCTCGACCGCTACACCGCCGTCTGCCTGCTCACCCACGATCCCAAGATCGACGATCCGGCGCTGATCGCGGCGCTGAAGTCGGACTGCTTCTACATCGGCGCGCTCGGCTCGAAGAAGACCCACGCCAAACGGATCGAGCGGATGCGCGCACAAGGCTTCGACGAGCAAGCGCTCGCCCGCATTCACGCGCCGATCGGCCTCGACATCGGCGCGGTCAGCCCGGCCGAGATCGCGGTCTCGGTCATCGGCGAGATCGTCGCCGCGCTGCGCAAGAAGCCGCGGCGCTCGGAGACGGCTGCGCCATGAAATTCGGCTCCGTGCCTATCGATGAGGCGGACGGCGCGATTCTCGCCCACACCGTGCGGGTCGACGGGCTGACGCTGAAGAAGGGCGACGTCGTGACTCCCGAGCGGCGCCGGCAACTGGCCGAGGCCGGCGTCAAGACGGTGCTGGCGGCCCGTCTCGAAGGCGACGACGTCGGCGAGGACGACGCGGCCGCTCGCCTCGCCGAGCGCCTGCGCGGCGCGGGCGTCCGCTGCGCCTCGCCGTTCACCGGCCGGGTCAATCTGTTCGCCGAGGCGGCGGGGCTGGCCGTGTTCGACCGCGACGCGATCGACCGGGTCAACGCTGTCGACGAGGCGATCACCGTCGCGACCCTGCCGGCCTATCGCGCCGTCGAGGACGGCGACATGGTCGCGACAGTGAAAATCATCCCCTTTTCCACCCGCGCAGCGACGCTCGATGCGGCGCTTGCAGCGCTCGGCTCGGCGCCGGCGGTCAGCGTCGCGCCGTTCCGGCCGCTCGGCGTCGGCGTCGTCTCGACCCTGCTGCCGGGTCTGAAGGAGAGCGTGATCGCCAAGACGCTGCGCGCGCTCGAAGCGCGCCTCGCGCCGATGGGAGCGCGCCTCGTCGGCCATGTCGAGGTCCCGCACGAGGCCGGCGCGATCACGGCGGCGCTGCACGGGCTCGAAGCCGAGGCGGACGTGCTCGTCGTGTTCGGCGCCTCGGCGATCACCGACCGGCGCGACGTCATCCCGACCGCGATCGAAGCGTTCGGCGGCCGCATCGAGCGGTTCGGAATGCCGGTCGACCCCGGCAACCTGCTGCTGCTGGCGGCGCGCGACGAAAAGCCGATCCTCGGCGCGCCCGGCTGCGCCCGCTCGCCCAAGGAGAACGGATTCGACTGGGTGCTGCAACGGCTGCTCGCCGGGGTTCCGGTCGCGGGCGGCGACATCCGCGCCATGGGGGTGGGCGGCCTCCTGATGGAGATTTCCTCGCGCCCGCAGCCGCGCGAACCGCATGCCTAGCGTCGCGGCAATCGTGCTGGCCGCGGGCCGCGCGTCACGGTGGCGCGCCGGCGGCGGGGCCGAAGCAACCAAACTCGTCGCAACCGTCGAGGGCATGCCGATTGTGCGCCGCGTGGTCGAGGCGGCGCTCGCCTCGCGCGCCCGGCCGCTGGTCGTGGTCGTCGGGCATGCGCGGGAGGCGGTCGAGAACGCGCTCGCCGGGACCGATGCGGCAATCGCCTTCAACCCGAATTTCGCCTCCGGCATCGCCTCGTCGCTGCGCGCCGGTCTGACCGCCTTGCCGTCCGACGCCGGGGCGACCCTCGTCTTGCTCGGCGACATGCCGAACGTCGACGCCGCCCTGATCGACCGCCTGATCGACGCCTTCGCCGCGGCGCCGGCGGCGTTGGCGGTCGCGCCGGTGCAAGGCGGCCGACGCGGTAACCCGGTCCTGCTGGCGCGGCCGCTGTTCGAGGCGGCGATGACCCTCGACGGCGACGAAGGCGCCCGCCGGTTGCTGGCGGGGATCGCGCCCGGCGCAATCGTCGAGATCGAAGCCGGCGGCTCGGACGCGTCGTTCGACGTCGACACGCCGGACGACCTTGCCTCAGGGCCAAACGCCCCATAGCCGCGCTTCGAGCCCTCACCCCGGCCGCTTCGCGGCCGTCCCTCTCCCCGAGGGAGAGGGACGCTTCACTTGAAACGTGGCCCCTTCTCCCTCTGGGAGAAGGTGGCCCGAAGGGCCGGATGAGGGACCGCGCTATTTCTCGTCGAGCGCGATCATCGCCGTCCAGTCTTCCGTCGGCGCCTCGGCCGCGAGCGCGGCGAAGCGCTTGATGTTGTAAGCGTAGAGCCCCTTCATCTCCGGCGGGGCGACCGGCGCCGCCGCCTCGGCGAGCTTCAGCGCGTCGGCGAAGCGACGGTCGCGATAGGCGGCGAGCATGGCCTCGTGCATCGCCCGGAGACGGCCGAACGGCTCGCCGTCCGCGACGTCGGGGCCGCCGGCGAGGGCGAACACCGCCACCGCGCGCGTCTTGTTCTTGAGCTTGACCGCGTCGATCTCGAGCCAGGCGAATTCCGGCGCGCCGTCGCGCGTGGCCTCGCTCGCCACGATGTCGACGCCGAACTGTTTCGAGGCGCCTTCGAGGCGCGAGGCGATGTTGACCTCGTCGCCGAGCGCCGAATAGTCGAATCGCTGGTGCGAGCCCATGTTGCCGACGCTGCATTCGCCGGTGTTGAGGCCGATGCCGAACCGCACCCGCTTGTGCGCGCGTCCCGCGGCCTCCGCCTTGGCGCCCCAATCCCGGTTGAGATGCGCCAGCGCTTCCCGCATCTGGAGCGCGGTGCGGACGCCGTGGATGGCGTGCGCGGCGTCGTCGAGCGGCGCGTTCCAGAACGCCATGATGGCGTCGCCCATGTACTTGTCGACCGTCCCCTGCTCGCCGAGCACGATGTCGGTCATCGGCGACAAGTATTCGTTGAGGAACGTCGACAGCTCGACCGCCGAAAGCCCTTCCGAAAGCGTGGTGAACGAGCGAATGTCGCAGAACATCACCGTGAGGACGCGGCGTTCGCCGCCGAGGCGCAGTTGATCCGGGTTCTCGGCGAGCCTCGACACCACCGCGGGCGAGACGTAGCGGCCGAAGGCCGAGCGGATCTCGTTCACCTGCTGGCGCTTCTGGCCGTAAAGCTGGCCGACGCCGGCGAGGAACACGAAACCGAAGGTGATCGACGGGGCCAGCGGGTCGATCAGCACGCCGTCGCGTGAGAAGGCGGTCCAGCTCAGCGCGGCGATCGCGCCCGCAGCGAGCAGCGCGAAGAGCGCGGTCATCGAAATCGACAGGAACGGCAGCAGCGCGACCAGCAGGAGCGACAGCGCCGCGCCGGCCAGCAGCTCCGCGCCCGGCGCCCAGTCAGGCCGCTGGAGCGTCGCGCCGGTGAGGATCTGCTCGATCAGCTGGGCGTGCGCTTCGACCCCAGGCGTCGAGGGATCGAGCGGCGTCGCCACGATATCGGAGAGAAGCGAGGCGCTCGCGCCGACGATCACGATCTTGCCGGCGAGATCGGAGAGGTCGGCCCCGGGCTGAAGCACCTTCCAGGCCGGAATGGTGCGGCGCGGATCCGACTTGGCGAACCAGACGCGCAGCTGGCCGTCGGCCTGCACTGGAATGACGATGTCGCCGTCCTTGACCGCCTCGATCACCGCGCTCGGGCCGGCCGTGCCGCCGAAGGCGTTGGTGGATTTCACCACATAGCCGGTGGCGCCTTGGGCGAGACGTAATGCCTCGATCGCGAGACTCGGTTCGAGCTGCCCGTTGACCGCGAGCAGCAGGGGCACGCGCCGGACCACCCGGTCGCTGTCGGGCAGCCAATTGAGAAAACCGAGGCCGGATGCGGCGTCGGCCAGCGCCGGAATCGGCGCAAGCACGCCGTTGAACCCGACGACGAGCGAGCCCGGCTGATCGCCGACGAAGGAAAAGCCGGCCTTCGCCGTCAGGCTCGCGCGCGAGCCGTTGTGGGTCGGCGTGAGATAGACGCCGAGCACCACCGGCCGCCCCTGGATCGCCTGCGCCAGCGCCGCATCGCCGCTCGCGCTCCCGGCGCAGCGCGCGGCGGCGTCGGCCGAGTGCGCCCCCGCCGCCGCCGCACAGCCCGTCGCGTCGCCGGCCGTGTCTTCTTCGGAGAACAGAAAGTCGAAGCCGACCGCCGCGACCTTGGCGGCGGCGAGCGCGTCCACGAGATCGCCCATAATCCGCCGCGACCACGGCCACCGGCCGATGAGATGGATGGATTCGTCGTCGATGTCGATGATGCGGACCGGCGCCGAGAAGTCGTAGGGTCTCGGCTTCCAGCGCTGGTACTGATCGAAGACGAGGTTCTGGAGGTTGACGCGCAGCGGACCGGCCAGGCCGCCGAGCAGCAGGATCATCACGTAGGCGCCGACGACGACGAGGACGTAGGATCGCCATTTGTTGAGCTGGCGCAGCGCCGTTTGCCGCCGAAGCTTCATCGAGACGACGCCGTTTCCCCACAAGACCGAAGCGAAGGTCCGGCCCCCGCGCGCCCCGCGATGCTAGACGATCCGAGGCGACCGTCAACGAGGCCGGGACTCAAATCAGCCGCATGCCCTTGAGCGAGGCATGTCCGTCGCGGCCGACAATGATGTGGTCGTGCACCACGACCCCGAGGGGTTTGGCGATCGCGATGATGTCCAGCGTCAGCTTGACGTCCTGGCTCGAGGGCGTCGGATCGCCGGACGGGTGGTTGTGGACCAGGATCATCGCCGTCGCCGACAATTGCAGCGCCCGACGGATCACCTCGCGCGGATAGACCGGCGTCTGGTCGACGGTGCCCTCGCCCTGGACCTCGTCGGCGATCAGGCCGTTCTTCTTGTCGAGGAACAGGATGCGGAAGATTTCCCGGCTTTCGAACGCCATCGACGTCCGGCAATAGTCGACCACCTCGCTCCAGGAGCCCATCGGCAAGCGCTTCCGCACCGCGCCCTTGGCGAAGCGTTGCGCGGCGGCCTCGACGATCTTGAACTGGGCGAGGGTCTTGTCCGTCACGACCAGGACCGGAGCGTCGGGGACCTGGACCCGGACCTCGAGCAGGCGCTCCGGCGGCGCCGCAATCGTTTCGGCGAAGGAGCCGAATTTCTCCACCAGCGCCTTCGCCAGCGGTTTCACGTCCCGCTGCGGGATGGCATTGAACAAGATGACCTCGATCAGTTCGTAATCCGCCAGCGCCGCCCCGCCGGCTTCCAGCAGGCGTGTCCGAAGCCGCTCGCGATGGCCGTGATAATGCGGCTTCTCCGCCCTGGCCGCCTCCGGCCCCGATGCGTCCGGAAGCGGCGCGTCCGCCGCCGGGAGCCCTGCGTCGTCCGCCGCCAGCGAAGAGCCGGCGCCCTCGCGCAGCCGTCGGCGCCGGCGTGCGGGGTCGCCCCCCTCGCCGGCGCTTCGCCTCATCGGATCGGCGCGCGGTCGGCGCCGGTCGGCGACAGGGTGAAGATCTCGCAGCCGGTCTCGGTCACGCCGATGGTGTGCTCATACTGCGCCGACAGCGAACGGTCGCGCGTGACCGCGGTCCAGCCGTCGGACAGGATCTTCACGGCGTAGCCGCCGAGGTTGATCATCGGCTCGACGGTGAAGAACATGCCAGCCTTGAGCGGCGCGCCCTCGCCGCGGCGGCCGACGTGCAGGATGTTGGGCTCGTCGTGGAACAGCCGGCCGAGGCCGTGGCCGCAGAAGTCGCGCACCACCGAGCAGCGCTCGCTCTCGGCGTAGACCTGGATCGCATGGCCGATGTCGCCGGTGGTCGCCCCGGGCTTGATCACGGCGATGCCGCGCATCAGCGCCTCATAAGTCACGTCCATCAGCCGCTGGGCGCGGCGCGGCGGTTCGCCGGCCGCGAACATCCGGCTCGCGTCGCCGTGCCAGCCCTCGACGATCAGGGTCACGTCGACATTGAGGATGTCGCCGTCGCGCAGCGGCTTGTCGTCCGGCGCGCCGTGGCAGACGACATGGTTGATCGAGGTGCAGATCGACTTGCGGTAGCCGCGGTAGTTGAGCGGGGCCGGGTAGGCGCCGTGGTCGCGGGCGAATTCGAACACAAATTTGTCGAGCGCCGCGGTCGTGGCGCCCGGCTTGACCAAGGGCCCGATCAGGTCGAGCGCCTCGGCCGTGAGGCGTCCGGCCTTGCGCATGCCCTCGAAGTCGCCGGGGGTGTGCAGGCGGATATGTCCGCTGCGGCGCGAGAGCTTCTCCGCCGCGGACACGAATGTGGTCGATGTCGTCACCAGGGTTCCTTTGCCGCTTGTCGTCCCCGCCGCTACAAATATGCTGCACGCAGCGCTTCGCACAAGCCGCCATGCCGCGTTTCCCGCTGTCTGCGAGGGAAGCGAGCCCCGATCTCCAAGGAAGACGCCCATGTCCGCACCGACCAACGTCACCGCCGCGATCCTGGTGATCGGCGACGAAATCCTGTCCGGGCGGACCAAGGACAAGAACATCGGCTACATCGCCGAATATCTCGGCAAGATCGGCATCGACCTGCGCGAGGCGCGCGTCGTGCCCGACGTCGAGGACGAGATCGTGGCGGCGCTGAACGCGCTCCGCGCCCGCTACGACTATGTGGTGACCACCGGCGGGATCGGCCCGACCCACGACGACATCACCGCCGACGCGGTGGCGCGCGCCTTCGGCGTCGGAATCGGCGAGGATCCGCGCGCGATCGCGATCATGCTCGAGCGCTATGCGCCGGGCGACCTGACCGCGGCGCGCCGGCGGATGGCGCGCATGCCCGAAGGCAGCGAGCTGATCGACAACCCGATTTCGCGCGCGCCGGGATTCCGGATCGGCAATGTGTTTGTGCTCGCGGGCGTGCCCTCGGTGATGCAGGCGATGCTCGATTCCGCGGTCAAGGAGATGAGGACCGGCGCGATCATGCTGGTCGAGACGGTCGAGGCCGGCTTCGTGCCCGAAGGACGCTACGGCGACGCGCTCGGCCGGATCGCCGAGGCGAACGCCGCCGTCTCGATCGGCTCGTACCCGTCCTTCAAGGACGGGCGGTTCAACAACCAGATCGTGGTGCGCGGCAAGGAGGCGCAAGCGGTCGCCGCGGCGAAGGCGGCGGTCGAGGCGATGCTGGAGACGATCCGGGGCGACGGCAAGCCGCTGTAGGTCTTCGCCACGAAGTCCACGACGGGACGCGAAGTCTTCGCGCCTTCGAGGCGAATTCTGTTGACGCCGCCGCCGGGCGCTCGCGCCGCCGCTTGCGCCTTGCTAAGACCGCGAGCGTGCAACGCCGAGCCAAGGAGCCGTCTCATGTCCGCCCCCCGCGATAAGGCTTTCCCGGTCTCGTGGGACCAGTTTCATCGCGACGCCCGCGCGCTCGCGTGGCGGCTCGCCTCCTCGGGACCGTTCGACGCGCTGGTCGCGATCACCCGCGGCGGCCTCGTCCCGGCGGCGATCGTGGCGCGCGAACTCGACGTGCGCGTGATCGAGACGGTCAGCATCGCCTCCTACCACGACTACAAGACGCAAGGGGGCTTAAGGGTGCTCAAGCCCATCGCCCCCGAAGTCGCCAAGCTCGATTCGGGCGCGAAGATCCTGATCGTCGACGATCTCGTCGACACCGGCGCCACCGCCAGGGTCGTGCGCGAGATGCTGCCCAAGGCGCATTTCGCGACCGTCTACGCCAAGCCGCTCGGCCGGCCGCTGGTCGACACCTTCGTCACCGAAGTGTCGCAGGACACCTGGATCTATTTCCCCTGGGACATGGGCCTTTCCTTCCAGCCGCCGATCGCCAAGGACGGCGCCTAGCCTCGCACGGGAGCCGCGAGGCTACGAGCCATGGCGGCCGCGGCAAGATGCGCCGGGCGGCGTCAAGGCGCCCTTGCCGTCCCATCATCGCAACGCCGTCATCCGGGCTTTGCGTCAAAACCGTCGATGTGACATGGAACCGCTTGCGTGCGGACGTGGCGGAACCGGTAGACGCAAGGGACTTAAAATCCCTCGGCCGCAAGGCCGTGCGGGTTCGACCCCCGCCGTCCGCACCACTGATCCATAAACGGCGCGGCACACGGCGGTATCCCTCGGTCTCTGGACGAGGCCGCCTATCGACTGCACAACGGCGTGACGGTGCAAATACAATCGGTGAAAGTCACCTGCGCCGGTCCCTTGACGCCGAAGCCGAGAACGCCGCGATGTCGTTCGACGCCCTGTGGCGGCAACGCGTCCGGCTTTCCCGCGGTCGACGGCCAGAGGACGTCGTTGGTCTCGACCCGCGCCGGGATAAGCCAGTAGTCGCCGGTGCGATAGTAGCCGCCGGGAACGAATTGCACTTGCACGCCGCGTTCGAGCGGCGTCCAGCGGCCCTCGCTGCTTTCCCGCACCGGAATCGCGCCGTCCTCTCCGAGATCGGGCGCGGTTTCGAGCGATTGGTCCCAGCGGCGCAGCAGGGTGCAGGCGCTGAAGTCGACGCCCGCGCCCGCCGCGACCTTCAGGGTGACCGTGCGTCTGGCGCGGTCGATGCCAGTGATCTGGCCGAGCGCGGGCGCAGCTTCCGCGAACTCGAACGCGTCCGAGGTCAGCTCGACCCAGTCGCCCTCGCACAGGCCCGTGCGGCGATCGCGCCCGAGCGTGTCGATCATCGCCGTGATCGCGCCGCCTTGCGCCGACTTGACGGAACTGAGCGCGAATTCGACCGAGCCGTTCTCCCGCGACCACTTGAACGTCGCCTCGCCGGCGACTCCGCCCCTGTGGATTTCGACGCGGTAGAGCTGGTTTTCGCGGCTGCGGAACTTGCCGTCGGCCGGGATCGCGCAGGGGTCGAGATTGCGCGCGTCGAAACGGGCGCGGGCGCGCATCAGCGGCCCGATCTGCGCCCACCTGTCGAAGAAACCCTTCGCATCCGCGCAGGCCGTCGGGTCGGGCCCGGCGGCCGCGAGCGCGTCGGCGAGCCGCTGCGCAGAGTCATCCAGCGCCTTGACGAAATCGCCGAGCTTGCCGTCCCCGTAGACGAAAGGTCCGGGATGGGCCGTGCGGACCTCCGCGAGCTTCGCGAACTGCTTCGTCACGGCCGCGACCTGATCCTGCGTCAGGATGCGAATCTGCCAGGCGACCTGCGCCCGGCTGGCGGTGTCGCGGCCGCCGAGCGCGACTTCGCGCAGCGCCGGCGACTGGACGGACGACAGGTGCCGTTCGTGAACCTCGATGTAGGCGACGAACGTCGCGGGCAATTCGACCGGCGCGCCGGGGTCGATTCCTGGAACCGGCCAGAACGGCTGCGTTCCGTACGTCACTTTCGCATTGAGCTCGCACATGACGCCGTCGATGTAGATCCGGCCGGCCGCGATCGTGAATTCGTTGGCCGACTCGCCGGCGGCGAGCGCAAACCCGCCGCCGGCGCGCCAGCACGCGCCGATGGTGTCGACGACGAGCTTGCGAAGATAGTGGATGTGCAACGCCGTCTGCTCGTTGAGCTCGGATTCGAGCAGCATGCGGCCCTGCTGCGCGAGAACGCGGGTGAAGCCCCGGCTTGGATCGAAGGTGACGCGTGCAAAGTCGCCGTGCATGTCGGTCCTCTCAGTCCGCGACCAGAACAACGGGATCGAAGTCGGCGGGGCAGTGGTTGACAAGACGCGCCTGTAGCTGATCCATGCGCTGCGGTTCGCCGAGTTCGTGATAGACGCCCATTTCGCCGCCGTCGCTCGCCCCGCGGGTGATCTCGGGAGGGGTGCAACCGGTCAGGCGCGCATAGTCGGGAGCGCCGTAGCGGGTCGAGACGAAATGCGGGGCGATCCGCACGGCGACGTCCGCGAGCATCCGGTCTCGCGCCGCTTCCCGTGCGGGGTCGTCGCCGGCGTCGTCGCGCACCTTCGCGCGCGCGCTCGACGGCTGACACCGATGCTGGCGCGGCGCGCGCGAATCGACCGACACGTAACTGTAGCGCACGCAACCCTCTTGCCGGCGAGCGACGGTGACGACGCCGGCGAACAGCGTATCCTCCGCGCGCTCGATGGCGTGGACCGCCACGGCGCCGATCACCGTGCTGCGCGCGACGGTGAGCCGCGCATAGGCGACGCTCGCATCCGCGGAGCCGATTGCGGCGCGCGACTCCGACGTCGCATCGACGATGCTGTCGGCGACGCAGATGTCCGCCGGCGGGCCGGCGGCGACGCCGAGGCTCACGTCGATCGTGCCGACGATGCTGTGCTCGACACGGAGCCGCAGGCGCGATCCGTCGACGACGATGCTCGGATCGTTGGGACGCAGCGGCTCGCAATCGTGGGCCAGTCCCCAGCCGGGCACAAGCGTGCAGTGACGCAGCAGGACTTCGCACAGGTCGCCCGCCGCTTCCCCGTCGACATCCTCGCGCGGCGCGAAGCGCAGGCCGCGACCGGCGACCATCACGCCGTCCATAACGAAACGGCTGCCGTTCCCGCCGCTGACCCGCAGCGCGTCCTGCTGGCCGGCCTCGACGTCGCTGAGCCACAGGACCGGTCGGGTCCGCGGTCCGGCCACCAGCCAGACCGACTCGCCCGGCTTGAGTTCGATATCGAGCGCGCCGGCATAAAGTCCGCTCTCCATAAGCTCGACGACGAGCGCGGGAAACGCCGTCATGCCGGGCGCCGCCCCGCCCCCCGCTTCGACCGGCGCGCTTTGGGCGTCGCGCGCCGCGCGCCAGTCCGCGATCGCCTCGGCGATGCCGGCGAATTCGCCCGCGGGCGGCGTCTCCACTTCCCGGGCATGCACGCGGCGACGCGACACGTGCGCGGGCATCGCCAGCGGTGGGCGCGGGTATTCGCCGCCGCCGAGGGCCATCGCGAACCCGTAGTGATAGCTGACGCGCACGGAGGCGGTGCGCGCCGGCCCCTGCTTGAGCGGGAACATGATGCGGCCGAGGACCGGATCGACCGCCACCTTGCCCTTGGGCGCGCGATAGGCCCATCCGTCGAGATTGGCGGGGATGATCGCGCTCGCGGGGATCGGGGCTGCGCGCGCCTCGGCGGTCGGGCGGCGATTGGGCCATCCGTCCGCCCAGACGACGAGCGCCTTCCCCTCGCCGTAGAGCGCGGGATCCACTCCGGCCGAGGCCGCGGCCGAGCTCGCTCCGCTCTCGAAGCCGAGACGCGTGATCGGCGCCGGCCCGCGCGGATCGAAGAGCGCCGTGTCGGCGCCGAGCACGGAAAAGCTGTAGCAATGCTCGCGGTTCTCGATCGCGCAGGCGGTCGTCGCCGTGACCGGAAAGGCGCGCATCCGCCGCACGGCGAGGCCGAGGCCGCGGACGTCAGCGCGAAGGACGCGGTCGCCGGGCGCCCCGGCGCGCACCTCGCCGAGCAGCGATCCGCCCCAGGGCTCCATCGCCTCGAGCGCCGACTGGGCGCCGATCCGAACGGTGGCCGGCCGGTCGGGATGGAGATGGTCGAGGTGCTCGCAGACGGCGAGCAGCCGGTAGGCCTCGCGCGCTTCGCCCGGCCAATCGCCGACGTCGTGCGCGAGGCCCGCCGCGGCGGCCATCACGCCGCGGCGGCGCCGTGTCGCCAGCAGG
>CAMFKX010000130.1 GCA_945957375.1 uncultured Roseiarcus sp.
TACGCAGGTGAGCTGGTCGCCGATCGCCTCGTGGATCAGCACCGCCGCGACCGCCGAATCGACGCCGCCGGAGAGGCCGCAGATCACCCGCGCCTTGCCGACCTGGGCGCGGATGCGGGCGATCTCTTCGGCGCGGAAGGCGGCCATGGTCCAGTCGCCCCTGAGCCCGGCCACCTTGTGCAGGAAGTTCGCGATCAGCTTCGCCCCGTCCGGCGTGTGGACGACCTCGGGGTGGAACATGGTGGTGTAATAGCGGCGGCTTTCGTCGGCCGCGACGGCGTAGGGCGCGTTCTCCGACACGGCATAGACGCGGAAGCCGTCGGGCAGGCGGGTCACCCGGTCGCCGTGGCTCATCCACACCGGGTAGCGGCCGCCCTTGTCCCACACGCCGTCGAACAGGGCGCAGTTCTCCAAGATCTCGACGTCGGCGCGGCCGAATTCGGCGGCGTGGCCGCTCTCGACCCGGCCGCCGAGCTGTTGGCACAGCGTCTGCTGGCCGTAGCAGATGGCGAGGATCGGCACGCCGGCGGCGAAGATCGCCTCCGGGGCGCGCGGGCTGCCCGCCTCAGGCACGGACGCCGGGCCGCCGGAGAAGATGACCGCCTTGGGCTTCAGCCGCGCAAACGCCGCCTCCGCCTTGGAGAACGGGTGGATCTCGCAATAGACGCCGGCCTCGCGCACCCGTCGCGCGATCAGCTGGGTGACCTGAGAGCCGAAATCGACGATGAGGACGGGGTCATGAGTCATGGCGCCCCCTTAGGCCGAAAGCCGGGGGCGGCGCAATGCTCAGCCGTCTCCGACCGCCTCGACCAGCGCGTCGATGACGTGGCCGAGGCGGCGGACGCAGGTGGGGTCGGCGACGATCTCCTCGGCGGTCATGGTGCGGCCGAGCAGCGGCAGGTTGACGAAGGCGTCGGCGAGGAAGCGGGCCGACATGGTGGTCAGGATTTCGCGCAGGTTCGCCTGGGCGTGATAGGCGCGCGGCGCGGCGTTGATCAGCACCACCCGCTTGCCGGCGAAGACCTCGCTCGCGACCAGCCAGTCGAGCGCGTTCTTGAGCACGCCCGGCACGCCGTGCGCATATTCGGGCGCGGCGATCACGACCGCGTCGCAGGCGCCGATCATCGCGCGCAGGGCCTCGACCAGCTGCGGCAGCGACCCCTGGTCGACGTCGTCGTCAGGGTTGTAGGGCGGAAGCTTGGCGAGGTCCTGATAGACCAGCACCCGCATGCCGTGAGGCGCCAGGCGGGCGAGCGCGTCGAGCGCCGCCGTGTTGGTCGAGCCTTTGCGAAGGCTGCCGGAGATTGCGAGCACGCGCATGGGTCAATTCCGATCGGTCGGCGCCTTCAAACCTCTTGCCGGGCGCGGGCGCAATGCGACTATTCGACGATGGCGTTCAAGCCTCGTCGCCCGGCCAGACGACGGGTCGCTCCATGAGCTCCGCGTAGTCGTACGGACTCGCAACCGGGAAGACGACGAGCGGGAGATGCGTCTCGCGCGCGGCGCCGATGCGCGCATCTTCATAAGCGCCGGCCAACGCCTCCTCGAGCTCGGCCTTCAGCCCCGGATTTCTCTTGAGCTGCCGCAGCACGCGCTTTCTGTGTTCGAGGATCGACAAGGTCCACGACCGTGAGCGGCGTTCCGGCTGATGATCCCACTTCAAGAGGTGAAGCAGCACAACCCGCAGCGCGCTCTCAAGCTTGTCGTACTGCTCTTCCCCCACGTCGTCGATCTCCTCGGCGATGGCGACGGGGTCGATCTCGGTCAGCCGGCCGGCGCGCAGCAGCGCCGCCTGCCGCAAGGCCCAGGAATAGAGGTCTTCCGCCCTGGACGGCGAAATCCTCTCGTCCCGGACCGCGCGACCCATGGGGGCTCCTCCGTCAGCTCAGCGCGACGTTCAGCGCGCTCTCGGGCAATTCCTGGCCGAAGCAGCGCTGGTAGAACTCGGCCACCAGCGTGCGCTCGAGTTCGTCGCACTTGTTGAGGAAAGTCAGGCGGAAGGCGAAGCCGACGTCCTTGAAGATGTCGGCGTTCTCGGCCCAGGTGATGACCGTGCGCGGGCTCATCACGGTCGAGAGGTCGCCGTTGATGAAGGCGTTCCGGGTCAGGTCGGCCACCCGCACCATCTTGTTGATGATGTCGCGGCCGCCCTTCTGGGCGCGATGGGCCGGCGACTTCGCCAGCACGATGTCGACCTCCTTGTCGTGCGGCAGGTAATTCAGCGTCGCCACGATCGACCAGCGGTCCATCTGACCCTGGTTGATCTGTTGCGTGCCGTGATAGAGGCCGGAGGTGTCGCCGAGGCCGACGGTGTTGGCGGTGGAGAACAGGCGGAAGGCGGGATGCGGGCGGATGACGCGGCGCTGGTCGAGCAGCGTCAGCCGGCCCGAGACCTCGAGCACGCGCTGGATCACGAACATCACGTCCGGACGGCCGGCGTCGTATTCGTCGAAGCACAGGGCGATGTTGTTCTGCAGCGCCCAGGGCAGCATGCCGTCGCGGAACTCGGTGATCTGCTTGCCGTCCTTGAGCACGATCGCGTCCTTGCCGACGAGATCGATGCGCGAGACGTGGCTGTCGAGGTTGATGCGCACGCACGGCCAGTTGAGGCGCGCCGCGACCTGCTCGATGTGGGTCGACTTGCCGGTGCCATGATAGCCGGTGATCATGACGCGGCGGTTGTAGGCGAAGCCGGCCAGGATCGCGAGCGTGGTCTCGCGGTCGAACAGATAATCGGGGTCGAGGTCGGGCACGTGCTCATCGACCTCGGAATAGGCCGGGGCCTCCATGTCCGAATCGATTCCGAACACCTTGCGCACGGACACGCGCGTGTCCGGCAAACCGGGCGTGGGTTCGGCCGTGGCCGGCGTCTCTCTCGAATTCATCGATCCTCCACGCTCCGGCCCGAACGGCCGAGCGGCTCCCTCTTAACCAGTTCCGGTCCGCGGCAAAAGCCGTCCCCGTTCAAGCCGCGACAGGCCGTCGGGGTTCCGCGCTTCAGACCAGCTTGTTCGCTCGCAGATAATTATAGGCCTGGATGATCTCTCGCAATTTGTCTTCCGACGACCGGTCGCCGCCGTTGGCGTCGGGGTGATGGCGCTTCACGAGATCCTTGTAGCGGGTCTTGATCCGGGCCTGCGTCGCCGAGCCGTCCAGCTCCATCGTCATCAGCGCCTTGAGCGCCAGCGCGTTGTAGCGGGGCGGCGCCTCGGTCTGGGGCGCCTTGCCCTTCACGCCCCGGCGCCGCGACGCCCGCGCCTCGGCGAACACGGTCTCGTCGACGTGGCTGGAGGCTGCGCGCGCGCCGAGCTTCCAGGTCGGACGATGGCCGATCGCGTCCGCCTGGCGAAACTTGGCCATCGAGTCGTCGTCCATGCCCTTGAAATAGTCGTAGGTCGCGTTGTACTCGCGAATATGCTCCTTGCAGAAGGTGAAATACTCGCCTTCGCGCTCGCGTCCCTTCGGCGCGCGATATACGCCCTCGTCCTTGCAGCCCGGATGGCTGCACGGCGTCTTCTCCTTCGCCTTCTCCAGCACGGCGTTCTTGGCCGATTTCACCCGGATCCGGTCGAACAGGGGGGAATTCAGATTCATGCCTTGACCTTTAGGATCGCGTTCGTCGTCGGGCAAGCCCCTCATCCTCCGTCTCGGGCCGGACGCTTCGTCGTCCGGCAGCCGGTGAAAAATCCATTCGTCCGTTTCCCGACCTGCGCTATCTAGGGCCAAGGGCCGACGAGCGCGAGTGCCAAACCATGACCATGCAGGAAAGAATTGTCGCGCGCCTGACCGAGGCGCTCGAACCGCAGGCGATCGACGTGCTCGACGAGTCGGACAAGCACGCCGGCCATGTCGGCGGTCCGGGCCACGCGCCGGCTGGCGGGGGCACGCATTACCGGGTGAAGGTCGTGTCGGCGAAGTTCGCCGGCCTCGGCCGGGTCGCGCGCCACCGCCTGGTCTACGACCTGCTGCCCGCCGAATTCGCCGACGGCCTGCACGCCCTCGCGCTGGTCGCCAAGGCGCCCGGCGAAGCCTGATGGCCGACGCGCCGCAGGAATTCGGGCCTTACGTCGTCACGCTCGAACCCGCCGAGGTCGCCGCCGCCGCCGCCCGCCACGGCCTGCGCAAGGCGCTGGGCGGCGGATTGACCGCCGGCCATCACGCGCCGCTCGCGGCCTTCGCCCTGACGCTGCTGTTCGCCGCGATCCTCGCGCTGACCGGCCTGATCAGCCGCCGCGCCGGCGAACTCACGTTCCTGATCGCCGGCGCGCTGTTCATGATGCAGCGGCTCTGGTCGCACCGGCGTATCTGGCGGGCGCGGAACTCGGGGCGGACCGAGGTCGAGCGGGAGCTCGCCGGCGCCGCCGTGACGACCAGGATCGGGCCGGACGGCGTGACCCAGTCGGGCGCCGGCGCCGAGCGCTGCCTCGCCTTCGCCGACTGCGAGGAGGCCGAGGAAGCCGGCGGCCTCGTCTATATCTGGCCGAGAGCCGGCGCGCCGGTGGTGCTGCCGAGCCGGGCGCTCGCCGAGGGCCAGGCGACCGGCCTGGCCAAGTGGATCCGGGAGCGCATCCGGCGGGCGCGGAAATACACGCCCCATTGATTTCAGGGCCTTGCGTGCTCCTTCGGGCGACCGTCGGCCGCCGCGCCTCATCCGAGAAAATTGGTCGTCTTCCAAGGCGCCATGGGGCCCGCTGCGCGGCGTTGACGTCCCGCGCGTCCCACTGCAAAGTAGTCACAACGAACTACATTTTCGGGATCACAGCATGCGAACCGTCAGCCTGAGGGACGCAAAGGCGGGGCTATCCAGTCTCGTCGACGAGGCGATCGGCGGCGAATTCGTGACCATTACCCGTCACGGCAAACCGGTCGCCGCGCTGATTCCATTCGAAGCGGCGGAGATCGCCCGGAAGGCGCTCGGGCGCGCGCGACCGGGCCTCGTCGCTTATCTGCGGACGTTTCCCGACGGCGATTTCGAGCGCAACCCCTCGCCATCGCGGGACATCGATCTTTGAACGGTTACTTGCTCGACACCGACGTCGTTTCCATGCTTTCGCCGTCGCGAAGCGACGCCCCAGCGGCTTTTCTCGACTGGCTGGAACGGGCTGATCGCGAAGGGCGGGTGTTTCTTTCGGTCGTCGCGATTCACGAGATCGAGAAAGGAATCACGCTGATCGAGCGCAAGGGCGCCGCGGCGAAGGCAAGCGTTCTGAGAGCGTGGCTTGATGGACTCATCTCCGGCTACTCGGACAAGATCATCGGCCTCGACGCCGCGACGGCGGCGCTGTCGGGTCGATCCGAGGCCGCGGCGATCGCCGCGGGGCACGATCCCGGAATGGCGGATGCGGTTGTCGCCGGAATCGCCAAGGCGCATGGCCTGCAAGTGGTCACCCGCAACGCGCGCCATTTTCGCCTGTTGGGCGCCGCGGTTGCGTCGCCGGACGAGGTCGTGGGGTCGCGGGATTGTGGTTTGAAGCGAGCGCCCAGTAAAGCACAGCGCCGTAAAGCCGCGTCACCGTAAAGCCGACTGCGAGGAGGCCGAGGAAGCGGGCGGCCTCATCGAGATCTGGCCGAGGACCGGCGCGCCGCGCTGCCGAGCCGGGCGCTCGCGGAGGGCCAGCGGCCGGAAGCAACTCATGTTTTCAAAAGGCCAGGCCGAATAGCCATCTCTCGAGGCTGGCGACAGGCGCGCGATGTCGCGTCAGAGGAATTCTTTTCGTCGCGGTGGAACGATCGAACCCCCTGAAGGGTTGGGACGAATGGAATCAATCGCGAAGGACTTCCAAATGAACAAAGATAACATCGAGGGAAATATTCGTTCCGTCGTGGGCCAGGGCGAGAAGTTTTTGGGTCAAGCCACCAACGACCCGGGCGCTGCGGCGCAGGGCGCCTACGACGATGTCGCGGGCAAAGCGCGGTCGGCGTACGGGAGCGCGAAGGATGCGGTCAACAGCGGCGTTGACGCGGTTTCCAGCCTCGATTTCTCCAGCCTGAAGGAAGAGATTTCCAAGCTGACGCAGCAGGTCGCCTCGCTGGCGCAGAATCAAGTGTCCGCCGGCCGCGACCAGGTGGTCAGCGCGATGGGCGCGGCGGGCGAGAGCCTCTCGCAATCCGCCGCGACCGCTCAGGACAAGTTCGCCGCCGTGGAAGGCGACGTCGAGTCGCGCATCAAGAAGAACCCTTGGGGCGCCGTCGCGATCGCCGCTCTTCTTGGGCTGCTCATCGGGAAGATGAGCTAGGGCGATGCGGCCGACGCTGGAACTGCTTCTCGACCTCGTCGGTCAGGTTCGGGAGTTGGCGCGCGTTGAGGTCTCGCTGGCTCGCGCGGAGGTCCGCGAGGGCGCGAGGCAGATCCCATCGAGCCTTGCTGCGGTTGTCGCCGGCGTCGTTCTCTTGGCGGCCGGCCTTTTGCTCATCCTGGTCGCGTTGAGCGTCTCCCTCTTGCGTTTCGGATTGCCGCTCGATCTGTCGTTCTTCCTTGTCGCGGTGGTCACGCTGATCGTGAGTTTGATTCTCGTGCGCGTCGGCGCTGGGGGCCTGAAGCTGTCGCGAATTGTTCCCGCCAGGAGCATCTCGCAGATCTCATCGCTGCTGGGAGGGCTTTAGGATGGGGGTGAACATTTCGCCGAGCGAATACGAAGCTCGGGCTGACCAATTGCGTGCGGAAATCGGCGCGACGGTGGATGCGTTGCGATCGCGGTTGGCGCCTTCGAGCATCGCTTCGGAGGCGGCCGCGCGGGTCGGCCTCGCTGATCTGTCGTGGGGCGGCGCGTTCGACTACGCCACCAAACGGCATCCGATCCCGACCGCCGTCATCGCAGTCGGCGTGGCGTTCTGGACGCTGTCGGCGCTTCGCAGGCAGGGGAGAGGCGGCGCGGCCCTGGGTTTGACGGAGATGATGAGGGAATCGTCGGAGTCGATCGTCGATTCCGCGACCCGCGTGCTCCGCAAGCGAGCGGAAGCGAAACGGCGCCAGTTTGTCGACATCGCCCAGTCGCAGGTCGAGACAGGAGCCGAATTCCTGTCCGATCAGATCGAAAAGGGGCTCGAGACCTACATCGGTCGCGCGCCAGTCGGGATGCAGGTTCGGCCGTTGATCGAGTCGTCGGTGCAGCTCGCGCTCGCGGCCGCGCTCGAAGCCTTGGTGCGCCGACATTCACGACTTTACAACCCTTGACGGGGCTCGGATTCGCTGGCGAACGCACGGGCCGCGTGTCCCTTGTCTGCCTTCCCCAACGCCTCCAGCGGGCGCAGCGTTGCGACTTCGCTCCTCACCGTTCGCTCGCCGGAGGAAAATACCACTTCCCCCCGCGAATCGGCAGGAAGCCGCCGTCGTCGTCGCCGACTTCCGCGGCGATGAGATTGTTGGCGAGCGCGTTCATGGCGAGCAGGAGTTCGCCGTGTTTGGCCGTGTCCGCAGCGAGGTTGCGGAGTTCGTCCGGATCCTCGCGCAGGTCGTAGAGTTCGAGATCGTTTTTCGCAACGAGGTCTTCCAGCGTCTTCGGCGTATTGAAGGCGGTCTGACCGAAGTAGCGCGAGAACCGGTAGCGGCCGTCGAACGCGCTGCGGATGCCGACCCGTTCGGCGAAATCCGGGTCGTTCTTCAAAAAGGTTTGGATCAGCTCGGCGTTGGACATTTTCCGCGAAAACAGCGGCGGCAGGAAATGCTCGGCCCAGGCGACGTCCTGATAGGACAGCATGTTGTAGGCGAACAGCGCGCCCGGCCGGATCGCGTCGACCTTGGCCGCGGCCCCGGTCTTGAGCAGGCCCGAGACGTCGCGGCCGCGAAGCCCCTCGGCGGCTTGCGCGCGCTTCGACGGCTCGGCGCCGGTCAGCGCGATCAGGGTCGGCGCGAGATCGAGCTGCGAGGTGATCGCCTCGCAGGTCGCGCCGCCCGGATAGGCCGGATGGCGGACGATCAGGGGAACGTGGTTCTGCTGCTTGTAGGCGCAGTTGCCCTTGCCGCGCATCTGGTGATGGCCGCCGAGTTCGCCGTGGTCGGCGTTGAAGACGACGATGGTGTTGTGGTCCATGCCGCTGTCTTCCAGCGCCTTCAGGACCTGCATCATCTGCCGGTCGCAGTCGCGGATGCAGTTGAAATAGTAGTTCTGCAGCGTCCGCCAGCGCCGGTCCTCGTCCGGCCAGGACCCGACCATCATGTCCTGGATCGACTGATAGATCGCGTGCGCCTTCGGCCGGCCCGGCGCATCGAACGGCTGGTTCCGGCTCACGGGCAGCGGCGCGTCGTCCCAGCGCGCCGCGTAGAGGGCGTCGTCGGGCGTCGGAAAGATCGGGATCGCCGGGTTCTTGCCCTGCACGACTTCGCCGGGCAGGTCGCTGTCGAGATACATGACGTCGTGCGGATTGACGAAATTGACGGCGAGGAACCACGGTTGGCCCTTGGCGCGCAGCGCCTGGGCATCGGTCCTGAGCCAGCTCGTCGCCCGGTCGGCGGTGAGCCCGTCCCAGGAGAAACCGCCCAGGCCGCCGTCGATCAGGTCGCCGACGCCGAAGAAGTCGTCGAAGCCGTAGCTCTTGATGATCCGGCTATAGTCGGCGAGCGGCGCCTTCAGCGCGTCGCGCGTCTGGTCGAGATTGGCGCTGAGGTGCCACTTGCCCTGATAGGCCGCGTGATAGCCGAGCTCCTGCATGCGATGGCCGATGGTCTTCACCGACGTCGCCATGTCCGGCTGCCACAGGTAGTTGAGGTTGTCGAAGACGCCGGAATGCGGGATGTGCTGGCCGGTGTAGATCACCGAGCGCGCCGGCGAGCAGACGCAGGAGGCCGCCTGATGGTTGGCGAACGTGATCCCGGTCGCCCGCAGCCGCTCGCGCGCCGGCGCGGGGAACGGCCACTGGGGAAAGAAATGCTCCTGGTCGACCAGGATGAACAGGATGTTGTAGCCGGCGGGCGGCGCGTCGGGGGCCGCGATCGGCTCGGCCGCCGCAGAGGGGCCGGCCTGAGCCGGGGCGGCCCCGCTCAGGAGATTGGCGCCGAGGACGGTCGCCGCGCCCTTGCCCAGGAGATCGCGCCGCGACGGACCGCGGTCCTGCCTGTCCTCTGACATTGATCGATCCTCGGATGGAGAGACGATTCGATCCTTGCGCGCCCCTCAGACCTCCGCCCCCTCCGCCTCGGGCAAGAGATGCCCGGCGGCGCGCTCCCGCGCCATGAAGGCCGCGTGGTCGCGAGCGAGGTAGGTGTAGACCATCGGCGTCACGAACAGCGTGAACAGGGTGCCGATCGCCATGCCGGCGAAGATGGTCATGCCGATCGCCGCGCGCGAGCGCGCCCCCGCGCCGGACGCCACGATCAGCGGGATCATGCCGACCACCATCGCGGCGGTGGTCATCAGGATCGGCCGCAGGCGCACCGCGGCGGCGTGTTCGATCGCCTCCCGGCGCGACATGCCGTCGCGCTCCTGCAGGCGGTTGGCGAAATCGACCATCAGGATGCCGTGTTTGGAAATCAGCCCGATCAGGGTGACGAGGCCGATCTGCGAATAGATGTTGATGCTGGCGACGCCGAAGAAGCCGCCGATGTTGAGCGGCAGCAGCGCCCCGAACAAGGCGGTCGGCAGGCCGATCAGAATGATGAACGGATCGCGAAAACTCTCGTACTGGGCGGCGAGCACCAGATAGATCACGACCAGGGCGAAAATGAACACGTAGACGAGGACGTTGCCCTCCTGCTCGTACTGGCGGGAATCGCCCTGGAAATCGTACGAATAGCCCTCCGGGAAGATCTCGGCCGACTTGGACTTGAGAAAGTCGAGCGCTTCGCCGAGCGTCCGGCCGGGGAACGGCACCCCTGAAACCGTCGCGGAATTGAGCTGCTGGAAGCTGGTCAGCGCGTTCGGCTGCACCTTCTCGGTGACGGTCGCGACCGCCGAGAGCGGCACCAGTTCGCCGTTCGTCGCCCGCACCCGGTATTTCGTCAGCCAGTCCGGCGTCAGGCGGAACTCGCGCGGGGCCTGGGGAATGACCTGGTAGCTGCGGCCGTACAGGCTGAACAAGTTGACGTAGTTGCCGCCGAGCATGGTCGCCAGCGTCGTGCCGATCTCGGCCATGTTGACGCCGAGCCGGTTCGCC
Source organism: uncultured Roseiarcus sp. (assembly GCA_945957375.1). Lineage (GTDB taxonomy): Bacteria > Pseudomonadota > Alphaproteobacteria > Rhizobiales > Beijerinckiaceae > Roseiarcus. Next base: position 10,090 of record CAMFKX010000130.1, read on the forward strand.
TTGTCGGTGTCGATCTTGAACACGTATTGCGGCGTGTCGAACTTCAGATCGACGTCGGTGAACAGGAACAGGCCGCTCTCCTTGGCCGCCTGTTGAATCTTCAGCGCGATGTCGGCGAGCGTCGCGTAATCGCCGGTCGTCCGGATGACGAACTGCATCGGCGGGCCGCCGGTCGAGCCCGGCAGCGCCGGCGGCGAAAACGCCTGCACCTGCGCGGTCGGCACCGTCAGGAATTTCGGCCCGAGTTCGGCGAGAATCTGCTTCTGGTTGCGCTCGCGCTGGTCCCACGGCTTCAGAATCAGGCCGGCGAAGGCCGAGCGGACGCTGTTGATCATGAACCCGTGCGCGATCTCAGGGAGCGACTTCGTCTCCTGATAGAGCCGGTCGGTGGCCCTCTGGGTGTAATCGAGGTTGCCGATCTGCGGGATCTTGACGAACGACAGCAGGAACCCCTGATCCTCCTCGGGAGCGAGTTCGCGCGGCGTCGAGGCGTACATGACGCCGGCGAGCGCCAGCACGCCGAGCAGGATCATCAGCGTCAGCGAGCGGAACTCGAGGGTCGCGTGCAGACGGCGCTGGTAGGCGTTCTTGAGACGGTCGAAGCTGCGGTCGACCAGCCGGCCGAACCAGCCCTGCGCCATGTCGTGGCGCAGCAGCTTCGAGCACATCATCGGCGAGAGCGTCAGGGCGATGAAGCCCGACACGATCACGGCGCCGGCGAGGGTGAAGGCGAATTCGCGGAACAGCGCGCCGGTGACGCCCGAGACGAAGCCGATCGGCGCGTAGACCGCGGCCAGCGTGATCGTCATCGCCACGACCGGAAGCGCGATCTCGTGCGCGCCCCGGATCGACGCGTCGAACGGCGTCATCCCGTCCTCGATGTGGCGATAGATGTTCTCCACCACCACGATCGCGTCGTCGACCACGAGGCCGATGCCGAGCACGAGCGCGAGCAGGGTCAGAAGGTTGATCGAATAGCCGAGCGCGAGCAGCGCGATCATCACCCCGACCAGCGACAGCGGGATGGTGACGATCGGGATCAGGGTCGAGCGCAGGTTGCCGAGGAACAGGAAGATGACCACGATCACGATCGCGGCGGCCTCGACCAGGGTCTTGGCCACCTCGTAGATCGAGGCGCGGATGAAGGCGGTCGAATCGTAGGCGACGGTCGCGTTCAGGCCGGCCGGCAGCTGGCTCTCGATGCTCGGCATGATCTTGCGCACGCCGTTGATGACGGTGAGCGGATTGGCCTCCGGCGTGCCGTAGATGCCGATGAACACGGCCTTGAGCCCGTCGAACACCGACGAGGTGTCCGACCCTTGCGGCCCGAGTTCGATCCGGGCGACGTCGCCGAGGCGGACGAGCGCGTCGCCGCGCGCCGTGATCACCAGTTGCCCGAACGCCTTGGCGCTGTCGAGCGAGGTCAGCGCGTCGACGCTGACCTGGGTGTAGTCGCTCTTGATCTCGCCCGGGGCGGAGGTGAAATTGTTGGCGAGCAGCGCGGCGCGCACGTCGGTCGCGGTGACGCCCATCGAGGCCATCCGCGTCGGGTCGAGCCAGATCCGCATGGCGAAGGTCTGGCCGCCGAGGAGCTGGGCGTTGGCGACGCCCTCGACCGTCTGCAGCCGCGGCTGGACGACGCGGGTCAGGTAGTCGGTGATCTGCGACGGGGTCATGACGTTCGAATTGAACGACAGGTACATCAGGGCGAAGCCCTGTCCCGTCTGCTTGACCACGACCGGATCGTTGGCCTCGCGCGGCAACAGGCCGCGCACCTGATTGACCTTGGACAGCGTGTCGGCCATCGCCCGGTCGGGGTTGGCGTCGAGGCGCAGGTTCAGCGTGATGGTCGAGACGTTCTGCTGCGAGGACGACACCAGCGTGTCGATGCCGTCGGCGCTCGCCACCGCCTGCTCGATCGGCGTGGTGATGAAGCCCTTGACCACGTCGGCCGCCGCGCCCGGATAGGAGGTGGTGATGGTGATCGTGGTGTTGGAGGTCTGCGGGAACTGGCGGATCTGCAGCTTGTAAGCGGCCATCCCGCCGATCAGCAGGATCAGCAGGCTCACCACGCTCGCGAGCACCGGACGCCGGATGAAGAGATCGGTGAAGCTGTTCATCGCTATAATCGCGGCGTCGTGGCCGGGAGCGGCAGCGACGGGGTTTCGTCGATGGTGACCGGCGAATGCGCCTGAAGCTTGATCTGGCCCGCGGTGACGACCCGCTCGCCCGCCTTCACCCCCTCCGTCACCGCGATCCGCTCGCCGCGCACCGGGCCGAGCTTGACGAACCGGCGGTCGACCGTGAGCTTCGGCGGGCCGGCGTCGCCCTCGGCCGGTTTGGCTTCCTCGATCACGAAAACGTTGTCGCCGTAGAGGCTGTAGACGATCGCCGTGCGCGGCAGCGTGAGGACCTCGGCGGGCTCGCCGGTGGTGACGACGATGTTGGCGAACATGCCGGGCAGGAGCTTCCGCTCCGGGTTGGCGAACTCGGCGCGCACCGTGATGTTGCGCGATTCGGCGCTCACCCGCGCATCGATCGCCTTGACCTTGCCGGCGAACTTCTGGCCGGGAATGGCGTCGACGGTCATGACGACGGCCTGCCCCGGGGCGAGGGTCGCGAGCGCCTCTTCCGGCACCGGGAAGTCGGCGAAGATCGGGTCGAGCTGCTGCAGGGTCGCGAGCGTCATGCCGACCGAGGCGAACTGGCCGACGTCGACGTTGCGCAGGCCGACGCGGCCGGAGAACGGCGCCTCGATCGCCTTCTGGGCGATCACCGCGCGTGTGCGGGCGACGGTCGCCGCAGCCGAATCGCGCGCCGCCAGCGCCGTGTCGAGCGTCGACTGCGGCGTATTGCCCTGCGCCACCAGGGTCTTCTGGCGGGAGAGGGTCGCCTCGGCGTTCTTCAGCTGCGCCAGGCCGTTGGCGAGATCGGCCTGCTCGACCGAGTCGTCGATGCTGATCAGGAGTTCGCCCTGCTTGACGTCGCCGCCGGACTGAAAATGGATCCCCGTCACCACGCCCGCCGCCTGCGACGCGAGGACGACGCCCTGATAGGCGCGCAGGGTGCCGATCGCGGAGAGCTGCGGCGGCCATTGCTCGGACTTGACCGCCTCGACCGACACGGCGGTCGGTTTCGGCGCGAAGGCGGCCGCGAGGAAGCCTTTCGTCATCGTCGGCTTGAGGACGAATTGAAGATACGCGAGCCCCCCGGTCAGCCCGGCAAGGACGAGAAGCGTGACGAGGAACACGACGAATCGACGGGCGCGCAGCGGCAGGCGGCTGATCGCGATGATCGCACCCGCCAAAACCCCAACGGCGGCGACGGCGATCACCCACGGAAGCGGGCGCCAGCCGCCCGTCTCCGCTGTGGCGGCGGCCGCCGGCGTAGCCGACACGAAACCCAGCAAAACCCAGTTGATGACGCGCTTCATCGCCGCCCGCGGCTTGTTCGGATCGCGCGAGAGCGTTCCGCGAAAGCGTCTCTTTAGCCGGGAGGACGGCGCGGCGCCAGTCGCGGCAACGCGACGGCGACCGATTCCCTTGCGCCGCCGCCGCCGCTGGCGCGTTCCGGCGAAGGCCGTCTTGCGGCTCGACCGGTCCCGCCCTTATTCGGGAGCCGGCGCAGCGCCATAAGGAGCCCTCGATGACCCGGATGTCGGCAAGCGTTGCGAATGGCGCGGAGGCGGACCTCGCCCTGCGGCTCGGCGCGGACGTGGTCGCGGTCAGGCCCGCCGGCGACGGCGACGCGGCGGGCGTGGTCGCCGCGGTCGCCGCAGCGGTCGCCGGGCGCGGCGAGACC
>CAMFKX010000131.1 GCA_945957375.1 uncultured Roseiarcus sp.
GCATACGACCCCCATTTTGATGTGTTAACCCCAGCCTTTGTGTCGTCGCTTGCGCCATTATGGGGCTATTGTGTTGCGTTTAATCGTTTTCTGAAATAATCGGCGCTACCCCCCCCCCCCCCCCGGAAATCAAGTGTGCATTGTACGGTGCGACAATTTGCGCGCCAAGCAAAAATCCCGCTTGACACACATTGTGCTTCGGAAGCATAAAGACTGCATCCCAATCAAAGGGAGGTAGTCATGTCATACGAAGCGACATTCGAGTTCGACGAGGTGCCCATCGGCGCGGTTCTCGTCACCGGCCGCGCCGAGATCAATTTCGACCGATCCGGCTCATGGTCGATCCATCGCATCGATATCGAGGCCGCCACCGACGAGTGCGACGCTTACCTGCCGATCGACGGGCGGCTCAAGACCGACACGCAAATCGTCCTCTTCCGCACCTGCTTTCGCGACATCGACGAACTTGTGCGCGACGAGATCGCCTCCCTGCCGTCCGCCCGCGCCGAGCGCGCTTACGCCTCCTACGAGCACTGGAGGCGGGCATGAACTCTCACTCCCCCCAGGAAGCGATCTGCGACGACGCGACGGCGCGCCGAGAGACGGTCGAGTTCGTCCTGCGCACCCATCCTCCGGCCATGCTGGAGGCTCTGGCAGATATGTCCGACGAGACGATTGCCGGCATCTTCAAGGCGCTCTCGGCCTGGACGGGGCGTAGGCACAGCGCGCGGGCTGCGTCATGAGAGCGACTGTCGTGAAGGCGATCGCAAGACGCCGGAGAGAAGCCAGCGTGGCTCGCGCGACGGCCGCCACCGCTGCGGCAGTCGGCCTCCTGATCGACAGCGCAGTTTTCGCCAGATCGGCATCCTCCGCCGAACTCTGGGCCGATGAAGAAGAAGCCGAAGAGCGCGCCCGCGACGACGACATGCGGCTGAAGCGCAACGCCCGCCGCAGGCAGGCCTATGCCGCTCGCAGGGGGGGGGGGGGCTGGTTCCAATTGAGGCACCAAAGCTTTGCAAGCAACCGAAATCTTATGAGGGCTGAAAGATGAAATTCGAAGTCAAGAACAGATGGACGCAAGCTGTGCAGTTCGTCGCGGAGATTACCTGCGACGAAACCGACAGCGTGGCCGTAAAAGTGGGTCTTTCCGTAAAGTGGGCGATCGGCGCCAACGCGGACCTGCGCAGCGCGGACCTGAGCGGCGCGGTCCTGCGCGGCGCGGACCTGCGCAGCGCGGACCTGCGCAGCGCGGACCTGAGCGGCGCGGTCCTGCGCGGCGCGGACCTGCGCAGCGCGGACCTGCGCAGCGCGGACCTGAGCGGCGCGGACCTGCGCAGCGCGGACCTGAGCGGCGCGGTCCTGCGCAGCGCGGACCTGAGCGGCGCGGACCTGAGCGGCGCGGTCCTGAGCGGCGCGGACCTGAGCGGCGCGAAAGGCGCCGAATTGGCTATCGCCATAACCCGCATTCTCCCGGCAGGCGACATCATCGGTTGGAAGAAATTATCCGGCGGGATCATCGCGAAGCTGCGCATTCCGGCAGACGCCCGAAGATCACACGCGTTCGGCCGCAAGTGCAGGGCGGAATTTGCAGATGTCCTCGAAGGCGAGGGCGTTTCCATGCACGATAAGCGGTTCAAATACTCGCCCGGAACCCGCGTCCAGTGCGACCAATGGAACGAAGATTGGGCCATCGAATGCACTGGCGGAATTCATTTTTGGATTACTCGCGAGGAGGCCGAGGCGTGGGAATACTGAACGCTCTCATCCTCATCGGCTACGGAGCCAGCGCCGCGGCTGTCGGCCTGATCATCGGGATCGGCCTCGCCTTCACCTTCTGATCTCCCATCAACCGGAGCGAACCATGTCTCTCGCAGTCCAGCAACCATCGGCATTGCCGGCCAACCAGCCCAGCGAAACCGCCGCGATCGTCTCGATGATCGAACGTCTCGCGTCCGATCCGAACGTCGACGTGGACCGGCTGATGAAGATCCTCGAGCTCCGCGACCGGGTCGAGGCCCGCAACGCGAAGCTCGAGTTCGATCGCGCCATGTCGGACGCGCAGGCCGCGATCGAGCCGATCGTGAAGGCCGCGCGCAACGACCAGACCCGGTCGAACTATGCCCGGCTGGAGGACGTCAACGCCGGCCTGATGCCGGTCATCACGTCGCGCGGGTTCTCCGTCTCATTCGGCATGGCCGAGGGTGCGCCCGAAGGGCACTACCGCATCACGATGGACCTCGCCCACGTCGGCGGACACCGCGAGCGCAAATTCGCCGACATCCCGACCGATCGCGCCGGGCTCAAGGGGAACGACAACAAGACCCTGACGCACGCCTTCGGCAGCACGATCAGCTACGGCCGGCGCTACATCCTGCTCATGGCGTTCAACATCAGCACCTTCGACGACGTCGACGGGAACCGCCAGCGCCGAGAGCCGGAGCGCGTCGAGCGCCAGAGCGTCCAGGCCATAACGCCCGAGCAAGCCCAGCGCATCCGCGCGCTGCTCGCCGAGGTCGGTCGTACGGAGGCGCAGCTCCTCGCCCGGGTGAAAGGCTTCGCGTCGATCGACGACATCCCGGCCGACATTTTTGACACCGTCTGCAATTTCATCGCGGGGGCAAAGCAGTGACCGACATCATCCAGGGCTCTCCGGAGTGGCACGCGGTTCGCTGCGGCAAGGTCACCGCGTCCCGCGTGGTCGACGTCCTCGCCAAGACGAAGAGCGGCCCCAGCGCATCACGCGCATCGTATATGGCTGAGCTGATCATCGAGCGCCTGACCGGACAGAGCGCCGAGCGGTTCTTCGACACGCCGGCCACGCGCTGGGGAACCGAGCAGGAGCCGAACGCGCGCATCGCCTACGAAATGAAGACCGGACAATGGGTCGATCAGGTCGGCTTCGTCACCCATCCGACGATCGCCGACGCCGGCGCCAGCCCTGACGGGCTGATCGGCGACGACGGCCTTGTCGAGATCAAGTGCCCGAACTCCTCGACGCACATCGAGACGCTTCTCAGCGGCAAGACGCCAGAGAAATACGTCACCCAGATGCGCTGGCAGCTGATCTGCACCGGCCGCCAGTGGTGCGACTTCGTCTCGTTCGATCCTCGCATGCCCGAGCATCTGCGCCTGTTCATCGGCGCGCGGGTGGTGCGCAACGAGGCGATCGAGGCCGAGGTCGAGGCCGAGGTCAGGAAGTTCCTCGCCGAGCTGGAAGTCAAGCTCGCCGCGCTCAACGCCCAGCTCAAGGAGGCCGCATAATGTCGCAGCGCATCACGTTCGTCCTGGTCGACCCGCCGAGGATCGCGAACTGCATCGACGCCGTCCGCAAGGCGCAGCTGGGCTCTCGCGTCAGCATCCAGCCGCCGCGCCGGACGCTCGACCAAAACGCCAAGATGCACGCGATGATCCGCGACATCAGCCAGAAGCGCCAGCACGCCGGCCGCTGGCTCCCGCCGCGTCTCTGGCTCGCGCTGTTCATGAGCGGCGTCGGGCAGAAGATGGAGTTCCTGCCGGCGCTGGAAGGCGACGGCGTCGTGGCGGTCAGCCCGTCGTCCACGAGCCTGTCGATCTCCGATTGCAGCGATCTGATCGAGCTGATGTACGCGCGCGGCGCGGAATGGGGCATCCGCTGGAGCGAGCCTGAGCTGTGGCAGCACACCCCGCCGGCCGACCCCGCCTGATCAACTGGAGGATCGAATGTCTCTCAACAAGGTAATGCTCATTGGCAATTTGGGGAAAGACCCCGAGATCAGACGACTGAACAACGGAGGAAAGGTCGTGAGCTTCCCGCTCGCGACCAGCGAGAGCTGGAAGGACAAGACCACCGGCGAGCGCAAGGAGCGCACCGAGTGGCACAACGTTGTCTTGTTCAACGAGGCGCTAGGCGATGTCGTCGAGCGGTTCTGCCAGAAGGGCTCCAAGATCTACGTCGAGGGCAAGCTCCAGACGCGGAAGTGGCAGGACCAGACCGGGGCCGACCGCTGGTCGACAGAGGTCGTCCTACAGGTGTTCGACAGCAAGATCGAACTGCTTGACGGGAAGCCGAAGGGCGACCGGACGGACGACCGCGAGCAGAACCGGAGCGCCGGCCCGCGGCCGAATGCGCCGATCGACGACGATATTCCTTTCTAGGATAGTGTAATGTCGAAGCGTCGAGAGTTCTCACGAGCGGTGAAGGTGGAGATCATCCGCCGAGCCACCGTCGACGGCGTCCAGTTCTGCGAGCGCGAGGGGTGCCGCGCGCTCTGCAAGCCGGGCGCCTGGGAGATCAACCATCGCGTGATGGACGCGATGGAGGTCGACAAGTCGCGCCGACTGACGGCGGAGGACGGCGAGCTGCTTTGCTCGAGCTGCCACAAGGCCGAGACGAAGGCGCAGATGCCGGCCTTGGCCGAAGCGAGATCGCGCGAGCAGTCGCACCTCGGCGCGCGCCGGCGCCCAAAGCAACCGATGAAGCCCGTCCCCTCCGATTTGAAGGGGCCGGTCAAGACGCACGAGGGCCGCTCCCCGGTGCGAGGCCTCACGCCGCTACAGCGGCAACTGGGAGTAAAAATCTGATGCTCCAGACAGCAGAGACGCCGGCGCCGCGCCTGACCGAAGCGCAGGCCGACGTGATCGCCGCCGGCCACCTGCGCGCCTTCGTCGAACGCATCGAGCGCATGGAGGAGGAGAAGAAGGCTTTGGCCGACGACATCAAGGACATTTACGGCGAAGCCAAAGGGAACGGCTTCGACACAAAGATCCTCCGCAAGGTGATCGCTCTGCGCAAGCAGGACCGTGACAAGCGGCACGAGGAGGAAACAATCCTCGACCTGTACCTCGCTGCGCTGGGGATGAACTAAATGAGCGACATCGTCCAAGCCCGCGGCATCGTCCGCGAGATCGCCGCCGAGCTGCGCGGGTTCGGCCTCGTCGACCAGGCGGAAAAGCTCGGCGTCGCGCTCGACCTGATGGTGCGCGAACCCGTGGTGCGCCGCGCCAAGCAGACCCGGCGCGCGATGAACGAGGACATCGCCAAGGCGGTCGTCGAGGACGCCAGCCGCTACCCTGACACGCCGCTCGAGGAGATCGGTCTTCGGCACGGCGTCAGCCATGGGCGTGTCAGCGAAGCCCTGCACGGGAAGTGGTGACCGGCCATGACAGTCACTTGGTTACAGGGCGACTTGATCTACGGCGCGGCGGCCGAGGGGACGGTTGGCCTCCTGGACATGGGCCTTACGCACGCCCCGGTCGCGATCGGCGACGACGCCTTCCTGACGATCGAGATCGACGTCACGGCGGCCGGCGGAGCGCAGGGCGGCGTCGTGCAGTCCGTCGATCCGAGCGTCGCCTATGTCCACTTCCGTGACCTGACGACCGGCTATGAAACATCGTTCGCTTCGACCGGCCCGAGCTGGGTGACATGGTTCGGAGGCGTGATCGACGCGCAGGTTGACGGAGGACCGGCGAGCGCGATCGTCCGCACCTTTGCGCCGGTCACCGGTGGTCAGACCCCCGGCGAGGGAACCTACAGCCTGTCAGGGTCGACATCTCAAGACCTCGTCACGGTCGAGGGCGTCGTTGCGGTCGCGTCCTGGGCCTATGCGCCTGCTCCGGCGCCGGAGCTGTCGGCGGCGACGATGCTGCTTGCGATGATCGGGTTCATCGCAGGCCGGGCAACAGCGAAATGGAGGGGGTGGTGATGGGCACCGTGCCAGACGCCATGTCTTGGGAATACCAAGACCAGCTGCGGCGCGCTGCTGCGCAGAATGCGGAGTCCGCCGCCCGGAACGCGGCTATGGCGCAAGCGGCTATGCAGCAGGAGGCAGCCATCCGCGAAGCCTGCCGGTCCGCCAGTGAGCGATACCATGAGCGGGCCGATGACCCATCGATCATCGAAGGCGAATTCGTCGAGGTCTTTGACGCGCCTTTGCTGGAGGACAAGCGGTGACGCCCCCGCTGACGATGGACGAGGCCGCAGGTGCCCTGAATGTGTCGCGCCGCTGGCTCCAAGCCCATTTGAAAACCATCGAGCCCTGCTGGCTCAAGGCGGGCCACCGGAAACTGTTCGACGAGGCGGCGCTCGCCGCGGTCAAGGAAAGCATGAGATGCCGTACAAGCTCATCCCGCCCAAGGCGGGCCGCTGGTCGTCCTACCGGGTCCGCGGCACCGAATTCGGGATCTACATTGACCGCAGCACTTCGACTGGCGACCGCCGGGAAGCGCAACAGAGGCTGAACCAATGGCGCGAAGAAGCCCGCCGCGCAACCGGCCCCTTGAAAGTTGGGACGACGTTCGAAGCCGCCTCGCTGGCCTATATGGAGGCGGGGGGAGAGCGCCGGTTCTTGGCCCCGCTACTGACCCACTTCGCGGGGGTGATGATCGACGCAATCGACCAGCAGGCGATCGACGCGGCGGCGAGCGCGCTCTACCCGAAAGCGGGAGCTGCAACGCGGAACCGCCAGGTCTACAGCCCGGTGATCGCGGTCCTGCGCCGGTCAGGGGTCGCCACGGCCTTTAAGAGGCCCATAGGCGGGCTCGGCCGTCGCAGGCTCCAATGGCTCAAGCCAGAGGAAGCCGCGCGCCTGCTGTCCGCCGCCGGGGGCGTAGAGCCACGGTTCGGCGCGCTCTGCGCCTTCCTGCTCTACACCGGCTGTCGGCTATCCGAAGCGCTTGAGCTCGACCGCGCCGATCTGCACCTCGACGAAGGCTTCGCCTACATCCGCGACACGAAGAACGGCGACCCGCGCCCGGTGCATCTTCCGCCCCAAGTCATCGCCGCGCTGCGCTCGATCGCGACCGAAGGCACGGCGCGCCGGCGGCGGGTGTTCGGCTGGTCGAAATGCGGACTGGTCTACGGGATGCTCGGGGAGGCCTGCAAGAAGGCGAAGATCAAGCTGCCGGCGCGCACGGCCTTCCACATCTTCCGACACACCTACGGCGCCTGGATGCGTCGCTACGCCGGTCTGGACACAAGCGGCCTCGTCGCGACCGGCGCGTGGAAAAGCCGGAACGCCGCCTCGATCTACGAACACGCCGTGACGACCGAGGAGGCGCGCAAGGCGGACCTGCTGCCGGGAGGTGGCGAGGCTCCGAAGAAGAGAAGGGCGGGGTGATCCGCCCCGCCCTTACGTCAGAGAAGCGCGCCGGAAGGGGAAAATTCCTTCGCAAGGCGCGTGAGCCCCTTCGAGGTGACACGGACTTGGCTGACGGTCTTTTCTGTCCCGTCGTTCCGCGTCACCGTAGTCGTCTTGTGTTCGAGAAGACCGGTCATCAATCGATGTTGGTATGCAAGGTCCGACGCGCTTCCGGGTCTTCGGTATATCCATTCATGGCCGCGCAGGAAGGAAAACAGGTCTTTCGGCTGCACTTGGAGAGCCTTCGCCGCCTCGGTGATGCTCATGCTGCCGTCGCTGTTGGCGATGCGATCGAGGGCCTGCACCGAGGGGCGCATTTCCTCGACCTTGCCCTGGAGCGCGATGACCTTGTCGGCGTAGTCGACGAGCAGGCCGCGCAGCTTCGCCGGGTCGGACAGGACGGCGGACACGTCGACGGTCTCGGACCTGATGCGCTGCTCCATCAGGTTGAAGGCTTCAACGTAGCGCAGCTTCCACCGAAGCGCCTTCTCGCCGGTGAAGCCCATGGCGAGGAGCATGAAGCCGTCGCGGTTCATGTCGAAAGAGCGGAACTCGCGACCCGGCGTGCCGTGGTCGGTGAACGGAACGAGCAAAAATCTCGGTCCGCTGGCTGCATAGGGGTCGGCCGAATTTTCGGCCATCAACGATTTCAAGAGGTTGTCGATAGCCTCCAGGACGTGGGTGTGTCGCTTCTCGAAGCACTCGGCGACGTCGCGAGAGTTGGCGAAGACGGCCCCATCCTTGGCGAACACCACCGGGGTTTGGGCGTGATCAGAGTGGAACATGGCGCGGCCTCAAACAGCAAGCGGGGTGGAGGCAAAGGAGGCGACGAGGTCTGTGAACTGATCGGGCGAGATGAGGGCGCCCTGACGGAGGAACCCGACGAGATAGTCGCTGCGCAAGCGCGCCTCTTCGATCGTGCCGGGTCGGAAGGCGCAGAGTTCATCGAGGGCGTACCCTTCTGCGCCGCTGAGACGGCTGAATTCGTCGTCGTCGGGCTCTCCGAGGCCGAAAAGCGCCTCCACATCGCGGTAAGCGGCCCGGTGGCGCTCGATGATCGCCGAGAGCGTGCGCGGCGCAGCCACCAACAGGCCCGCTGCCGAAGCGCCGATTGCCGCGACGGCGGCGTTCCTCGCGACCGCGAGAAAATGACGGCGTGATGTGGGGGTGGTATTGATTTGGATAGCCATGATCGAACTCGCTTCGTTCGGTTGCGGTTAGGGCGGCTTGAGGTGTTCCAGACCTCTTGCCGCCCGAGCTTTTATGTGCTCATATATTTAGGCATGTCAATAGATGAGCACAAAAAATCTGCGCGCGGCAGGCCGAAGGTCGACAGCGAGATGGTGCGCGCTCGACTTGAGCGATCTGCCCTTGACCGCGTGGACCGATGGCGGGCCGGCCAGCCCGATCGCCCGTCTCGTTCAGAGGCGATCCGCCGCCTGATCGAGAAAGCTTTGTCGCAATGAGAACGCTTGGTATCTGGATTTCAGGACTTTTGGCGTCTCTCTTGGCCTGCGCGAGCATCTTCGCGCTCCTCGACAAGAGCGGGGACCCTGGAGGTATGCTGGGCGCGGCCGTGGGCGCGGCTGTAGGCCCTCTTGCTTTCACCTGCCTACGCCTGTGGTCGAAAGAATAGGCCACGATGCCGAGACGGGCCGGCTAGAAACGCCGATCCGTGCGCTGGACGTGCGAAACTGAAAAAGATCAATTAAATCAACTGCTAGTCTTACCTTGGTAAGGGAGAGGTCGAGAGTTCAATCCTCTCTTGCAGCACCATTCTTTTTCCGCGCCTGACGACTGACGTCAAGACAGGCCGTTCCCGATCAGAGCGGTTGCCCCTTCGCCGCTTCTGTCCTTGCCGGTTGTTCGGCAGGCTTCGCCGCCGAAGCGCGAGCGTTGAGCACCAGCGCCAGGAGGCCCGGCCGCATGTCCTTGGTCATCTCATCGATGAAATCGTAGGTCTTCGCGAAGCCGTTGCGCTCCATTGCGTTCGCGAGCGCCATGCGTTCCTTTCCGCATTCGCCAGCGGCGGCGTCCACGATGGTTTGCGCCGGCTCACTGGACGCCATTGCCAGCACCGCGGCGGCTGCATGAACGCAATCCACGAACTTCTTGAATTCCGGATCCGGCAACTTTGGCGACGGCGCTGGCCGCGGCGCGTCCGGCTGCGGCGGCGCATATTGCGGAGGAGGCGACGCACCTTCGGCGAAATCCAGACGACCTCCGTCGCAAAGCGATATCAACTGCGCGACGACTTTTCCCCCGCGCAAATTATCGCGAACCGATTCGTAATAAAAGAGTTGCCCGCGATTGCGGTGGAGCGAACCCATAATCCCGACTTTGGGATTGTTTCGCAGCCTGCCGACCCAGTAGCGGAAATTTCCTTCCTGCCCATTTTCGTTTTCGTACTGCGCCGCCCGGTCAATCACCGTTCCGTTGGCGGCCCGGTACACGACCGAGGCGAATGAGCCGTTGGGCTTTAGCCGGACCTGGACGGACACAAGTCTATCCGGGGCGGTTGTGCGGGGCTCATCCGGCACACAGGAGTAGATCGTATCCGCGGCTCGCGACAGATTCGGGGTTGCAAGCGCCGCTGCGGCAAGCCCCGCCAGCAGTACGGTTCGCAACATCGTCGTCCCCCTTCAAGGTACTGAGGGAGAGTACTGGCGCTTAGTCCGCAACGTCTATGCTGAATAGTGTCGCACCGCCCGGCAACTCTCCGCGCCTGCCCTCTGGACGCCACGCCGCTTCGCGGCTCGCGATGACGCCGAGCGGGCGGCCGATGCTTCTCCCTATCGGGCCCCCGCCAGCAGTTCCTTCACCTTCGCCAGCAGCGCCTCCGACGACGCCTGCGCGCCGCGTTGCTGGAAGACGATCGCGCCGCCGGCGTCGAGCAGCGTCACCACCGCCGCGTGATCGAAGCCGTTCTGGTCATTGGCGCGGTAGGGGACGTCGAGCGCGGCGGCGAGCTCGCGCACGGCGTCCGCGTCGCCTTCGAGCAGCGTCCAGCGGGCGAGGTCGAGGCCGTGGCTCGCGGCGTAGAGCGTCAGGCGCTCCGGCGTGTCGGCCTCCGAATCGAAGCTGACGAAGACGAAGCGCACCCGCGCGGCGGCGCCGGGCGGCAGATGCTTCTCCAGCCACATCATGTCGGCGACGATTGCGGGGCAGATGTCGCGGCAAGTGGTGTAGCCCATGGCGATGATCGTCGGGCGACCGCCGAGCGCCGCGAGCGCGGTCGGCGCGCCGTCCTGATTGGTCCACTTTGCTTCGAGGTTGAACAGCGACGCGCCCGACGGCGCGCTCTCGGCGGAAGCGGGCGCGAGCGCGGCGGCGCCGGCGAGCAGGGCGAGGGCGATTGCCGCGAAAGCGGCGCGGATGGTCATGGGGCGCCTCCGGCGCAGCGAAAGCCGAGCGTGTCGGCGGTGTAGGGCGCCTTGAGGCTGGCGCGCATGGCGTAGCGCATGAAGGCCGGATAGTCGGACGCGTCGGCGACGCCGGCCGCGGCCCCGCCGCACACCGCCGCGCCGTCCTTGCCGTTCGGATCGCGCGATTCGGCGGTCATCGCGAACGCGTCGAAGTCCCAGGTCCATTCCCAGACGAGCCCGACCATGTCCCGGACGCCGAAGCCGTTGGCCGGGCCGCCGACGGCGCCCGGATCGGCGCCGTTCGGAACGGCGAACCATTCGAGCGAACGGGCGCGGACTTGATCCTGCCCGCGGCCGGCGTCGGCGAGCGCATATTCCCATTGCGCCGTCGTCGGCAGTCTGAGCCCGCGCGCCTTGCAATAAGCCTCAGCCGCGAACCACGAGACGTTGGTCACCGGCTGGCCGGCTCGCGCCGCGCCGCCGAAGTCGAGGTCCGCTTTCCAGCGCCGCAGGTAGCGCCCGTCGGCGAACAGCGTCTTGATCGCGGATCGCCGCCATTCCGGATGAGCGGTGACGAAGGCGAGGAATTCGGCGTTGGTCACCGGCTCCTCGTCGAGGCCGAAGGCGGCGAGGACGCGCGGCGCGAGCGGCGCGGCCTCGGCGGAATAGGCGGCCTTGACCTTCTGGAACGGCGTGTAGGGGCCGGCCGGAATCGGGACGAGGCCGCTCGCGCCGGCCGCGGAGGCCGCCGTCGCGAGCAGGGCGAACGCGACGCCGGCCGCGGCGCGCATGTCAGTTGGCCTTGACCCGGTGAAGATTGACCTCCTGCGGCGTCACCTCCTGCCCGGAATTGTCCCACTGCGAGTAGACGTAGGTCAGCACGTTGGCGATGTCCTCGTCGCTCAGGCTCCAGGCCGGCATGACGCCGTTGAACGGCTTGCCGTTGACGGTCAGCGGCTTCTCGAGGCCGCCGGTCACGGTCTTGATCGCGCGCACCTTGTCGCCGTTGAGGTAGTCCGACTTGGCGAGCGGCGGGAAGGCGTCGGGCACGCCCAAGCCGTTCTCCTGGTGGCAGGCCTGGCAGTTGTTGGCGAACACCTCGGCGCCGAGCTTGACCCGCTCGGCCTTGTTGCGCGCGGCCGGCGGCGGCGTGACCGGCCGGTCGCTCGCCGCCACCCGGGCGCCCGCGCCCTCCGGCTGGTAGACGAGATCGAACTGCTTGCCGGAATAGACCAGCTTGTCCTCGGGCCCGCTCACCTTGAGCTGCGCCAGCGCGCCGCGGTTGAACGCGCGCACGAGCGAATGGTCGACCAGGATGAAGGTGCCCGGCACGCTCATCTTGAACTCGGCGATCGCCGAGCCGCCCGCAGGCACGGTCGTCGTCTGCACGTTGTGCGTCGGCGTGCTCATGTTGCCTTCGGCGTAGACGGTGTCGAAGATCTGCCCGATCGCGTGGAACGAGGAGACGACGTTCGGGCCGCCGTCGCCGACGAACAGGCGCACGGTTTCGCCGACCTTGGCGGTGAGCGCCTTGTCGCCGACCATGGACCCGACCGAGCCGTTGAACACGATGTAGTCCGGCTTCTCGTCGATCACCTTCTCCATGCTGAACGGCTGCAGGCCTTTCTCGCCGTTCTTGCCCTGGGTGTAGAAGTCGCTCTGCATGACGTAATATTCGTGGTCGACCGGCGGCAGGCCGCCCTTCGGCTCGACCAGGATCAGGCCGTACATGCCGTTGCCGACGTGCATGGCGACCGGCGCGGTCGCGCAATGATAGACGAACAGGCCCGGGTTCAGCGCCTTGAACGAGAACACCGAGCTGTGCCCCGGCGCGGTCAGCGACGCCGCCGCTCCGCCCCCCGGTCCGTTGACCGCGTGCAGGTCGATGTTGTGGGGGTTCTTGTTGTCGGGATGGTTGTCGAGGTGGAACTCGACCTCGTCGCCCTCGCGGATGCGGATGAACTTGCCCGGCACGTGGCCGCCGAAGGTCCAGAACACATAGCGCACGCCGTCGGCGAGCTGGCCCTCGACCTCCTTCACTTCGAGGTGGACGATGACCTTGGTCGCGTGATCGCGGTGGATCGCCGGCGGCGTATTGGGCGCGTCGGTCAGGACCGCGCTCTCCTCGCCGATGACCGGATCGGCGCGGTTGTCGTCGCGCGACGCCGCGAAAGCCGCGCCTGCGGCGAGGATCGCCGCCAGGGCCACGCCCGAACTCAAGGACCGCCGTTTCATGCTCGCTCTCCAGATGCTTTCCGCCAACCGCTGCGGGTTGGGCGGGTGTTAAGCCGCAGCGCATCCCGCCGCCTTGACTTCTGTTAAGCGCCGGCGAGTCGCCTCACGCTGGCGGGGCTCCGACGGCGCGCGCGGCGCGTTCGCGCTCGACGCGTTCGGTGACGTCGCGCGCGACCGCGACCGAGCCCTCGGCGACGCCGTCCGAGACGACGAGCGCGAAGGTCATTTCGACGTAGAGCTTGCGGCCGCTCTTGTGGGCGCCGCGGGTCAGCGTCGGGCGGCCGGCGAGCTTCAGCGCGCCGCTCGCCATCGCCGCGTCGAATCCGCGCCAATGCGCGGCGCGCAGGCGTTCGGGAATGACGAGGTCGAGGCTCTGCCCGAGCGCCTCCTCAGCCGAGAAGCCGAACAGCGCCGTCGCGGCGCGGTTCCAGCGACGGATCAATCCGGCGCCGTCGGCGTAGATGATCGCGTCGCCCGACTGGTCGATGATCCGCTCGGCCAGGCTCCCGGCCTCATCCATGGATCCATCCCTCGGGCGGTCCGGAATCGTCAGCCCGGGCCGCTCCGCCGCGCCAGCATAGGCCCGTAGGCGAGCAGAAATGCGGCGAAGCCGATCACCCAGGCCGCCGCCGCCATACACATCAAATGGATAGCAGCGTCGGGGAGGAACGCCATGGCGATCCGGAACGCCAGCGCGAGGCCGACGCACAGATAGGCGAACACTGTCGTCCTCGACGCGGCGAGGGCGCGGCCGCAATGGCCGAGCGTCGCGCGGGTCATCATCGCGAGCGTCATCACCCCGACCGCGCCAATCCCCCAGACGTGGACCGCGACCGCATAGGGAACCCGCGCCGGCCACAGCGCGCTGGCGCCGGCCGCAACGAAGCCGAGCGCAGCCATGAGGAAGCCGGCGTGCAGGACCAGCACCAGCGCGTCGCGGCGCGCGGCCAGTCCGCGCCAGCGCGACAGCCGCCACAGGTTGGCGGCGCCGGCGGCAAGCGCGAGGACGCCGGTCACGACGCCCTCGGGCGCGACCACCCAGGCGACGAGCGCGACGGCGGACAGCGCCACTGCGGCGCCGTCGGGCCGCCCGAA